>DATGIQ010000544.1:0-68700 GCA_035295665.1 Gemmataceae bacterium | reverse complement strand
GCATCGGTCCATTTCGGAACTTCCCAACGCCAAAGTCGAAAAAAGTTGTGGTTGTGCTTTTGCAAAAGGTCGAGATAGCCGTCGTAATCGAAGATGGGAGGCGGATCCTGACTTTCGGGCAGCCGGTGACCGTTGTCCTGGAAATTGTGCCAATTGTGGCTACCCGCCAAATAGATCGCCTTGCCCGAGCCATCGGTGAAGTATCGGGGATTGCTCTTCAAAACGCGGAGAGGCCCGGTCGCTGGGCCGGCTTTCCCTTTCCCTTCAGCGGTCGGTTCTGCCGGCGCAAGGGTCGCCAAATACAAGGCCAAACTGATGGCGAGGATCATCCCCCATTTCCTGCTCGATTGCATGATGACTCTCCTGATGCAATTCTTTGCTGTACCGAGACTCCCGTACGCCGTACTGCCCGAGCCGGCCGCTATTCTTGCGTTTCGACAGCGCCCAAGCCCAGGCCGGTAAGCACTCCCGTCGCCATCGTGCCGTCGGTGATCCGGAAGATGCCAGGAAAACGCTCTTCCCATGGCTTATTGGCAGCCGGCACATATTGCCGGGCATTGCTCTCGATGGCGGCCACCCCGGGGACGTGTGCCGCCAAGCCAGCCGAATGAATGAGCGCGGCACCGGGGCAGGTAAGGTCTTGCACACACAAGAACATGCCGTACTTCTGGGCCGCCGCGGCCAACAAAAGCGACTGGCTTTGTCCCTTACAGGCTTTCAGGGCCGCACCGGTGTAGCCCATCTGCCGCGCCAGCTGAAGGCTTTCCAGATCGACCAGGGATTCATCGATCACCACCGGCCGTAGCCGGGATGCCTCATGCATCACGTTGGTCCGATGAGCCTTGAGATCACGGGCGGTCGGCTGCTCGATGTACTGGATCCGCTCGAACCCCAGCGGCGTTTTCTCCTGGGTCCGCTTCAAGAACTCCAGCAAATAACGGACGTCGGGGCATCGTTCGTTGAAGTCCAGCGAGTAAACCCACCGCTCGACACCCCGTTGCCGCTGCGTCTCGGTGGCCACACGATCAATCCGTACCACGCGCTCCACGTCCCAGGTCAGGTCATCGCCATTCAGCTTGATCTTGAGGTGCGTCAACCCATCTTGGCGGATCCACTCCGGCAGCGTCTCGGGGAGGCCATCGCCGATCCGCTTCTGCACATCGCACTCCTCAAGCGGATCCAGTGCGCCAATCAGATGATACAGCGGCAGGCATGGCTTGGGATCCTTCGAGACGTAGCGATCGAGCGTTTCCCCCTGGAATTCGGGGCCCAGGTAATGGTCCAGGTCATGCGTCATGAACTCCGGGCCGTAGGTGTGGTAGCAATTGAGACCATGGACCTTGCCGAACGCATCGTGCAGGGCCGCATCAAAGGGACTGGCCGTCACCAGCGTGCACAAGAATGGGATCGGTTCCGCCAGATGCAGACGCTGGGAAACCTCCCGGGCGGCCTGCACGTAGGCCGGTTCCAAGGCCAGTGTCAAATCAATCGGATGGCCGGCTTCTTTGTAAGTTGCGGTAAGGATGGCAATCTGTTCCGCCAGTGCCTTCATGGCTCCTAGCGTGGCATCGTAACCCAAGACCCGCGAAGAAAACGACCACACATTCCCCAGCGGCATCGAGCCAAACCCTTTGCTTCTTCGCCCGCCGGCCGTCCGCACTGTGCATTCCACATTCAGGTTGGTAGCACGATCCAGGGCTACTCCGCCAAATTTGATTGGCGCCCGGTAGACAAAATCCTCGTAACGGTACGAGATATCCTCGATGTAGATGTCGGTTGATCGCAAAGTTGGCATAGTCCGTGGTCCGTGGTCCGTAGCCCAAAGCAAAGAACTACGGTTGAAGATTCTATCTTCGGAGCACGAGCTTTGCCACCTCCGGCCGGCAATTGTAGCGCACCGGCTCCTTACCGCTCAGACCGCGGCTGACATGGAGCAGCGTCGGCGGTTCGAAAAATGTGCCACAGTCGTAGCGCCGGCCATAACGGCTCGGCACGATCACCGAGCCGACCAACGGCAGACGAATCTGGCCGCCGTGGTTGTGGCCGGCCAACATCAATTGGATGTCGTGCTGTTGGGCCCAGCGAATGTTATCAGGGGTGTGGCTCAAGCAAAGTCGAAAGCTTCCCAGCGGACAGGCAGTCAAATCGGGAGCGGGCCGAAACCACGGGCCTTCATGGCCAATGACGATGAGCGGTTCACCTCGCACCTCCAGTTGCTCCCAGGCGTTGGCCAACACGCGGATGCCGAGCCGCTGCAAACGCCGCCGAACCAGGACGGGTTCCCGCCGCGCATCATGGTTGCCGAGGATCGCAAATGCAGCCAAGCGCCAGCGGAGCCGGCCCAGAATCGGCACGATCCAGCGATGATGATGATTGCTGTCGACGATGTCCCCGGTGATCGCTACCAGATCGGGTTCCCAGGCCGAGCAGAGGTCCATGACCTGCTGAAAAAACACGCGATCCGGCGTGCCGCACAAGTGCAAATCGCTCACGTGCAGGATCGTCAAGCCGTCCCAGGCAACCGGGAGCTGAGGCACGCCAAGCGTCCGCTCCGCGAAATCAACCCGAAAAATCTCATTGCCAGGTAAGTGAGCAAGCGCACGGTACTTGCCCCGCCCGATTGGCTTGTATCCCAGCCGAGACGCCACGTCGACTGTGGCCGTATGGTTGCTCCGCAGCGCTGCCGGCCATCGGCGACAAAAACGCCAAAGGGTCAGGAGCGGCACATAGCCCAGACCGATGAAACCACACAGCAGTGCATACGCTGCCGCCGCCGACTGTCCGAGCGGACCAAAGGACAATATCCCCGCGGCGGTGGAGGGGAACCAATACGCCCGGGTGAAAGCGACGAGACCGCCCACCACGAGCGCGCCGTGGGCCAACCGCAGGCAGCTCAGAAAACGGGCGGGCAGTGCGAAGGAATACCACCAATTGATGCTCAAGGTCAACAAAGCCGTATGGCCAATGCAGACCCCGGAAAACCCGATCATCTCAAGCACAAGCATGCAGCGATCCTTGTTTTTAATCTGTAGTCCGTGCTCCGTAGCCAAATGGCTACCGACTACGGACCACGGACTACAGACTATTCATTTATACGCCACATTTCGTGTTCTGCACGGGGCTGTCGGTAGGATTCTCGAGCACATCCAACAGTTGATCGACGTGGAAGGGCTTGAAGAGGACATAGCGAAGGCCTTCCTGGCGACATTTGACGATTGAGTGGGACGCATCATATCCGTAGGCGGTCATGAGAATCACGCGGGCTTTGGGCTGGGCCTGGCGGAGCTGTCGATAGATCTCGTAGCCGGATAGGTCAGGCAGACGGATATCCACCAGGATGGCATCGTACGTGCTCAAGCGGGCCATGGTCAGAGCTTCCTGCCCATCGCGCGCCGTTTCCACCACGCAGCCAAACCGTCCCAGGATGATGTGCGCCGAGCGCCGGACACGATCATCATTGTCAATCACGAGCAGGCGGAGGCCCTTCAGACGCGGATGGCTGCCCTCGCCGGTGCGTGCCGGGGTCTTGGTCGCGGTCAGGTCTTCGCCCACTTTCTGGATCGACTGCTTGATGGCGCGGGCGCTCGTGAGGATTTGCCGTAGCTTCTCAGCCAGTTCCGGTTCATGGCCGATGTACCGATCGAGCACGGTCGTCGCTGCGGCCAGGATGTCGTCTACCGGCAGCACCACCTCACGGCTAATCGCTTCAATCGATTGCGAGGCCGAGCTGCGCTTCTCCGCGGTGAGGAGCTGGAGCGTGTGCAGAGCGGCGGCCAATTCGCGGCTGAAAATCTCCGCAAATTGGAGATCGTCTTCGCCGAAGGCGTTCAACTTGGGACTTTCCACGTTGAACGTGCCGATGACCTCATCCTGAATGAGGAGCGGGATCGTCAACGAGCTGCGCGCCCCGGCCGATCCTTCGAGGAAGAGGGGATCGGTCGCCGTATCCGGACAGAGGTAGCTTTTTCCCGTTGCGGCCACAAAACCTGTGATGCCATTCCCTTCCGCCTTGGCGTAAAGGACGCGGCCGGCAGCACCCGGAGTCATCCCTTCCTGGAGGAGCGGCTCCAGCCGGCCCGTTTGCGGGTCGAGCAAGCGAATTTCGATGACATCGTAGTGGAGCAGATCATGCGTGAGCCGGCGGATGTTGAGCTTGAGCATTTCAATTCGTTCTTCCACGCTCATCTCAGAAAGCTGATCGGGACTCAAGTCGGCCAGCTGTCGGCCGGCCTGGTGCAGGGCATCGAGTTTCTGCTGCTGTTGCACTTCCGAAGTGACGTCCCGGGCCAGGCTGATCAATTGGCTGACCTTATTTTCAGCATTGTAAACGGGGGTAACGTGCAGGTCGAGGTAGCGGTTATCGTGGCAATGAAGCCGGGTGGAGATCGTTTTGCCGGACAAGGCGCTGTGGAAGGGACAGTAGTCTGGCCCCAGGATCTCCGGGGAACCGAGGGCCTCGTAAAAGCTTCGGCCGAGCAAGGGACCATCGCACCACTTTTCGAACGTCCGGTTGGCCCAGGTGATCCGCAGGTCTGCGTTGACCACCGCCACACCGTCCGCAAGAGCTTCGAGGATGCGCTCAGCCTGAAGGAGGTTTTCGGCCTGGGCCCAGACGAGCGGATCGTGGGTATCCGCGTAGATGCCATCGAAGTGTTCGCTGCGCAGGAGAGCCAATCCCTGACCGGGATCGGCGACTCGGACCAACTCCCAGCCCGGCTGGGAGCCTTGCAGCAGGTCTCCTACCGCATGGTTGGAACCTTCCAAAACCAGGATCCGAGGTCGCTCCGGCACAATGACTCCACCTCTTCGTGGACGGCGACTAAACTCCGGTTTCTCCCCATCGTGTTGAATTATAGGAACCGCCTGCGAGGCTCACAAGGCATCGGCAAGTCGTCCGTAGTGCGTGGTTCGTAGTCCGTAGTCCGTAGCGAACTGCTACGGACTACTTGATGGCGGCATTGTAAATATACTGGACTACGGTCGGCTTCCCTTGACGTGGTTCTGGAGCAGACCTAGGATAGCGGGCTTTACCCCCTAGTTTGATTTAGACAGGACGAGTGCCATGGCAGTCCCAAAGCGACGAACCTCCCATGCCCGCCAGGGCAAACGGCGGAGTCATCACCACATCAAACCTCTCCAGGTGCAGTACTGCAGTCGGTGCAATGAGCCGGTGTTGCCGCATCGCGTCTGCCCTAACTGCGGCCACTATCAAGGCCGGGAAGTGGTATCGATGGAAGAGGAGAAATGATCTATGCGTATCGCGTTGGACGCGATGGGCGGTGATGATGCGCCCGGACCAATCGTTGCCGGGGCCGTGAAAGCAGTGGCTGCCGACCCAGAGCTGCATGTCCTGTTGGTTGGCGACCGCGCCCAGATCGAGCCGTGCTTCCCGCCGGGGACATTCCCGAATGACCGGCTGGAGATCTTCCATTGCACCCAGGTGATCACGATGGAAGAGACTCCCGTGCTGGCTTTGCGGAAGAAGCCGGACAACTCGATCAGCCGCTGCTGGCAGCTTCTCGCCGAGCGGAAAGTCGAGGCCATTGTCAGCGCGGGCAATACAGGTGCCATGGTGGCCGGCGGCTTGCGTCTGCGGCGCTTTCTGAAAAATGTCCGCCGGCCCGGAATTGCGGCCGTCATGCCGAGCTTGCGCGGTCCGTGCGTGCTGCTGGATGTAGGCGCCAACGTTAATCCGAAACCGACGCACCTCTTCCAATACGGCATCATGGGGAGCATTTTTGCGCGACACATTTTGCAGCGCGACCGCCCCACGATTGGCCTGATGAATATCGGATCCGAGGAGCAAAAAGGGCATGATCTGGCCAAGGAAACCCATGCCCTTTTCAACAGCAGCCACCTACGCGAACAATTCATCGGCAACGTCGAGGGCCGCGATATCAACCGGGGGGCGTGTGATGTCGTCGTGACCGACGGCTTCGTTGGCAATGTCGTTTTGAAAGTGTCCGAGGGGGTCTTCGACTTTGCCATGAAGATGGCCGCCAAGGACGTCCTCGGAGCTCTCGATGCGGAACGCCCGCGCGCCCAGCAGGCGCTGCAAGCCCTGGTGGAACGGTATGATTACAGTTCCCAGGGCGGCGCACCCCTACTCGGGATCGACGGCATTTGCATTATCTGCCACGGCAGCTCCGGTGACCAGGCGATCAAGAATGCCCTCGGCATGGCCGCCCGCTACACCAAAGCCAAGCTCAACGAACTGATCGTGCAAGAGCTGGAACTGGAAGCAAGCACGCAAACCGAAGACGAAGATGCTGTTTAGCGGCGGTTCGGAACCGCGCGCTGGCGCCCATCATTTCAACCGCCGGAATAGGATATCTTCCGTGAGCAAGGTTGCATTTCTTTTCCCAGGGCAGGGTGCTCAGGCCGTCGGCATGGGCCGGACGCTGGTCGAAACCTTACCCGCCGCCCGGCTGGTCTACGAAGAAGCGGCCCACATCCTGAATTACAATCTCGCCGAGCTCTGCTTTCAGGGACCCGAAGCGAAGTTGAATGCGACGGCCATCAGTCAGCCCGCCATCTTTGTGACGAGCTTGGCCGCGGTGGAAGCTCTCCGCGTCAGCGATCCGGATGCCATCGATCGGGCAAGCGCCACAGCCGGGCTCAGCCTGGGCGAATACACGGCCTTGGTCTATGCCGGCGCGTTGACGTTCCAGGATGGATTGCGTGTCGTGCAGCGGCGGGGCGAGGCCATGCAAGCGGCCGCCGATGCCGTACCAAGTGGCATGATCAGTGTGCTCGGGCTGGACCCGGCCAAGGTCGAAGAACTCTGCACCCAGGCTCGGGGCAGCGAAACGCTCGAAATCGCCAATCTGCTTTGTCCGGGCAACATTGTAGTCTCGGGCACCCAAGCGGCCTGCGAAGCCGTGGAACGCCTGGCCGGAAATTTCGGCGGGCGAACGATTCGTCTCGCGGTGGCCGGGGCCTTTCATACCACGTTAATGCGGCCGGCCGACCAGCAACTCGCGGATGCGTTGGCGCGCGTCCCGATGCAGCGGCCGCGCATTCCGGTCTGGTCCAACGTCGATGCCCAGCCACACACCGATCCGGAGGAGATCCGCAGCTTGTTGATCCGGCAGGTGCTCCAGCCGGTGTTGTGGGAGCAGACGATGCGAAACCTGTTGGGCGCCGGCTACGATGGCTTTTACGAGATCGGTCCGGGACGTGTGCTGGCCGGTCTGCTCAAACGTGTCCAGCGTCGCGTGGAATGCCACAACATTTCCGCCTGATGCCAGCTCTGCGGACGGGAAGATTCATGTTTTCTGCAAATGCCCGAGCACCTCGAGGCGATAACCCGTGACGTGAAATCCCTGCTGGCGCAGATGGGAAATGAGCTGAGGATCCAGTTTGTCAATCAACTGCGGGTCGTAAGCGACCGGCAAATCGCGCACCTCATCGCTATCCACGCAGCGGAAATGATAATGGGCCTGGTGATGGCAGTCGAATCGAGCGGGGCCGTTGCCGGATGTCAGCTTCTCAGCAAGCTGGCTATCGACCAGGGCTTCCAGGGCCTTGTACACGGTGGCGAGACTGATTTTGGGAAGCCGGCGCCGGACGGCTTGGTATACGTCCTCCGCCGTGGGATGGGATTCCACCGCACACAGGTAATCAAACACGGCCGCCCGCTGCCGTGTGCATCGCCAGCCGGCCTGTTCCAATGCACTCCGCAGCCGTTCTGCTCTCGGCAGACAAGGTGGTGGTTCATTCGTGGAGAGGATCATATTGGCGTAAGTATATATTTTTGTGCCAGAAGCGACAAGGCGCGAAAACTCTACTGGAGGATGAACTACCTCGGTTCGGCCAGGCGGGTCGGAGCCAGGGCGGTGTCACGGGCCAGGTAGCGTGCTCCCCAAAGCCAGAGAACGCCTCCCAGCAAGACCGCCGCAGAGACGAACAGAAAGGCAATGTTCATGTTCTTGCCGGACGCATCCGTTATGGCACCGATGACCAGCGGGGAGATGACATCTCCCAGCAAGTGGATCACCAAGATATTCAACGCAAACGCGCTGGCCCGGATAGAAGGGTGAGTCACGTTGGCCAGGATCGTATTCGTGGGTCCCGTATTGAAGAACAGGCAGAAGCAAGCTAGGAAGATCACGAGCCAGTTCCATGGAAATGGGACATAAAGCATCAACACAGAGAACGGGAACCCGATCAACATCGCCATGCCGGAGACCAGGAAGTACGAGCCCGGGAAACGGGCACGGAGCTTGTCTCCTGCAATGCCGCCCAACAGCGTGGCTGTCAAACCAGCCACGACCACGATGGCCCCAAAAATCAGGTTCACCCGGCCGAGATTCGGTTCGCCGCGAAACTCGTGGATATACGATGGCATCCAGAAGCCAATTCCGCCCAGGGCAAAGGTCATGGCGGCCATGCCCAGCGTATCCAGCACGTAGGACGGCGTCCGCAGCAGCAGCAAGTAGTCCCGCAAGCTGGCCTGACGCGGCGGATGCCCATCACCCAGATCGGCTTGGCCGCGTGCCGGCTCCGGCATCAGCCAGCACCACAGGCCCAGCAGCAGGCCCGGCGGCACGACCAAGTAAAAGGCCCATCGCCAACGCGCCTCCGGATCCACGCCCCACGCCGTAAGCCAGGCTGAGTCGGCGACTTGGCCTCCCAGGACAAAGCCCAAGGCGCTTCCGACCGGGATGGCCATGTAGAACCAGGCCAGTACGCTGCCACGGACTTTGACCGGATACAGATCGGAGATCATCGTCGGCGCGACCGGACCGTAGGCGGCTTCGCCGATACCCACCAAGCAGCGCGTCAGCAGCAGAACGCCAAAGGTTTGGGCCAACCCGGTCGCCCCACTGGCCAGGCTCCACAGAATGACGCCGACACCAACTAGCAGCCAGCGCGACGTACGTTCTGCGAGCCAGCCAAACAGCGGCGCGGCAATCATGTACGTCACCATGAAGGCCATCGCCAACAGGCCGATCAGGGCATTTTCCGGATTGGAACCAAGCAGTCGCTGGAGCCAGCCCAGGAGCGCCGCCAGAGGTGAATCGCCCAGATTCTGCGCCAGCGGTCGGAGGAAAGGCACGACCGCTGCCAACACTTGCCGGTCGATGTAATTGAAGAGATTGATGCACAGCAGCAACACGAGTGCTGCACGCGCTCCCGGCAGAGGCCGGTCCTTGGAGGGGGAAAGACTTGGATCGGACGAGGCAACCGGATTGGCAATCATCAAAAGACTCCCATCCTTGGATTGATCGTGCCGAGTCAATGGCAACGGGTTGGAAGGAGCGTACTCGGTCCGGCCCGGCGGGCGGCGATATCAGTCCGGCAGATAGAGCGCTCGTCCACAATTCTTGCAAAACACAAACTGGCTCAGCATCAGATCGTTGTAGCTCTGGGCGGTGATTTCCGTGTAGCAGGCCATGCACGTGCGGTGTTCCACCGCGGCCATGGCGTCTTCGCCGCGGGCGGCCACCAACCGGTCGTACTGTGGCCGGATATCCGATGGCAGAGTCGACTCAATTTGTTGGATGTCCGCCAACGCCTTATTGAGCTGCTCGGTGAGGCCGGCGATACGGCCCTGAGCGTTCTTCTCGTGTTCGGCGTACTCGGCCTTGGCATGCTGCACGGCCTTTTCCAGTGCGGGGAGCTGGGCCGTGCGCTCTTCGATCTCGGCCATGTGGCCCAGGATTTCGTCCTCCAGCTCCTGGCATTTTTTCTTGTCGGCGGCGATCTCGGTTTTCAGGGCGTCGTATTCCTTCTTGGAGCCAGCCTCGTTCAACTGGTTCTCATGCTTGTTGATCTGCTGCAATGTGGCCTTGAGCTGGACTTCCTTGTCGTGGCTGGACATCTTGAGTCGCTTCAGGGTGTCGTGCCCTCCTTGCAAGGCCTCTTCCTGCTTGGCTACCTTGGTCCGTTGAGCTTTGAGCAGCCGCGGCCCACGGTCGATTTCGGCTTGTAAGTCTTTTGCATGGCGGCGCAAGCGATGGATCTCGCGAAGGATCGTGGCAGGTCCTGCCATCGTAAGTCTCCCTGGGAGACAGCGAAGGTGGTGATGGGGCCCGGCGAGACTGCGAATTCGGAATACCCCTCCGCACCGCTGCCTACCTTTAGTTTACTCTATGCAAAAGAAAACCGCCGGTCCAAGGGACCGGCGGTGAGGTGGTCAGCGGCGGAGGACGCCATCGAGGAAGCCCTCGAGTTGGCGGCTGCGAACAGGATGTTGTAGCTTACGGACGGCTTTGGCTTCGATCTGCCGGACGCGCTCCCGGGTAACCTTGAAAATCCGGCCGACCTCTTCCAGCGTGTAGGTGTAGCCATCCCCCAGGCCGTAACGCAGCTTGATGATTTCCCGCTCCCGATAGGTCAACGTTTTCAGGACCTGCTCGATTTTATCCTTGAGCATCTCCTGGGTGGCTGCACTAACCGGGGACTCGGCGCTGTTATCTTCAATAAAGTCACCAAAATAGCTATCTTCACTTTCGCCTACGGGACGGTCCAGGCTGATGGGATGACGGCTGATTTTGAGAACCCGGCGCGTTTCCTCAACCGTGATGCCAGCGGCCCGGGCGGTTTCTTCGATGGTCGGCTCCCGCCCCATCTCTTGCAGCAACTTCTTGGAGACGTTGCGGAGCTTGCTCATCGTTTCGATCATGTGCACGGGGATACGAATCGTCCGGGCCTGGTCGGCGATGGCCCGCGTGATCGCCTGGCGAATCCACCACGTGGCATAGGTGCTGAACTTGTAGCCGCGGCGATACTCGTACTTGTCGACGGCTCGCATCAGGCCCGTGTTCCCTTCCTGAATCAGATCCAGGAAGCTCAGCCCACGGTTGCGGTACTTCTTGGCAATGCTCACCACCAGCCGTAAATTGCCGCCGGACAGGGCCCGCTTGGCTTCCTCATACTCTGCGAAGCGCTTCTTGACGATTTCAACGCGCTTGCGGAGGCTGATTGGTTCCTCCAGCGTCATGAGCATAAGGTCGTTCAGCTCTTTTTCCAGATTGGCACGATCCTCCTTGGCGTTGCGCAGACCTTTCAGGTCTTCGATCTGCTGTTCCAGCTCGTCCATCCGGACCGATGTTTGTTCCATCGTCTTCATGAGCGGCTGGACTTTCTGCGTGCGGATGCTGAGCTCTTCAACCAGCGTCACGGCCTTGCGCCGCCGCAAGCGGATGTTGCGGCGCAGCACTCGCTTTTGCTCTTCGGGTGTCCGCGGATCGAGAAGGAGCTGGAATTCCTGGTCGTTGAGCTCCATCAAGTGATCCAGCGTCTTGAGATTGTGAGGCATGCGCTGGAGAATCTTGTCTTTCTCCAGATTCTCGGTGAGCGACACCTTGATCGTGCGATCAAAAGGCAATTCCGTGGTGTGAACCCGTTTAAGCGTATCCACCACCTTGCGGAGGGCTCCATCGCATTCCAGTACTTTGCGGCGGAACCGTTTACGCGTGACTTCGATTTTCTTGGCGAGCGCGATCTCCTCTTCCCGTTTCAGAAGCGGGATCTCGCCCATCTGCGTCAGATACATCCGCACGGGATCGTCGGTTCGGCGGTTGTCCTCTTCCTCGATGAAACTCAGGTCGAGCTCCCCGCGCACCTCTTCGTCCCGCGGGCCCGTTCTCGGGCCGGCTTCGCGCTCCTCGGCTTCGGATTCGTCAATCAGCTCAATGCCGTGCTCTTCGAGGATGAGCAAGAGCTGATCCAGTTTTTCGGGATTGACGGCATCATCCGGCAAGTAGTCATTCACCTGACCGTAGGTCAGATAGCCTTTCTCCTTGCCCGAAACGAGTAATGCCTTCAGCCCTTCGTCAACTTTCAGATCCATCAAACCCCTCCTCACCTCAAGTCCTGAGGTCCGCAGCAGTGGGGACCGCAGGAGATCACTACGCGGATTGCGGGTTCGAGAAGGGCTGGAGCGCCGTTTCGATTACAGGAAGGACTAACAAGAGCAGTTGAAAGAAACACCGCTGCCTCCTCTTCGAACACCTAGTTTGGATTCTGCAGTTGCCGCAGCAATGCGAGCGCCGTCTCGTGATCGCTGGCGGCCTGCAGCTGGTTCTTGAGTTCTTGCTGTCTGGGCTCGACTTGATGCTTGCGACGAAATTCGGCCAAGATCCGTCGCAGCCAGCCGGGCCGGTCGGTACTCATGCGGCCGATGTCCTGGAGATCCAGGGCCACGGCCGCCAACCGCGGATTCTCGATCCGAGCCCGCAGCAGGTCGAGCGTAGGAGGCTCGCCTGCCGCATGCAAATCATAGAGCCCAGCCAAGAGTTCCCGCAAGCCCGGATGGCGGATTTGCTCGGCCGCCAATTCCGCCGCGGCTACCGGCACGAGGGCGGGGTCCGCCAGCAAGACTTCCAGCAGCTCCCGCTCCTCCGCCGCTGCCGGAGCCGATCGTGTGTCGGACTCACGGTCCGCGGCGCGGGCAGGGGACGAACTGGGCAAATCGCGCGCTCGTGCGCGCACGCCATCTCGCAGCTCCTTCAACCGTGCCCATACCGTTTCTTCTTGGAGTGCCAGTCGCTGTGCGATGCGACTCAGCATCAGCTGCTGTTTGATCGCGCTTTCCGATCCCGCCATCTCCGGGGCCAGTGCGATAACACCCAGCACCGAATCGACCGCTCGACGCCGGCCTTCCACGCCCTGAGCCGTCGGCGCAGCAAGCACTTGTTGCAATTTGAACTCCAGCGCGTCCACGGCGTTGGCCAAGGCTGCCCGAAACGCTTCCGGGCCCTGCTCCAGCAGCAGATCGCACGGATCAAGGCCCTCCGGCAGCGTGGCGATGGCCAGATCGGTGTTGTGACTGACGAATATTTGCAAGGCGCGATCCACGCCGGTGCTGCCACCCGCGTCCGCATCAAATACTAACACCACTCGGGGCACAAAGCGCCGCAGCTGTTGGACATGGCGACCATTCAATGCCGTGCCCATCGTGGCGACCACGTGACCAATCCCCATCTGATGTGCCATCAAGACGTCCGTGTAACCTTCCACCACGGCCAAAAACCCGGCTTCCGTGGCCGCGGCGCGGGCCTGGTCTAACCCGTACAGTTGTTCACTCTTGATGAAAAGCGGTGTGTCGCAGGAGTTATAATACTTGGGCGCCCGATCTACGAAAGGGGAACTCGGAAGAATGCGACCGCCGAAGCCCACGACTTGGCTACGGGTGTTTCGGATCGGAAACATAATCCGGTCGCGGAACCGATCGTAGTACCCCCTCCCCTCCTGTCGCACCGCCACCAACCCGACTTTTTCCAGCAGGGTCAACGAAATTCCTGCCACAGCCGCACGCTGCACGAGCCAATCCCCAGCCGCTGGGGAATAGCCGAGGCCAAAGCCGCGCACGGTCTCTCCTGTCAATCCCCTTTGGCCGAGATATAGACGGGCGGCTTCGGCCCCGGGGGAATCGAGGAGGCTACGGTGATATTGTTCCGCCGCCCACTCTGCTATCTCAAGCATAAGTGCGCGACTACGATCTTGCGGGGAAGGAGCTCTTTTTTCTAAAGTTATTCCGGCTCGCCGCGCCAGCAACTCCAGCGCTTCAAGAAAATCAACCCGTTCGTGTTCTTGAATGAATGAGATGACATCGCCACGTTTTTGGCACGACCAGCACCGATAGCGCTGCCGGCGCGGGTCGACATCGAAGGAAGGCCGATGATCGTCGTGGAACGGGCATAGCCCTTTGAACGTCGGGCCGGCCGGACGCAACGCCACATAGCCGCCGACGACATCGACGATGTCGTTGGCTTCTTTGACTTGCCGAATCAGGGCTCCCCGGTCGTCAGTCAAAGGCCACCCGTATGGCGGGGTGAAACCAGGCTCCCAGGCTCGTGTGTGCGCTCGCCCCGATCAAAGCAAGGACGCTGCCGTGCAGGGTACGCCCCATAGCGGCACCGAGCACCGGCGGTGGGGCACGGCACTACGGTTGACAATCACACGAGAGGAGTTCCGAATTCCCCCCAAGAAACCCCGTTTCCTGGAGAAACCGAGCCCCGAAGCTCGGTTTGGTTCGGCGCACCGGAGGACAGGAGTGTGGCGGACAGTGTCAACCGGGTAAGAGGTATGGTTTGCGTTGCGAGTAACTCTCCACCTCGGAGAGGGATCCTCATCGATCCAGTCCGCAGCCATCCCTGCATGGATTCCCTTGTCGCCGGTCGATCGGCGGGCATGCACCTCGGCCTTCCCTGGCACCACGTCTCACGCCTCGCCACAACGCATCCGCCAAGCCTTTGCTCTCTGTGCCTGACTACCGCGTATTCGTAAATTTGGCTGGCTGCGCCGTTCAATCCAAGGCTACTTATACGCGCCTGAAAAATTATAGCTGGGGTGCGAAAATGCGTCAAGTTGGTCATGGGCTGAAGCTAGTACGCTCTGATCCTCCGATCGGTTCACGCCGCGTTTCCCCCACTCGGCTTGCTTTTCGATTTTTTCCCAAAGTTCGGGTTACGCCGCTCTTCTCGCCTTTGTGTTGAATAACCCCTCTGCCTAATGCCGACAATACCTGGTACATGCCCTATACTCACCCGTCGATCGAAAGGAGATTGGGATGGCGAAGGCACACGTGGGCGCGGGGTTGGCGGCGGGCTGCTTGCTGGTGTGGGTCGGAACCATCACCGCGGCGACTCCCGCGCAAATCCTTCAATTCCGTCCGAAGCAGGAAGGCGTCGTGTGCAGCACACCGACACCCGAAGAGCTAAGCCGATGCATCGTCAAGTGGCAACAAGAAGGACGGACTTGGCTGCTGCTCGACCCGCAAGGCCGGCCCCTGCGCCGACTGATCGACACCAAGGGGGATAATCAACCCCATATCTGGTGCTACTATCACGAAGGGATTGAAGTCTACCGCGAGATCGACACCAAGATGGTCGGGGAACCGGATCAGTACCGCTGGTTGAACACCGGTGGCATGAAATGGGGCGTCGATCTCAATAAAGATCATCGCATCGATTCCTGGCGGATGATTTCCGCGGAGGAAGTGAGCCAGGAAATCGTTCAGGCCCTCATTACCCGCGACTTCCATCGGCTTCAGGCGCTGTTCATTTCTCCTTCCGAAATTGACACTCTGGGATTGCCTTCGGCCGAGGCGACCCGCATGCGCGACTTGCAGAAGCAGGCACTCACCAAGTTTCAGAACACCGTCGCGAAGCTGCCGAACTTGAACGCCAAGACGCGCTGGCTGCACCTGGAAACCGCGCCACCGCAATGCCTCCCCGCCGACACCTACGGTGCCAAGCAGGATGTGATTCATTATGCGCGGGGAACGATCCTCTGTGAAACCGATGGGAAGCATGATTGGCTACAAACCGGAGAGATGATCAAGATCGGTCTGGTCTGGCGGATCGTCGACGCGCCGAGCATAGGCGATGGCACAACCGAGGAAACGCCCGGTGGCAATGATCCTGCGTTGCAGGCGCTGCTGAGCCAACTGGGCGCCCTGGATGCCAATCCGCCCAAGGCGAACGACCTCGGCGGAGTCAATCCAGAACTCGTAACCTACAACCTCAAGCGGGCGGATTTGCTCAATGATATTGCGACCAAGGTGAAGCCGGAAGAACGCGAACAATGGATTCGCCAGATGGCCGACGGTCTGGCCGCGGCGGCCCAGAGCAGTCCGGACAAGGACAAGACTGCCTATCAACGTCTGCAAAAGCTCGAGGAGCAGTACGAGAAGTTGCTGCCCAAGAGCAACCTGGCCGCATTCATCACGTTCCGCGAAATGTCGGCGGAGAATGCCCTGCTCTCCCGGTCGGGCATGGACAATACCAAAGTGCAGGATAAGTGGCTGGAACGGCTCGCCAAGTTTGTGGACAACTACCCGAAGGCGGAAGATGCCCCCGAAGCCCTGATGCAGCTTGGCATGTTCAGCGAGGCGATGGATAAGGAGACGGAGGCGAAGAAGTGGTATGCCCACTTGGTGCGCGACTTCGGGGACCATTCGCTGGCAGCCAAGGCGCGCGGTGCCCTGCGCCGCCTGGAAATCGAGGGGAAGCCAATGGAACTGGCGGGCACCCAGCTGGACGGCAGCCCGTTCAACCTCGCCAGTCTTCGCGGCAAGATGGTCGTGGTTTACTACTGGGGCGGCCTGAACAAGGAACGGTGTGTCGGCGACTTCGCCACACTCAAGCTGTTGCTTGATAGCTACGGTGGAAGGCTGGCCTTGGTCTGTGTCAATCTCGACAACACGGCGGACGAGGCGAAGGCGTTCTTGCAGCGTGTCCCGGCGCCGGGCATCCACTTGTTCCAGCCGGGCGGCCTCGAAGGACCGTTGGCCACGCAGTACGGGATTCTGTTCCCACCGTTCTTGTTGCTGGTGGACAAGGACGGCAAGGTCCTGAGCCGTACGGTTCAACAGGTGAGCAGCCTGGATGGGGAACTCAAGAAGCACATGAAATAGGTCCATCCGCTGCTCCGAACTCGAAGCGGCACGAAGAAACCAAGGGGTTTCTCCGTGCTGCTTCGAGTTCCGAAAGGGATAACAGATCCCATCGCCGGGGGGTACAATGGCATCGGCCTGGGAAAGAAGGAACCCGATGATGAACAAGTCGAGCCGGACGGCAAGGTGCATGACCAGAAATGGTATCGCTGCTACTCCCCGATTGCGAGTAAGGAAGGGTGCCACCCGGAAAGAAATCGCTGCTACGGCACGTCGAGCCTTCACCGCAGCCGATCTGCAGAAATTCACGGAGTTCGAAGAAGGCGTTCCTGCGGAACAAGTTGTTGCCGAACTGGAGACAATCTATCAGGAAACGCACGGGCGAAAGAGCAAACAATAGCAATGGCGGACGCGGATAATGGTCGCCGACGCTTTCGCGTCCATTGCTCGAATGCTCTTACCCAAGCCCTGCTACAACTCCAACGGCACACTCTTGAAGCCAAGCGAAAAAGGACAATTGCCTCGGCCTTTCGGCGAATCGTCGAACGTCTCCAGTTCAATCCACTTGGATTTGGCGAACCTTATTACCGGTTACCGGCCTTGCATCTTCAGATTCGCACATGCATTGTGCATCCACTGGGCGTCCATTTTGCTGTTAGCGAGGATCAACCGTTGGCGTTTATCAAGGCTGTCCGATTACTCCCGGACAAGAGTCCATGATCTATGCAACGCTCGCCGGATCGGGCAGCCCCGCCTCCTCAAATCCTTTCCTCCGCAGCCGACAGCTATCGCAGCGGCCACACGCCCGGCCTTGCGGATCGGGATCGTAGCAGCTGAGCGTCAACGCGTAATCCACGCCAAGACGCGCCCCTTCCCGGATGATTTCGGCTTTCGTTCGCTGCAAGAGCGGCGCGTGCACGTGGAAGGTGCCGCGGCCTTCCACGGCAGCCTTGGTGGCCAGGTTGGCGAGCCGCTCAAACTGGGCGAGAAACTCTGGGCGACAATCAGGATAGCCGCTGTAATCGACGGCATTGGCGCCGATGAACAAATCAAACGCTTCGACGACTTCCGCATAGCCGAGCGCCAGGCCAAGTAAGATCGTATTCCGGGCCGGTACATAGGTGATCGGAATCCCTTGGCCCATTTCTTCGTGGGAACGATCTTTCGGCACATCCAGCGTGTCGGTCAAGGCCGAGCCGCCAACGGCACGAAGATCCACGGTGACGATCGTATGCCGGATCGTGCCCAAGGCGCGCGCGACCTGCCGCGCACACTCCAGTTCCCGACGGTGGCGCTGGCCGTAGTCCACACTGAGGGCGTATAGTTCAAAGCCTTGACTGCGGGCGATGGCTAACGTAGTGGCACTGTCCAGACCGCCGCTGACCAGAATCACGGCTCGCTTCACACCTACATTCTCCGGTTCTTGGAATGATGGAAAAACCGCTCGGCCCTATCGCTTCCGCAAGAATGGATCGACCCACGAACCGAGCCACTGCCGAAAGAATTGCAACGCCTCAGGATCGTGAACGTTGCTTCCCAGCGGATGAACTCCGGCGGCTTGGCCTCCCAGAGCGTAGTAGCCGAATGCTGCGCCTCCCAGCGCCACAATGCCAACGGCGGCTCCGCCCACGGCAATGGCTCCAACCGCTGCGCCACCCAGGGCAAAAAGCAAGCCGATGGCTCCGCCTCCCAGCGCGATCACTCCGATGGCTCCTCCGCCAAGAGCAATGCCGCCGATCGCCCCTCCCCCGAGTGCCAATACCCCGATGGCCAAGTCGCCCATGGCGATAATCCCGCGGGCAACACGCCGGCGCCCACTCAACGGATCGAAACCGGTGGCAATATGCACTAACGGCAAACCGAACAGCGTCGTTTGTGACCGAAAGTCGTAGCCGAAAAACGTTGTCGATCGCAACGGCAGCCCGCAGTGCGGACACATCCACGCTTCGTCGCTGACCTGCTGGCTACATTCGGGACACTCGATAAGGGCCATGGGAATTCCTCATTTCAAATACTTGTCCAGAAACTCCGCCATCCGCGGATAGGCATCGAGCCGATTCTTCAACTTGGCGAGTCCATGGCCTTCGTCCTCGTAACGCAGGTAGACGACGGGGATATCTCGCTTCTTCAGCGCCGCGACAATCTGTTCCGCTTCTTGCACGGGCACGCGCGGATCGTTGGCTCCGTGGATGACCATCATCGGGCAACGGATCTTGTCCACATGGTGAATCGGGCTGATTTGTTCAAAAAAGGCCCGGTGCTCGCGCAGATTGCCATATTCCGCTTCCCGGTGGGCACGCCGGTAAGCGCCGGTTTTTTCCAGGAAGGTGACAAAGTTGCAGATGCCGACCACATCAATGCCGGCGGCCCACAAATCGGGATAGTGCGTCACGGCCGCCAGCACCATGAAGCCGCCATAGCTCCCCCCGTACACGGCCAGCCGTTTCGCATCCCCCTGTTTCTGATCGCGCAGCCAGTAAGCTGCGTGGGCCAAGTCGGCGACGCTGTCCATCCGCTTGGTGGTATTATCCAGGTTCATGTACGCGGTCCCATAGCCCGTGGAGCCCCGCACGTTCGGAGCCAGGATGGCGTAGCCGCGTTCCACAAAGAATTGAAACAGTCCGCTGAAGTTCGGGCGGGTCTGGCTCTCCGGTCCGCCGTGTGGGTAAACGATGACAGGCGGAAGTTCGGAATCCTTCCGGGCGGGACGATAAAACCACGCGGGGATTCTTCGGCCATCGAAGGTGGGATAGCGAATCAGCTCCGGCTCGCTGAATTGGGAAAACGGAATGCCGGCTCGGCTCGAATGCGTCACTTGCCGGAGCGGCGCCCGGCCCTGATTTCGCAGAGCCGCCAAGTCCCAGATCCACACATCCAGGTTGTGACGCGGCCCATCGAAATCAAACGCAAGTTGGTTGTCGTCCTGAGAGAATTCGACGGCGGACAGGACACCTAGGGGCAGGTCCGTGGGCGTAAAGGTTTTGCCATTGGCAAGCTCGCGCAGCTTCAGCACAGACTTGCCATCCACATTGAGGAGCCAGGCGAGCCAGCGGCCCTTGGGCGAAGCAGTCACCGCCGTGACCTCGTGCTCCGGGGTGTCCAGGTACGTGAGCTTCCCGGTCAACACTTCGATTTGCGCCAGCCCGGCCACGTCGCGGCCCTCGGCGGTGCTTGCACAATAAATCAACTTACCATCAGCCGACCAGTGTGGGCTGTGATACTGAGCCTCGCCTTGATGGGACGTCAGAAGCCGGCTGGTTCCATCGTTTACGTCCAGCACGTACAGGTTCTGTTGCACGTTCGTTTCCATGTGCAACACGAGCAAGGATCGGTCGTCGGGGGACCAGCCCGCGGTCAGGTAAAAACCGCCCGGACCGCGCTGGACCAGCTTGGCGTCGGGTTCGGAGAGATTCTGCACATACACATCGAAGCGGCTTGGCTCATCGCGGTTGGCGCTGAAGGCGATGCATTTGCCATCGTGGCTCCAGCCGCCAAATTCGTGGATCGCATCAGCCCGGCGCGTCAACTCGTGTGCGGTCCAGCCCTCACCGAGACCATGATCAGTGCCGCCGCCCACCCCCCTCAGCCGATAGAGCTGGGTGCGCTCATTGCCTCCCGTGTCCATGGCGAAAATCAACTCATGGCGGAGCGGGCTGTATTGACCGAGGCGTACGCTTTCATGGGTGAAGGTAAGCTGCGTTGGCCAGCCGCCCTCAATGGGCACTTGCCAAAGCTGTGCAACCCCAGTGATATTCGTGAGAAACGTCAGGAATCGCCCGTCAGGCGAAAAGCTCGGTGCGTTGGCGGCACGGATATTCAGATACCGATCAATGCCAAAGGCGGTGGCCATGATTCCTCCATCGGTTAGCCCGCGTTTGTCCAACGCTGCGAACCCCGTGAATGGTACCGCATGGCTTGTGGGCCGGCAACGCACGTGGCCGGTTCGGCCCGGCAACGCCGGTCCTTTTCTTCGAGCGGTCTGTGTGGTGGGAGAGGACGAGAATCATCCCGTCCGGGCGAGGACGCGGAAAAAACGTGGATGCTTCTGCCGCCGCCTTAAACCCTTGACTTGCTTGTGGTATTATTTAGTATTACCGGAGTGTTCACGGTGGCCTCCGCAATTCCTGTGCAAGAGTGGATCGGATCATGACCGAGAGTTCCTGGTTGTGGCTTTACAGCGTGCTCATTCCCATTGCGTCTCTGCTGGGCGGCCACTTGCCCTTCCGCGGGCGGGTTACGCACAGCCGGCTTCAGTTTTACCTCAGTCTCTCGGCAGGGGTCATGCTCGGGGCTTCGTTTTTCCACGTCATGCCGGAGGCCATGGAACACGCTGGGTCGCTGTTCGGTTGGTGGATGGCTCTCGGCGTGGTCGGGTTGTTTTGTATTGAACGCTTTATTGCTCCTCATAGCCACGAAATGGATGGCGGTGGCCATCATCACCACCACCACGGCAAAGAATCCCAGGTTCACTGCCACGATGAGGAGTCCGAGCACAAGTATCTCCACCCGGCGCCTGAGCATCATGATCACCGAGCCGCAGCGCCGGCGGTGGCCGGATGGATGGCTGTGGTGGGCTTAACCATTCATACCTTCATGAACGGGGTGGGCTTGGCCGGAGCCGTTCAAGCCGGTTCGGACATTGCAGAGAAAGGGACCTTTTTCGGCTGGGTCCTTCCGGGCTTTGCCATGTTCTTGGCGATCGTCCTGCACAAACCCGCCGATGCCCTGGCCATCTCCACCGTGTTGAGCCGCAAGGGCGTGAGCCGGTCCAAGGTCGGGCTGGTGCAACTTGGCTTTGCACTGATGGTGCCGGTGGGGGTCGTGGCGTTCTTTCTGACGCGAGGTGCGATCCGAGAAGATTTGCAATCACAACTTACCGGTGCAGCCCTGGCATTTTCGGCGGGGACGTTTCTGTTTATCGCCCTGTCGGACCTCTTGCCCGAAGTCCAGTTTCACCGCCATGATCGCCTGGCGCTATTTCTTGCTCTGACTTCCGGCGTCGCCTTGATGGGCGGCATCGCTCTGCTGGAAGAGGAAGGGCACACCCAGGCCGAGCGCCCACATGGTGCCCAAATGACCGGTCCCGGCCATGCACACGATGCGGATCATGATCAGGACCCGGGAGGCGATCACAAAGGGGAACATCCGGGCCATCCGCACCCCTGAGGGTCTCCGAGTCATGGAGCGGCAGAGCGGGACTCTGGTCCTCCGGAATAAGCTTCGGCCGCCACTGGCGGTAGCGCTCGGGGTTCCCGGCGCGGTGGCCCACCTCCTCGCCGAAGTGCAAGTTGAATCCTCAACCTGTTACCAGATGGATCTCTACCAGGCCGACCGGCTGCGCACCGAGCTTCGTCGCCGTAACGTTGACGCACAGGTCGTCGCTGCTCCCGACTTATGGGATTTGCCGCCCGTATTTCAGACCGTGCTGTATCCTGCCCCCTTGGGCGGCGAGCGCGCCCTGAAGATCGACATGGTTGAACAGGCCTTTCATGTGCTTCGGGCACAACCGCGCGGCCTGCTCATCGTCCTGTCCCATCAGGAGAACGACCAGCTTTTCCCTGGATTGCTGAAAAAGATCTTTGGCGTGGTCCACGCAACGCCGGCGATCGAGGGAACCGTATTCTGGTGTCACCGCGAAGGAGAAAGGCTGAGGCGGCGGCATGAAGTGACGTTTCAGGCCTGCGTCGGCGCTGGACCGTCGCTGCGCTTTCTTTCCCGGCCGGGGGTCTTCTCGTATGGGCGCTTCGATGCGGGCGCTCGTGCCTTGGTCGAGACCATGCAGATCGAGCCGGGCGACCGGATCCTCGACGTGGGGTGCGGCTGTGGAACGAACGGGATTTTTGCCAGCCGAAGAAGTGGACCCACCGGCTCCGTCACCTTCGTGGATAGCAATCTCCGCGCTGTGGCATTGGTTGAGCACAATGCACGAGCGAACGGTCTGAGCAGCTTCCAGGCCACAGGATCCCGTGTTGTGGGCGGATTGCCGGCGGGGTCATTTGATGTGGTCCTTGCCAACCCACCCTACTACGCCCAGGGAACGATCGCGCAACTCTTCATCGAGCGTTCGTTGGTGTTGCTCCGGCCAGGTGGCCGATTTTATCTCGTGACCAAGCAGGCCGACCAAATCGGACCGCTGGTGGCTGCGTCGTTTGGCTCCGCCACCGTCGCCGAGCGACGCGGTTATGTCGTGTTGGAAGCGACGGCCCCCGCGCGCTCCGCCAGGCCAGGAACCCCCTAAGGCAAGGAGATTTCTCCAAATCGCGATTTTTATATTGATCAACACCGCAAAGGCGCGTACACTTCAAGAATCAATACTTAGGACAAGCCCAGATACCGCCCCCCTAAGACACGAGTTTTCGGGGACTCTCCCTGTTCTGGCCACGGCACTGGCGCCAGCGCCTGACGACACGGGGATGGATAATTATGCCGCGCACGCTACTCTACGTTTCGCACATTCTTTCCTGGGCCGATACGCATTGCAAACGGACGGGCAGCTGGCCCAACCTGAATGCTGGCCGGATCAGCGACGCACCGGACGAAACCTGGCGGCGCGTGGACAGTGCCTTGCGCATCGGTCTTCGCGGGCTCCGCGGAGGCTCTTCGCTTGCCCGGCTGCTGGCCGAGCAGCGTGGCGTGCGCAACCGGAGCTGCCTGCCACGTCTGACCGCCAAGCAAATCTTGGCCTGGGCGGATGCCCACTACGCTTCCACCGGAACCTGGCCGACCAGCGAATCGGGTCCGATCCGTGGGGCTTCGGGCGAGACCTGGAAGGCCATCGATCATGCGCTCCGCCTGGGGATGCGCAGCCTTCCCGGCAATTCTTCGCTCTCCCGATTACTCTCCAAACAGCGCGGCGTACGGAACATTCAAAACTTGCCGCGCTTATCCATTGTCCAGGTGCTTGCCTGGGTAGATGAACACCATCGCCGTACTGGAAGGTGGCCGACCAGCGACACCGGTCCAGTGGCCGATGCGCCCGGAGAGACATGGTCGGCCGTGAACGCCGCGCTGCAAAAGGGGCGCCGGGGCTTTCCGGGCGGGTCATCGCTGGCCCGGCTCCTGGCCAAGCGCCGCGGCGTACGCAACCCCAAACAGCCGCCTCGGCTCAGCGTGAGCTTGATTCTCAAATGGGCCGACAAATACAAACGCCTCAATGGCCTCTGGCCAACTCGGCATTCGGGCTCCATCGAAGGCATGAATGGGGAAACCTGGGCGATGATCGACCGCGCCCTCACCAAACGGCAGCGCGGTCTAAACAGCAAATTCTCGCTGTTCCATCTGCTGAAACAACACCGCCACGCCATGAAGCACATGGGGAGCCGGAGTCGGAGCTGACACGAGATCGTTGGCCGACGGTTCGGAAAACCCTGCGGTTCGGATTCCGCACCATCGTCTCGAACCAAGAGCCGGCCCTCGAGCGCGTGGTAGAGATACCAACGTGGACAACCCGACAATCCGGAATTGGGAAGGCCCGCAACCAGCCGTACTGCGGCGCAACTCTCACGCAACGACTGGGCGGTCTCGCCAAGCAAACACGATCATGCTGTCGGTCTCCTGCGTGAGTGGCCGGCGGTCGAAACCTCCACAGATTTCCCACCGGGCAAATCCGGCCAGCCGCAACAACAGGGCCATCTCTTTCTTGTAGATCCAACGCGTCCGGAAGTCCGAGCGCTGCAGCGTCTGGATGGTTCCATCGGCGGAGAGCATTTCGATTTCGTTGATGGATCGCTGAATTTGTTCGACGCGGTTGAAGCTGCGCGTGTCGTAAAGGCGCACTGGCAAGCCGGTCTGCGGATGGCGTACCTCTCCTTCCAGCACCCGTGTGTTATCCGGCTGGCCGACATATTCCAAGCCCGGGAAGAACGTGTCGAACACCAAGACGCCGCCGGGTGCCAAATGCTGCCGGCATCGCTCCAGGCAACCGAGCTGTGCCTCTTGGGTCAGGTTGTGGATAAAAGCGTTGAACGTGATCATGATGAGGGCATAGCGGCGCGGCAGCTGAAAGTCGCACATGTCGGCCCGGTACAGGTTCGGGGCCAAGTGCAGGTCGGCGGCTTTTCGCCGCAGCGTCTTCAGCATGGGCTCGTACAGGTCCAGCCCATCCAGATCGGCCCCGGCTTGCATACAGGGCAAGAGAATTCGGCCCGTCCCGCAGGCGATATCCAGAACGGGCCCTTTCGCTTCCCGTGCCAGGCCGACGTAAAAGTCGATGCCATACGTGAGATCCTGGCACAGGATATCGTACAGCTCGCCGTCATCAAATGGCGACGGTTCGGCGGCAATGGGTTGTGCACTCACGTTGGCATCCTTTGATTCATGCTCCGGTTGGTAGTGTCCGTTGAGCAGCGGTTCACAGAGCCGCGAACTTGTGTGCCCCGTGCGTTACTGCGAACCGCCGCTGAACAAGACGAATACCTTCGACCGGAGAGCGTAGGAGAACTCAGGAGTTCTTTTCGGCCGGTTTCTTGGCTGGCTCCTTAGCTTTACGTGGCGTTTTTCGATCGAGGTTTTTCTCCAGGTCGCTTGGGTTCAGGTCCACCTTCGCCCCTTGCGGAGGAACCTCCCGTTTCGCGGTCCAGAGGATCGCGTTGACTACCAGACGGCGGAAATTCTCGTTGCCCCAGTTCTTGTGGAAATGGGCACCGGTGAAGCCAAACGATCGGCCACCGTTGTCGCGGTTGAACGCCCAGGCAAGGATCTCTTCGCGTCCAGGATGTTTCTTGGAGTCGGGTGTGCGGCGGGTTTCGTCCGGCGGCGTAGCCTTCAAGATCGGCGTCACACCGTGGAGGTCCGGTCGGAAGCGTATGTTGTAGTACCACTCGTCCTGAATGACAAAGGGCTTCACGCCGCGGGTGATCGGATGATCGGGTAGGATTTTGAGATCGGCCATCCAATGGGGATTGATGGAGTAGCCGGTCTCGTAATAGCCGCCCAGCCAGCTCAAGATGATCTCGGCCTGGCTCTTGGGATACTCCACCGCATAGTGGAGATTGACAAAGCCTACCCCGGAATCCATCAACTTGTGGACGGCTTCCAGGTGATTTTTCTGGATGATCGGATGCCCGTTGCCGCCGTCCATGAAGAAGACCACCGACTTGGCCCCTTCAAACGTCTTGGAGTCTTTCGGCCAGCCGTCTCGGGCCATGACCGGGAAAACGCCGGGCGTTTCCTGAAGCAGCTTCATCAAGACCGAGCAGCCGGCGAAGAACTCATGCTCCCCAGGGCCATGGCTCGCTCTGCCGGCGACCAGCACGATCTTCGTCAGTGCCGGATCGGTTGGCTGTACTTCGAGCGGCACACTGGATTGATCATACGGATCGACGTCCGCGGCCCAGGCCGCGGCGATGGCGGTGATTGCCACGATATTGGCGAGTAAGCTTGCCTTTGCCAGTAGCCCGTATTTCTGCACGACGCGCTCCTTTCGGTGTCCTGGTAATAACGAGAAAAAAGGCTCAGCGGAGAACTTGAAGTGTGATTGTATACAGCGAAGACCCGAGATACGAGCGAAATGCAGCTGGCAGGACACAGATAACCAGGGTTTCGAAACCATGCTTCTGTGACAGCCGTCGTGATACAATTGCGCCTAAGGAGCCGGCCGTCATTCGATCGAGCGGCGAAAAGCGAGGTGGGTTGAACGGACAGGACCATTTTCCATGGGCGACTCAGGTTCAGCAAATTGGCTCAAACGAATTGTCCTGGGCGTCGGATTGCTGCTGCTCCTGGTGGTTTCGGTTGGGTTGGGGGTAAACCATTACTTCCGAAAGCTGGGGATCGAGCAGCTGAAGACGGCGGTCGCACAGGCCGACGAATTGGACCCGGGCTGGCGCTGGGAGGATTTGGAACGGAATCGGGCGCCGGTATCCGACGCCGACAATGCGGCCCTCCGTGTAGAAGCGGCCTACAAGCTTCTGCCGAAGGGTTGGCTGCAGGACGATTCAACCACGGAAGAGCCGGGCAAGACACTTCTCGAAGTGATTGCGGAATTGCAAGCCTCCATGCCGCTCAACGAAGCCCAAGCGACCAGCCTGCAGGCTAAGTTGAAACGGGTGCAGCCGGCCCTTGGCGAAGCTCGGCGGCTCGCTGGCCTGCGGACCGGGCGCTTTCCTACGACCGCGCCGGAGAACGCGCTGTCGAGCCCTGTCGGGCTCTTGGTGCAATCGCCCCGCGAGATTGCGAATCTCCTTTGGCTCGATGCGGCTCTCCTGGCTCAGAGTCAACAGTCCGACGCGGCCCTGGTTTCCGGCCGTGCCATTCTCAATGCTGGCCGCTCGATCGGGGATGAACCCCTAATGATCGCCCATCTCGTGCGGATGGCGTGCCAACGGATGGCCATTACCGGCGTCGAACGTGTACTGGCGCAGGGACAGGCGTCCGAGCCCGCCTTGGCCGCGACTCAGGACCTGTTCACCGACGAGGCCGCTCAGCCAATCTTGCTGTATGCGCTCCGAGGCGAGCGCGCTTATGGCGACGTTCTCATCGGCTGGATGGAAGCTGGGGACCCGCGCGGCTTCGGAAGTGTGAATGCCACCGGGGGTTCGATCTTCTATCCGCTGCTGGGCGGCTGGATGATGACACAAAACCGCGCCCTCAAGCTGGAGTTGATGACGGAAGCCGTTGAAATTGCCAAGCGGCCCCCGGACGAACAGCCGGATCGATTCCAGGAATTGAATCGCAAGGTGAAGTCTCTGCCCCAGAACTCCGGCACGATGCTTGCCAGCTTAGCCATCCCGGCCGTGTCAAAGGTGGCGGACGCTTGCCAGCGCAGCCGCGCCGACCTGCGTTGTGCCGTCACCGCGCTGGCGGTGGAGCGGTACCGCTTGGCCCACGGTGCCTGGCCCGAAACGCTCGATCAGCTAGTTCCTCGCTTCCTGGCACAAGTCCCGATTGATCCTTACGATCGCAAACCGCTCCGTTTCCTACGGCTCGATGATGGCGTGCTGATTTATTCGCTGGGACCCGATGGCAAGGACGATGGCGGCAACATCGATCGCAAGAAATATGGCACGCCGGGCACCGACCTGGGATTTCATCTCTGGAACGTCGACCGCCGCCGCCAACCACCCCTGCCTTAGCTGGAAACCGCCGCCGCAGCCTTCTCGCCCAGTGGCTGGAGATTCGCAAAACGAGAGAGTGCGAATGGCTGGATCACTTCTGGCGTCCGACCGGTTGCAATCAGCTCCGCGACCCGCAGGCCCGCGGCGGGACCAGCCTTGAACCCATACGTCCCCCAGCCGACATCGAGCAGAAATCCTTCTACGCCCTCCACGGGGCCAATAATCGGCGCAAAATCGGGCGGCATATCGCAGATGCCGGCCCATTGCCGTAAGACCTTCACCCGCCCCAGACACGGGAATAGCTCCAGCGTATGGGCCGCGGCCGTCTCCAGGAAACGGAGCGTGGAACGCATGCTGTAGCTGGCGTAGGGATCGATCTCTTCGCCAATGACCACTTCGCCGCGATCGGTCTGGTTGACATAAACGTGCAGCGTCGCCGATACGATCACGACATGGAGAAACGGTTTGAGACGTTCCGTGACCAGGGCTTGCAGCGGATGGGTGACGATCGGCAATTCGACGCCGGCCATGTGAGCGACCGTCGAGCACCAGCCGGCCGTGGCATTGACCACGGTGCCTGTAGCAATCGTGCCGCGGTTGGTCCTTACGCCCTCCACCTTCCCCTTGTCGAGGGAGATGGCGGTGACTTCGGTGTGGGGATGGATTTCGATGCCCTGCCGATCGGCACCGCGGGCAAAGCCCCAGACCACGGCGTCATGGCGAATGATGCCGCCGGGAGGATGGTATAGCCCGGCCAGGACCGGCTGGTGCGGCCGATCACTCACATCGAGGCCGGGAACCAGCCGGGCGATTTCCTCGACACCAATCAAGTGACTGTGGACGCCCAGCAAGCGATTGGTCTCGGCACGCTCACGCAGGGTGGTGATGCTGCGCTCGGTGTGGGCCAACGTGAGATGTCCTTGCTGGGAAAACATCAAATTGTAGTCAAGCTCCAAGGCCAGGCGCTCGTAGAGATGAACGCTTTCATTGTAAAATGCCACCCCTTGCGGCGTACGGTAGTTGGAGCGAATGATAGCCGTGTTGCGGCCGCTGGCTCCGCCACCAACGTAGCCTTTGTCAAGCACCGCGACATTGGTGATGCCGCGTTTGCCGAGATAGTAGGCGATGGCCAAGCCGTGCACGCCGGCGCCAATGATGACAACATCGTACGTCGGTTTCAGTTCGTGGGAACGCCACATCCGTTCGATGGCCATGGAAATTTGCCTGAGACGTCTTTCCGAGGTCCAGCCCGGTTGCTCATTCTACAACATCGTCAAATACCGCTCCACTTCCCACGCCGACACTTGCCGATGATAATCATTCCATTCCATCCGCTTGAGTTTAAGAAACTCCGGATAGATCGGTCCCAGGGCGGCCTGAATCACCTCATCTCGCTCCAGCTCGTCGAGGGCTTCGCTCAGGCTTTGTGGCAACACGCGGACTTTCCGTCGCGTCATTTCTTCCAGGCTCATCTCATACAGGTTGCCCAAGTTCGGTTCCCCCGGATCGAGCCGCCGTTTGATCCCGTCCAGCCCCGCGGAAGCGTAGGCGGCGAAGGCCAAGTAGGGGTTGAAAGCCGCCGACACGGTTCGGTCTTCGACATGGCCGGCGTCGGGAGTGCGAATCATTTGTGTGCGATTGTTGTCGCCGTACGTGATGTAGGCGGGTGTCCACGTGTAGCCGGAGCGAGCACTATACGCCCCTTGACCCAGCTGCAATCGTTTGTAGCAGTTGACCGTCGGCGAGGTCAGCGCACACAGGGCACGGGCGTGGGTGAGGACGCCGCCCAGAAAATGATAGGCACACTCCGATAAGCCAAGGCCACGGGAGTCTTGCTCGGCTGCGAAGATATTCCGCCCCGTCTCGGCGTCGGCCAAGTGATAGTGCATGTGCGCTCCGCTGCCGGTCCGATTGGAAAACGGTTTGGCCATGAAGGTGGCAATGGCCCCGTATTTTCGAGCGATTTCCCCGGCCAGCATTTTGAAAAAGATGAACCGATCGGCCGTCGTCAGCGCATCGGCATATTTGTAGTTGATTTCGTACTGGGCATTGGCATCCTCATGATCGGATTGGTAAACGCCCCAGCCGAGCTTGCGCAAGGCGTCATTCATGTCGCGCAAATAATCACAGGCGGCGGCCAGACCCTTGAAGTCATAGCACGGCTTGGCCAGGCGGTCGACATGGGCGGGGTCCCACGGCTCGATTTGGCGATCGAGCCGTCGCGTGACGAGGAAGTGCTCCGGTTCGACGCCGACGTTGAATACAAAGCCGGCCGCACGAGCCTGACCCAGAACGCGTTGAAGATTGACTCGGGAACAATGGGGATAGGGCTTGCCATCGACGTACAGATCGCTGGCAAACCGAGCGAGTCCCGGCTTCCACGGCAACGGCGTATAGCTGGCGGGATCAATGCGGGCCATCATATCATGCGAGCTGGCATCCTGGCCCATACCCCACACCGCTCCGCCGGCAAAACCGGCGCCCGGATGGATTACACCGCCCACTGCCTCCGCGGGCACCATCTTGACTTTGGGCGCGCCGTGAATGTCCACGAACTGGACGAGCAAGTATTCGATGCCGTCTTGCTGGAATTGCGCGTTGAGTGCATTGCGGTCCACGGTGTTTCTCCCACGGGCGAATGGTAAGTGGTACTCCCTTGGGCACGGAACCTCGTTGGGTGGCACGCAGAAACTGTGTATAATCGTCTGGCCGGCTGGACTCAAGTAGGAAATGATATGTGTGGCATCGTTGGGTTTCTCGAAAAGCGCGCCGCGCCGTCCCGTCCGTTGGGGCGCACCCTTCTGACCATGCTCCAGGCTCTTTCCTGCCGTGGGCCGGATTCGGCCGGCGTGGCCCTGTTCGGGCCGCCGGGCGAATGGCACATGCGCCTGAGCGTGCCGGCCGGCCTGGAGCCCGACAAAATGGCCACGGCATTCCGCGACATGGGCCTCGTGCCGGTTCACGATCACGGCAACGGGGTGTACGATGCCATGCTTGCTTCGGGCGGGGACGCAAGGACCCTGGAGGAAAAAATCCTCCACCGCTGGCCCGGCAGCGAAGTGATTTGCCTGGGCCGACAGCTGAACCTGTTCAAACAGGTTGGCTCGCCACAACAGCTCGAGGCGACCTATCGCATCAGTGCCTTGGCCGGCACGCACGGCATCGGACACACCCGGCTCTCCACGGAAAGCCGGGTGGATCTCAGTCATTCGCAGCCGTTCTGGGCCCACGGCGTACCGGACTTGGCCACGGTGCACAATGGGCACATCACGAACTATCACAAGCTCCGCCGCCGCTATGAGCAGCGCGGCTATCGTTTCTACACCGAGAACGATTCGGAAGTAATCGGCATTTACTTGTGTGAGCGCATGGCTACCGGGATGGCGCTGACCGATGCGCTGCGGTCTTCGCTCGATGACTTCGATGGCTCATTCAGCTATCTGGCCGCGACGGGAGGTTGCCTCGCTTACGTCCGGGATCGCTTTGGATTCAAGCCGCTGGTCGTGGCCGAAAGCGAGGACTTTGTGGCCATCGCCACGGAGGAAATTGCCCTGCGGCAAACGTTTGGAGCAAACTTTGTGGCCGGCGAGCCGGCGCCGGGGACCATGGCGATTTGGCAAACAACAAATAGGGTGGATGTCGAATAATCCCTTTGGCAAGCGGATCCGAGGTATCTCCCTTGACCTTCTCCATCGACTGTCGGGGAAAATCGACTCGCCAAATCAATGGCTTGCTCCGGGAAGCCATTGCAAATGGGCGCCATGAAATTCACGTGCTCGAACCCGATGCTCGCCATAACCTCGGCGTCGCACTCCTTCATCCGGTGCACATCGTTTTCGAAGGAAGTGTTGGCTATTACTGTGCCGGCATGATGGACGGTGCCCATGTCGAGATCCGCGGCAGTGCTGGTTGGGGCACGGCCGAATCAATGCTCAGCGGGACCGTAACGATTCATGGGCATGCCGGCAGCGGCGTGGCCGCGTCGATTCGTGGCGGCACGGTGGTGGTGCGCGGCGATGCAGCGGCTCGGGCCGGCGTATCGATGAAAGGCGGCACGCTTTTGGTTGGCGGCAATTGCGGCTGCTTGGCCGGCTTCATGATGCAAAAGGGCCGGATCATTATCTGCGGAGATGCCGGCGAAGCCCTGGCCGATTCAATGTACGAAGGCGTCGTATTCGTCGGCGGCCAAATCGCCGAGCTGGGCAATGACGCAGTCATCGAAGAACCGACCGCCGAGGAGCGGGCCGCTCTGCATGATCTGCTTACGACCTACCAGTTGCCCGCGCCGGCGGCGTTTCGAAAGGTCGTTTCTGGCCGCAAGTTGTGGAACTTTGATCGCAAGGAACTCGGGGTGTGGAAGGCGGCATTGTGAACTCGACAAATCGCGAGGATAGTATGGCCAAGGATGCTGGGGCTGCCGAACCGGAAAATGCTTTTTATTTGCCGGCTCCGCAACCAAGCGGCACCTACACCGCCGCCATCATCGAAGACATCCAAACTAAAGCCGAACTGGGCCGCTACCGGATTCGGGGTTTCGGTACGTTGCGTCCCCGGACCTGGAGTACGTTCGATGATTTGACCTTTGTCCCGTGTGGCCTGACGCGCATTCCGCTGGAAGGTTATCGCGAACAATGTTCGACCAAGACGGTCCTGGGCACCCGGCATGCCGAGAAGCCGGTCGAGCTGGACATCCCGGTCATGGTCACAGGGATGAGTTACGGAGCGCTTTCCTACAACGCCAAGGTAGCCCTGGCCCGCGGGGCGCGGCAAGCCGGCACGTCCACCACCACCGGCGACGGCGGCATGTTGCCGGCGGAGCGCGAGCATTCCCGGGTCCTGATTTATGAGGTCTTGCCGAGCCGCTATGGGATCAACATCCATCACCTCCGGCAAGCGGATGCCATCGAGCTTACCATCGGCCAGGGTGCCAAGCCGGGCACCGGCGGTCTCTTGCTCGGCTCCAAGGTTTCGCCGGAGATTGCCCACCTGCGTGATTTGCCGCCCGGCGTAGACCAGCGCAGCCCATGCCGTCATCCAGATTTCCTGGGTCCCGACGACATGATCCTGAAGATTGAAGAGCTGCGCGAGGCCACCGACTGGAAAGTGCCGATCTTCGTCAAGCTGGGGGCCAGCCGGGTCTACGACGATGTCAAGCTGGCGGCCAAGGCCGGTGCCGATGTGGTGGTCATTGATGGCATGGAAGGGGGCACCGGCGCATCCCCTGATCTTCTCCAGGAACATACCGGCATCCCAACCTTGGCCGCGGTGTGCGAGGCGCGGGCCGCCTTGGAGGAAATGGGGCTGTTGATGGAAGTACAACTGATCATCGCCGGCGGCATCCGGCACGGCAGCGATGTGGCCAAAGCGCTGGCCCTGGGGGCCGATGCCGTGTATGTCGGCACAGCCGCCTTGATCGCGCTCAACTGCAATAAGCCGTTGTACGTGGAAGATTACCACGCGATTGGTGCGGCGCCTTATGCTTGCCATCATTGCCACACCGGCCGCTGTCCGGTCGGCATCACGACGCAGGATCCTGAGCTGATGAAACGGCTTGAAATCGAGCCGGCGGCCGAGCGTGTGGCGAATTGGTTTCATGCCGTGACCGCCGAGGTACAAATCCTCGCTCGGGCCTGTGGCAAGCGCGATGTCCATGATCTGGAGCCCGAAGACCTGCGGGCCCTTACCTTGGAGGCGTCCCTGATCACCGGCTTGCCGCTGGCTGGCACCAACGTCGTCTTCGGCGGCGGGCCGGGTTGGAAACGCTGAGAAACCCTCCCCAACAAGCTGTCGGGAACGTTGATACAGCAGTTTCAGACACCTTGTTGGGGAGGGTTCTGAACCAGGATCACGATTTTCATGACGGGGTGAACGGGATGTCGTTCCTCTTGAACTGCCCGAATTGTGGCCCCCGTGATGCTCAGGAATTCCGATACGGTGGCCAAATCCTGGCCATCGAGACGCCGCCGGGCCGTCCTTCGAGCAGTAATCTGCCCGGACCGCAGCACGAGCGCTGGTTCCATCGCTTTGGCTGCCGGCGCTGGCTGGTGGCCGTGCGCGATGTCCGTACCAACGAAGTTCTGCACACGGCCTGGCTTGATGGAGAGCCATCATGAAGGAAGCAAGGATGCCATCCCCCAGCGGCAGGCTGACCGATCCGAATCGCGCTGTGATGTTCACGTTCGAAGGGAGAACGATTTCGGCCCTGGCTGGGCAGAGCATCGGGGCGGCCCTTTATGCCGCGGGAGTGCGTATCTTTACCCGCAGCTTCAAATACCACCGGCCACGCGGACTGTTCTGTGTATCCGGCGATTGTCCCAATTGCCTCATGCAGGTAGATGGTCGGCCCAATGTGCGCACCTGCATCGAGCCGGCCCAGCAGGGACAGGTCGTGTGCCACCAAAATGCCTGGCCCTCGCTCCGCTGGGATGTCCTCCGCGTGTTGGACCGATTCGATCGTTTTTTGTCGGTCGGATTCTATTACACGCGGTTCCATCGACCCCGCTGGCTGTGGCCGTTCTTCGAGAAGGTTCTGCGCAACCTTGCTGGGCTGGGTCGCATCGATATCCAGCAGGTGCCACGAGTCCATGCCGAAATTGAATGGCTGCATCCAGAAGTGTGCGTGATCGGGGCCGGGCCGGCGGGGATGGCCGCGGCCTTGGAGGCGGCCACGGCCGGTGTTGCTGTCCTCCTTGTCGAGCGGCAACCGCGCCTGGGCGGCCATTTGCTTCTCGAAGAGTCGAGGGACTGTCAGGATGTCGATGCCTTGGAGCAGCCCCTGCGAAGTCATCCCCGGGTTCGTCTTCTGGAAAACTGCGCGGTGTTCGGTCTTTACCAGGGGAATCTGGTCGCCGCCGTGCAGGGCGATCGTCTGTTGAAAATCCGCGCCAAGCAGGTGATCGTCTGCACCGGTGGTCGAGAACGGCCATTCGTTTTTCACAATAATGATCTTCCGGGCATTTTCCTGAGCCAAGGCGTATTGCGGTTGGCGGCACTTTATGGTGTGCGTGCCGGTCGGCGGGCGGTGGTGCTGACCGACAGAGATGATGCAACGAACCTGGCAAATCGCCTCGTGCAGCTGGGCATCGAGGTTGCCGCGATTGTCGATGTCCGGAGGAGAGAGCCCGCGAATCATCCGCTCGGCATCCCGTTCCTGGTCTCCCATACGGTGGTCGCAGCCCGAGGCCGCAATCATCTCCGTGCGGTCTGCGTCGCAAAAATGCGGAACGATGGAACCGTGGACGAAACCTCCCGGCGAGAGATTGCCTGTGATCTCCTGTGCCAGGCTTCCCAGTTGCAACCGGCCAATGAGCTGCTCTTGCAAGGGGGAATGCGTTTCCACCGTACCGATGGGCGGTGGCTGCTGGCGAATCCAATACCTGGATTGCGGGCCTCCGGTACCGTGGCAGGCACAGCCTCTGCCGCGGCACCGGACTCGCGTTGCCTTTGCCCACAGACGGATTCGCGCGAACGGAAACGGTTCGTGTGCCTCTGCGAGGATGTCACCGAAAAAGATCTGCACCAAGCGATCGCCGAAGGTTTCGATGGTATCGAAACGCTGAAACGCTACACAACCGTGAACATGGGGCCTTGCCAGGGCAAGGTGTGTGGTCGAACGGCGATCGAGGTGTGTGCCCATGCGACTGGCCAAACCATTGATCGGGTCGGCGCGACGACCGCCCGGCCGCCGGTTGTCCCGGTCGAGCTAGCCGTGTTAGCCGCCGGCCAGCGCTATGCCGTCGTTCGACGGACGCCCTTGCACCATTGGCACGTCCAAGCCAGCGCCCATTGGCTGGATGCCGGACAATGGAAACGCCCCGAGAGCTATGGCGATCCGGCGGCGGAAGTGCAGGCCGTTCGCACCGGTGTCGGATTGATTGATGTCAGCACGCTCGGCAAGATCGAGGTCGTGGGACCGGATGCAGCCGAGCTGCTGGAGCGCGTCTATCTCAATCAATGGGCCGATCTCCGACGTGGCTCGATTCGCTACGGGGTGATGTGCAATGAAGACGGCATCCTGCTAGATGATGGGGTAGGGGTCCGGCTGGGGCCCGATCGTTTCTACCTGACGGCCACCACGGGCAACGCCGAGTTCATCTTCCAGTGGCTCGAATTGTGGAAAGCGGCTTGGCGATTGAACGCCACGGTGCTCAACCACACCTCCGGCTGGGCGGCCATGAACCTTGCCGGCCCGAATTCCCGCGACGTGCTCCGCCGAGTGACCGCGCTCGATGTCTCCGCGGCCGGGTTTCCGTATCTGAGCATGCGCGAAGGCGAAGTTGCCGGCGTGGGCTGCCGGCTCTTGCGGATCGGTTTTGTCGGTGAGCTCGGTTATGAAATCCACTGTCCGAGTGCTTACGCCTGGTATCTCTGGGAAGCCCTGTGCGGGGCCGGCCAAGATTTCGGGCTCCGACCCTTTGGCGTGGAGGCGCAACGGCTACTGCGTTTGGAAAAAGGGCATCTGATCATCGGCCAGGACACGGACGCTCTTTCGAACCCGTTGGAGGCGGGACTCGGCCGAATGATTCGCTTCGAGAAGCCACGCTTCCATGGCCGCGAACCGTTGCTGCGCCTCCGAGCGATGGAGCCCCGGTCGCGGCTGGTGGGGTTTCGTATGGTCGATACATTCGGCGTGGCTCCAGAAGGGTGTCAGGTCGTAAACGACGGTAAGCCGGTCGGCCGGCTCACCAGCACGCGCTTCAGTCCAACCCTTGGGCAAAGCATTGGCCTGGCCTGGCTGCCCGCGGGAATGGCCACGGTGCATCATCCATTCCGGATTCGCTGGAATGAAGTCGATGTACCGGCCTTGGTGGCGCCGCTGCCGTTTTACGATCCACAGGGGAAACGCCTGCGGAGTTGAAATGGGGAAGCTGATTATCGTGCCACCACCGGCTCCAGCGCTGGCTCGAACACCGCTCCATCACTGGCACACAGCCCGGGGCGCTCGCTTTGTGGAACGGGATGGTTGGCAAGTGGCCGTCTCGTATTCCGACACGGCTCACGAAGTGGCAGCGGCGCGAGCAGGCTTGGGTTTGGCGGACCTCAGCGCCTTTGCAAAGATCAGCGTCCGCGGGGGAAGCCTGGCACAAAAGCTGCGTGAGGAAGGCTCGTCGCTTGGGCCCCATCGTGTTGCGGCATTGGATGTTGGAACCCGCGCATTGGCGTGCCGCCTGACTGAAGATCACTGGCTGTTCCTCGCGCTCACCACCAACGCGGCCAGCCTGCACGCCTGGTTTGACGCTCGGAATCGTGAGTCTCCGAATTCGCAGCAGGATGTCCGCTCATCGTACGCACTGTTTTCACTTCTTGGCTCATCTACCGAAAAGGCGCTCCGCTGCCTCACGGCCTTGGATCTGAATTCTTCCGCATTCCCCGGCGGTAGCTGCGCAGAGACTAGCCTGGCGGGTGTGCATGCGGTGCTGATTCATCCTCCGGAAATCGCGCTCGGCGAGGTGCTGATAGCGGTGGCCTGGGATCTCGGAGAGTATATCTGGGAACAGTTGCTGGAGGCGGGACGAAGCCACGGGATCGCACCGGTAGGGCTCGACGCTTGGCAGATCTTAACTTCTGCCAAGCGAACCGGTGAGTGATGCGTGCAATTCACGCTCGAGAGGCACTGGCCCGAAATGCAAGCACGAGCCAAGCAGATTTGGCCAATTTGGTTCTTCCGCATGAGCTTGGAGTCCTTGCGATCGCCCAAGCTCATCCCTTCTGCCGAGGGCTGGCACCGGACTTGCATCGACTAAAAGCGTAGGCGCAAGCGCCGTTCGGTGATTGTTCTCGAGAAATCTCCAGCAAAAACTTCTTCAACAGGAGGTGGCCTGTGGCAACCGCAACGGAAACGATGGTGACGGCAGTCTTCGAGAATCGAGGCCAGGCGGAGAGCGCCATTGATAACCTGTGGCATGCGGGGTTCCGGCATGACCAGATTGGCGTGGTGATGCCCGGCGGACAGGTGACGGAGGCGACCACGGCTAACGAGAAGACTGAAGAGAATGCCGCGCAAGGGGCCGTGACGGGTGCCACCGCGGGAGGGGCCATCGGAGCAATTGCGGGGGCTGTGGCAGCCGCGGTCATCCCGGGTATTGGTCCTGTCGTGGCGGGCGGCATCTTGACAGGGTTGGTGCTGGGTGGCGCGGCCGGGGCGGCGGTGGGAAGCTACCTGGGCCCGTTCGTGGCCCTGGGGTTTTCGAAAGAAGATGCGCAACGCTACCACAGCGAGCTCAAGGCGGGTCGGACCATTGTCACGGTCAAGGCCGAGGATCGCGCGGCGGATGCCGTGGCCATCCTGCGGAGCCACGGTGGACGCACGGCCGACACATCTCGACACGGTGCGACGGGGCCGTTGGTCTGAGCCATGCAAGGTGGCCTTGCGGTAAGAATGTGGACGATCCGTCCAGTTACAAGCCCGAAGCGTTAGCGAGGACTTCGCTGGTACTTCGGGCTTGTTTGGCCGAATTATGCAGAGGATGAGCGAACGCCAAGATCATCGCGGCAGGAACGAATGTCGATGGTCTTCTCGTTGAGGTCCGGTACAATACGTCTGATCCAGGTGCAGGATTTGTATGCGTTGGCGCTGCACCATCCTGCCCATACAAGCGGTTTGAGCACGTGCACCAATGCCTTGCAGTAAGGCACGACCAATGAACAGTTGCTCGCGATCCTGGCCCGTGAGTAGCAATGAAACAGCAAACCAGTGTAAGGGTCTCATAAAAAGCCCATCCAGACTGCACCACAGACCGGTAAGCAGCCGGGCTTATGGATCCAAGGCGAGGCGCTTCTATCGAAAGATTACCGGCTCTTGATGGCCACGCCGGAGCCGTTGCCGCCAACGGCCTTGTTGTGGCCAACGGCCGTATGCGTAATGGATGCGGTACCGCCCGCGACATAGAGAGCGCCGCCGAGGCCATTGCCGCCCTTGGCGAGGGTCAGGCTGCTGCCGGAGTTCAAGACAGCGCCGCCCCCGTCGTTGCCGGCGACCATGCCGTCCGTGAGCGTCAAGCCGGGGATCGTGACCGTCACGCCGCCGCTGACCGCAAAGATCTGGCTGGCGTGGTTGCCGCTGACGGCCAGCTGGCCGGCGCCCGGGCCTTCGATGTCCAGTCTCTGAGTGATCGCCAGCTGACCGCTGGTGAGGGTGATGGTCTGCCCCTTGAGGCTCGTGTCAAAGGCGATTTGATCTCCGCTCTGGGCGAGGGCGATCGCCGCGCGCAGCGACCCGTCGCCGCTGTCGGCAGGATTCGTGACCGTCAGCGTGCTGAGGACCGTACGGTCTTCGAGTGGTTCGAGCCTGGGCACGAAGGATCGCCCAAGGCGGGCGGGTTGCCGGTGTGTTTGCTGGCGGCGGCGCGATGACGCGGAACGACGCAGCACGCGGCTCGACACGTTGGAAAGAGACACGATCTGACCTTCTAAGGATTCAGGCGAGCAGGGTGGTGTGAGCCCCCGATTCTCCGCCAAGCCGGTCTGCGATATCATGGAAAGACCATCGCTCCCGGCGCGCAGACCGGGCACCGGGGCGAGGCCGGGCCGGTGCGCGATCTGCTTGGCGGCGGACACGCACCGGCCCCTTGGATTTTTGTTGTAGGTCAGCCTTTCCAGGCTGACGCAATCGCCACACATTCAACCCCACTGGGCAAGGCTGTCACGCTCGAAAGCCTGGCCTACGTGATGCGGCGCCGCGTGCGGTTTACTCAGGGGCGACGACGGTCACCGTCACCGTGCGCGTCATCCCGCTCGCTGTATCGGTCGCCGTGATGGTTTGATCGCCAGACGTAATCAGCGTCTCCCCGCCCGTGAAGCTGTGGACTCCGGCGTCGGCCGCCGTGAAGGTGTAGTCGGCCGGCAGGACGATGCCTGGATCGGTGTCCGAGGTCGTAAAGGTCACGGTGCCCTGGTAGTCGACGGCCGGGTTGCCATAGGGGTCCAAGGCGGTGACCGTGATGTCAAAGGGGGTGCCAGCCGAGGCGCTGGCTGGAGCGGCAACGGTGAAGTAGGCGGCCGTCCCCGGCGCTCCGAGGTCCAGAGCGATAAACGCTGGAACACTTAGCCCCTTGATCAGAATTTCTTCTCCGCTGCCGTCGAGGTTGGCTCGTCGGATGTCCCCATCAAGATTGGCCCAGTACATCATGCCGCCAGCAAGATCGAGAGCGATACCAGCAGGATTGGGGTTGCGGACCAGGATTTCTTGGCCCGAGCCGTCGAGGTTCGCGCGCTGAATGTCGCCGCCAATGCTGGCAAAGTATATCTTGCCGCCTGCAATGTCGAGAGCGACCGCAAACGGGCCATCCACCACCTGGAGGAGAGTCGTCACTCCGCTGCCGTCGAGGTTGGCCCGCCAGATCCTGGCGCTAGCCCCCCCCTCGGCCCAGTACAGCTGGCCGCCGGTAGGGTCGAGAGTGAGACCACGAGGCTCATTGAGCCCGGTCAGCAAGATCGTCTGCTCCGAGCCATCCAGGTTAGCCCGCCGGATGTCCCCCGGGCCGCTGTTGCTGTTATCCGCCCAGTACATTTGGCCGTGGGTAAGGTCCAAAACGGGCGGCGTAAAACTAGGGAAATCAGGGTCCGATGGGAGACCGCTGACGAGCGTATTCTGGCCGGAGCCATCGAGGTTGGCCCGTCTTATTTCCCCGGCACCCTCCTCGGCCCAGTACATCTGACCGCCGGCAAGATCCAGCACCGGCCCGACAACATGGCCCAGGCCACTGAGGAGGGTTACTGGCCCGGAGCCGTCGAGGTTGGCACGCCGGATCTCTCCGCTTCCATATTCGCCAAAGTACATAAACTGGGACTGGGCCCGGCTCACTCCTCCAACGACAAGACCCAGAACCACCCAGCCGCACAGAAGCTGTTGCCTGGAGGGAACCTTCCCAGCGGATGGGAGAAGCACCTTCACGCGGCTCCACACGTTCGCAAGAAACATGATCGGACCTCCTAAGATCTCTGGCGAGCGGGGTGGCGTGAGCCCCCCCGTTCCTCGCCAAGCCGGTCTGCGTTATCATGGAAGGACCATCGCTCCCGGCGCGCAGACCGTACGCCGGGCGAGGCCGGGCCGGTGCGCGATCTGCTTGGCGGCGGACACGCACCGGCCGCTTGGATTCTCTGTCACTGGTCTGTTGTCAGTCAGCTCTACGTTTTTGGCGAGCGGCTTGCCGCCACGGTGAACCTCCCTCGGCGGGCTCTCCTGCCGCCTACTCGGACGCCAGCGGTAACGGCCGCACGCGCCAGATTTTGACGGTCCCATCCAGGCTCGCCGAAGCGATCCATTCACCGTCGGGGCTGAACGCCACGCTCTCCACCCAACTCGTATGGCCGTGGAGAGTACGGATCTCCTTGGTGGCGGCATCCCATTTGGTCACGATTTTCACGGTCGAATCGGTACTGCCCCAAGCGATCACCCGGTCATCCTGGGGATGGAACGCCACGCTTTGTACCGCGCCGGTGGAGTCCGGCAGTTCTCCCCGCAGCTTCCAGGTGTTGGCGTCCCAAACTCGGACGATCCGATCCGCACTCCCCGAAGCCAGGAGCCGGCCGTCCCCGCTGAACGCTACCGATGTCGCAAAGTCGGTGTGAACCAGGGGGTCCACGATTTCCTCGCCCGTCCTAACGTCCCAGATGCGAACGGTGCTATCCCGACTTGCCGAGGCGAGGCGGGCGAAGGCAAGATCCGGACTAAACGCGATTCCAAGAATCAACTCGCTATGACCGTGAAGGGGATGGATTTTCAGGCCGGTCCTCGAGTCCAGAATTTCTATGGTATCGAAGAAGCACGCGGCGATGTAGCGACCATCCGGACTGACTGCCACGGGGGAACCCTCCGGGGGATTCGTATAGAGTTCCGTCCAGATGGTCGTATCCCAAACCCTTAGTCGGCCGGTGTTCTGGTGGTGCCACCCACCGCCCGCGGCAAGGAACCGACCGTCCCTGCTGAACACGACATTTTTCCCCTCACCAGCCAGATGACCAGGAAGGATCTTCAAAGGCGTCGTATCCCCGGCCAGTGCGAGCTGGAGGTCCCACACCCTAACCGTCCCATCATCTCCGACCGAGGCGAGGCGCCGGCCGTTGGGGCTGAACGCCACACCCCGAACCCCACTTGTGTGGCCGCGCAACGTGCGCACCTCCTCACCTTCTTCTCCTTCGAGGGGAGTTGCGTTCCAGACGCGGACGCTCCTGTCGAAACTCGCCGACACGATTCGGTTCCCGTCTGGGCTGAAGGCAACGCTAAAGACCCCGTGGCGGTGTCCGCGCAAGGTGAGGGTCTCCTGACCCGTCTTCAGGTCCCAGAGTTTCACGTTGCCATCGAATTTGCCTCCTGATACCAGGCGCCGGCCGTCAGGGCTGAACGCTACACCCCTGATCCACCCGACGTGGCCACGCAGAGTCAGGGCCACCGCACCGTTCCGCCGGTCCCAGACTTTCAGCTCGCTGTCGGCCTTGGGGTCCCCAATCCCCCCCGTGCCCGAGGCCAGCCATTGGCTGTCCGGGCTGAAGGCCACGCACGAGACCTTTGCGCTATGTTCGCGAAAGGTCAACTTTTCCTGGCCCGTCTTTGCATCCCAGATTCGCACGGTTTTATCATCGCTGGCTGAGGCGAGGGATTGCCCGTCCGGGCTGAACGCCACCGAGTAAACAAGCTGGGCATGCCCGCGAAGAGGGGGGAAGACCTCGTGGCCCGTGGCCAGGTCCCAGACCCGCACGGTCTTATCGTCCCCAGCGGAAGCGAGGCGCTGTCCATCCGGGCTGAACGCCACCCTATAATGGTGTGCGGTCCAGGTATGGAGCGGGATATCCTTAACCTCCGCGCGCTCGGGATCGAAGTCCCAGACCTTGGCGATTATTTTGCAGGCGGTGACGAGACGTCGCCCGTCGGGGCTGAATTCCACACTGTCGACCGCTCCTTCGTGGGCCTGTAAGGCAAACCGCTTTTGACCGCTGATCGCGTCCCACACCGTGACCATCCCGTCCCAGCTACCCGAAGCGATCCACCGGCCGTTGGGGCTGAACACCGCTCTGGACACACCGGTGGGATGGCGTAAGGGGGCAAGGCTTGGCAGCCGAAGCCGTTTCAGATAGTGCCATTCCCAACCGCGCAGGTCAACGGGGCAGGCGCCGAGCAATTGCTCTACCCGGTCGAGGTTGTTCGCTGACCACTCGCCCTCGGCCAAAGCGATGCGCTGGTAATAAGAGGTCTGGTGTTCACGTTCGAGGGACCGGGCAGTATGTCGCAAGGCCTCCTGCTCGCGCTCGAGGGCTCCGGTCTTCTCTTGCAACGCCTCCTGCTCGCGCTGGAGGGCTTGGGTCTTGTCTTGCAACGCCTCCTGGACCTGGACGTAGCTAAATCCGAGGACCGCGACCGCAACCATCAGCATGGCGAACAGCAAGCTTGCCACGGCCAGCACCCGCTTATTCCGCCGGGCGAACTTGCGAAAGCGATACCACGCCGACGGCGGACAGGCCTGCACCGGCTCATCATTCAAATACCGTTGCACGTCGGCGGCAAAGGCGCTGGCGCTCTCGTAGCGGCGGTTGCGGTTCTTCTCCAGCGCCTTCATCACGATCCAGTCCAGCTCGCCGCGGCAAAGTTGCGCTAGCCGTCTGGGATCGCTCTGGCGGTTGGCAGACATCCCCGTCGCGGCCTGGCCCAGCGTGCTGATGCGCGTACTCGGCTTGGCCGGCTCCTCCTCGCGGATGATCCGCCGGATCTCCTCGTAGGCCGCCGTCCGCAGCCGCTCCTGGTCGAACGGAGTCGTGCCAGTCAAGAGTTCGTACAAGAGCACGCCCAGGGAGTAGATGTCCGAGCGGGTGTCGACGTCCAGGCCGCTCAGCTGGGCCTGTTCCGGGCTCATGTACAAGGGCGTGCCGATCATCTGGGCGAAGTTGGTGAACAGGGTTTTCTCGGTCAACTGCTGCCCGGTGGCTTTGGCGATGCCGAAGTCGATTACCTTGACCACCGCCTTGTCATCGTGCAGCGTCACCAGCACATTGGAAGGCTTCAGGTCGCGGTGAATGATGCCGCGCTGGTGGGCGTGCTGCACCGCCTGGCAGACCGTGATGTAGAGCTCCAGCCGCTCGCGCACCGGCAGTTGGTTGTGGTCGCAGAACTCCGTGATGGGGATGCCGCGGACCAGCTCCATGACGAAAAACGGCCGGCCCGACGTAGTCTCACCACCGTCGAAGATGTGGGCGATGTGGGGATGGTCCATGAGAGCCAGGGCCTGACGTTCCGCCTCGAAGCGGGCGACCACCTGGCGCGTGTCCATGCCCGGCTTGAGGACTTTGAGGGCCACCTTGCGTCGGACGGGCTGCTGCTGCTCCGCCATGAAAACGATGCCAAAGCCGCCTTCGCCGATCTGCTCCAGCAGTTTGTACAGGCCGACCACCGTGCCGGGACGCTCGGTCAGCGGCTCATCGACAGTGCCGGCCAGAGCAGGGGCGGGACAATCGAGCACGCTGTTGGGTTGTTGATGCGCTCGCAGCAGAACTTCGACACGATGCCGCAACTCTGGGTCTCCCGCGCAGGCCTCGTCGAGGTAGCCGTCCCACTGGCTGGGAGTGTGGTTCTCGATGGCCCCAAGGAAAATGGCTCGGACTTTCTGCGCGTTGTCCTTCATGGCGTGTCTCCGGATTGCTCCTCCAATAGGCAGTGCGAAAAAACGGCTCCGTGAGTCTCAACCAGGCCGAAGGAATTCACTTCTGCTGTGGCGCGTCCCCTTCCTGAAGCTGGGCCTGCAGCCAGGCGCGGGCGTAAGTCCAGTGCCGGAAGGCCGTTGCACGAGAGATGCCCAATACCTGGGAGGCCTCCTCGACCGACAGGCCAGTGAAGAGACGGAGCTTGGCGACGCCGGCAGCGCCCGGGTCCTCCCGGGCGAGCCGGGAGAGAGCGTCATCCAGGACCAGAAACCCTTCCGGACTCGAATGCGATGCTAATTCGGCGTCCGCCAGCTCAACCCGCTTCCGAGCCCCACCCCGCTTCTGGGCCTTCTTGTGGCGCGCGTTCTCGACGAGGATCCGCCGCATGGCCTCGGCCGCCGCGGCGAAAAAGTGCCCGCGGCTGTTCCAGTGCTGGGCCTTCTCTTCGTCCACCAGCCGCAGGTAGGCTTCATGGACCAGCGCCGTGGCCTGGAGGGTCTGGCCGGGCCTTTCCTGGGCCATCTTCTCGGCCGCCAGCCGCCGCAGCTCGTCGTAGACGAGTGGCAAGAGCTGCTCGGCGGCGTGGGGATCACCTCCCTCGATGGCGGACAGGACGCGGGTAACCTCGTTCATCGGTGGCACCGGACGCTTGAAGATTCGAACGGAATGTTTTTGCCCAACTCCGTGGGCGCGGTTTGGGGTTCTTGCCCTCGTAGCATTGCCGTGTCAGGACCAATCCGTGAGGACAGGTGTTATCGGCAGCCTTGTTCATTGTACGGTTGTCGTTGCCGGATGCCGCAAGGCCGTTCGCCGGCTGACGCCCAGCGCCGTGGCGACCTCCTGCACCGTAAGGCCGCGGCCGCGGAGTTCCTGGGCGCGATTGGGGGGAGCCTTGGTCGTGCCACCTTCTCGACCGCGATAAATACCTCGTTCCTTCGCCACCGCGATCCCTGCCGCTTGCCGCTCGCGCTGGAACTCCGATTCGATCTCCGCCAAACCGAACAGCACGCTCGCCAGCATTCTCCCGACCGCCCCGCTCAGGTCGATCTGCTGGGTCACAGCCACCACCCGGACCCCGCGCTCGCACCAGTCGGCCAGCAGGTTCACGCCGTCACGCCGGCGGCGGGAAAGGCGGTCCGGCCAGAGGATGTAGAACCCCTCTCGCCGCTGCTGATCAACCACGTCAACGTGCTGGGCCGTTACGAGTTCGCCCTGAAGGAGTCCATCCGGCAAGGGCAACTCCGGCCGCTGCGCGACCCTGAGCAGGGGGATGGCCTAGCGGCGTAGCGCCCCTTACACCGGTTTTCTGTTCCATTGCGTGCGATTCGTAGCATCTCATCGACCTGTAATGCGTCCTGAAAGGAGGTGTCGCGACATTACCCGATGTTCCGCCATCGGTCTGCTACCCCAGCGGGCGTCGCCGGCAACGGCGAGGTCCGAAGCCTGGGGGACAACGTAACCTCGATCCAATCGATCGGCTGTGGATGCGCGAGCTGACACGGCGACTGCCAGCATCACGGCGGTTGGGGGCCAGCAGTCCGGGTCGGGTCAACCCAGGTGAAGTGCTAATAAAGGCCGTAAACAGAATCGAGCCAAAGATGCTGTCAGGCTCGGACCAAAAAAAAGGTACGTGGCCAGGAACGGGAGTTGCAATGTCTCCCGCCGCGGACGACGCGCCACCGGCCGAAAGGCACGACCCTCCCCCGGAATGATCGACGAGATGAACGAAGTAACCCCGTCGCCTCCCCGCGAGGGAAGGCCGACTGCAAAGGGAGCCGATGAGGCGGCGGGGAAGGGATGAGGGAGGAAGCGAACGCCGGTCGGTAATCGACCGGATAGCGGGTGAGTCCGCCCACGGACGACATCCCCGCGTCGCGAAAGCGGGCTGACTTCCCTCGGATGTTCCGTCACGAGAGAACCTCGGCAAACCGACTCAGGGAGACAAGCAGACATGTCGGCGGCAGCAATGCTTGCTGGTGCGGCTCCCGAATGTACGCCCGACTGGCACACCATTAACTGGAAGAAGGTCTGGCGTACGGTCCGTCGGCTCCAGGCGCGTATCGTGAAGGCCGTCGCGGAGAGCAGATGGAACAAAGTCAAGGCCCTGGTTTATCTGCTCACGCACTCGTTCGGTGGCCGGGCTCTGGCCATCTTACGAGTTGTCAGTAATTCGGGTGCGAAGACCCCTGGTGTGGACGGAGTTCTCTGGAACACACCAGAGGCCAAGTCGGCCGCTTTCGATGCCCTGCGTCGGCACGGTTATCAACCGCAACCGCTCCGCCGGGTGTACATTCCCAAAAGCAACGGCAAGCGACGCGGTCTGGGGATTCCCACCATGACCGATCGAGCCATGCAAGCACTGTACTTGCTCGCCCTTGATCCCATCGCAGAATCTCACGCCGACGGCCATTCCTACGGCTTTCGGCGTGAACGCCGCTGTGCTGATGCGATGGCACAGACACACATCGTGCTGAGCCATCACCACGGTCCGGAATGGATTCTTGAGGGCGATATCAAATCTTGCTTCGATAAAATCAGCCATGAATGGCTTCTGGAGTATGTCCCCATGGACCGGCAGGTGCTTAGGCAATGGTTGAAAGCGGGTTTCCTGGAGAAGCACGCCTGGTTCGTCACCACGGAGGGAACACCTCGAGGCGGGATTGTCTCACCCGCGCTGGCGAACTGGACCCTGGATGGACTGCAACGGCTTCTGGCGGACCACTTCGCCAGGACGCCGACGCAACAACGGAGGAACAAGGTCCACCTAGTCCGCTATGCGGATGACTTCTTGATCACCGGCACGTCGGAGGAACTCCTTCGTGATCAAGTCCAACCTCTCGTGGCTCACTTCTTGAAGGAACGAGGGCTCGCACTCTCGCACGAGAAGACCAGGATCACGCATGTGGAGGACGGCTTCGACTTCTTGGGGCAGAACGTACGGCGTTACCGCAACGGCAAGGTCCTGACCAAGCCGTCGGCGTCAAGCGTCAAGACGTTCCTGTCCAAGATCCAGGAAACGATCGATGACTCAGGCAGCCTGACGGCGGGAGAACTGATCCGGCATCTGAACCAACAGATCAAAGGCTGGACCATGTACCACCGTTACGCGGCGAGCAAACGCACCTTTGTGCGCGTGGACCACCGGATCTTCCAGATGGTGTGGCGATGGTGTCGGCGTCGACACCCGAGGAAGAACGGGAAGTGGCTCAGGCGGAGATACTTCCCGCGCGATGAACATCGCCACTGGATCTTCACCGGCGTGCTGCGCGACCAGAAAGGCCGGGACTGGCCGATCCAGTTGATGGCCGCAGCGAAGGTGAAGATCATTCGCTATGTGAAGATCCGCAGCAAGGTCAATCCCTACGATCCGAAGTGGGAACTGTACCTGGAAGCACGGCTGGGCTGGCAACGGGCCCAAACGCGGACAGGCCGCAGCCGGATCGAATACCTATGGAAGGAACAAAAGGGACGCTGTCCGATCTGTGATCAACCCCTGCGCATCGCAGAGGAAGACTGCCAGATCCACCATCGAATATGGCGCAGCCGAGGCGGTCCGGACACGGCGGATAACACGGAGTTGATGCATGCCAACTGCCATCGGCAGGTCCACGTGCAGGAACGACGGACAGAAGCGGCCGCGTCCCGCGAGGGGCGTTCGTGATCGCTCGAGCTGGATGAGGGGCAACTCTCACGTCCAGTTCTGAGGGGGCGGGGACGTAGCAATACTTCCCCGCTACCCGACTACTCACGGGCCATCCTGGCCAGTTCGCAGGAGTACTTCGTAGGTCCCTGATGGGAAATCCAAACACACGGCCAGGGCTGCCCAGTGGTCCCTCATCGCAGCTGCCGTTGCCGCCACATATTGACCGCCGAGACCACGACGATGATCATGCCAATGATGATGAAGCGAAACTCCACCGGCAATTCCAGCTTGCTGCAACCGTTGCCCAGCAGCGTGATCATCAGAGCTCCCACGAGCGTCCCCGTAACCGTCCCTTCGCCTCCGCTGAGGCTGCCGCCGCCGATGACCACGGCAGCGATGACTTCCAACTCCAAACCGGCCTGGACATCGTGCAGTCCGGCCCGCGAACGGGCGAATTGCAAAATCCCACCCCACCCGGTCAACAGCCCGGCCAACGTGTACAGGATCACCTTGGTCCGCTCCACATGAACGCCGCACAGGCGGGCGGTCGCCTCGTTGGAGCCAAGGGCGAAGCAATAGCGGCCCAGGACGGTGTAGCGAAGCAGAATGGCCACGGCGACCGCCAGCAACAAGACGCTCCAGGCCGCGGGGCCAATCCCCAACCAGGGCGGTTCCGGGTCAATCCGTCCTAACCAGGGCACCCATGCCGGTGGCTGCGCCGGGTTAGGAAACGACACCGGCGTCCCCTTCGAAAGATACTGCGCCAAGCCGCGCGCCGCTCCCATCATGCCGAGCGTAGCCACAAAGGGGACCACCTTGAGCCGGGTGATGAGGATCCCATTGGTCCAGCCGCACAGCAGTCCGGTGCCCAACCCGGCTGCGATGGCCCAAATGCTCGGCGTGCCCGGCAGGGCAGGGTGGGCGTCGGCCCAGCGGTAAGCGAGCATCATCGTCACGGTTGCCAGCGAGACGACATAGCCCACCGACAGATCGATCCCGCCGCTGATCATGATCACGGTCATGCCGAGCGCGACCGCTGCAGAGATCGCCGCCTGCACCGCCACCAGCTTCAGATTGCCGAGACTCAAAAACGACTCGACCCGACCACCGGTCAACCCGATCAGCAGGCTGAAGAATACGATGACCAGGAGAAGGCCCAGATAAGGCCCGGCCAGCGATAAGAGGTCCATCCAACGGCCGCTGCGAGCGCGGGCTTTAGGGGGATCCAGTACCGAGAGGGCTTCGGGAGTGCTCACCAATCCCCTGCTCCTGTGGCGAAGGCCATGATTTGCTCGGCGGTCCAGGCCGCGACGGGTCGGACGGCGCTGAGTCGGCCGCGCGTCATGACGGCCAAATGATCGCAAACGCCCAACAACTCGGGCAAGTAGCTGCTCACGAAAAGAATCGCTTTCCCCTGCTGCGCCAGCTCGCCGATCAGGCGATAAATCTCGGCTTTGCTGCCGACATCGACACCACGGGTTGGTTCATCCAAGAGCAAAATCTCGGCCTGCTGGTGCAGCAACCGCGCGAGGGCCACTTTTTGCTGGTTGCCGCCGCTTAGCTCGACCACTTTCTGCTCGGGCCCCTGGCAGCGGACGCTGAGCCGCCGCAGCCAGGTCCAAACAGCCGCCCGCCGCCGGGAGAGGTCCAGCCACCATCGGCCGCGCAGGTACGGCTTGAGCCAGCTGTACGTGAGATTGTCGCTGATGCTCATGGTAAGAGCCAGGCCCTCTTGCTTGCGGTCTTCGCTCAGCATCCCGACTCCTTTGCCAATCCGTCGCCGCGGGTCGGCCTGCATCTGCGCGCGTCCGCCAATCCGCACCTCACCCCCCGCCAACCGGTTCAGGCCGAACAGGACGCGCAGAAGGTCCGTGCGCCCGGCGCCGACCAGTCCGAAAATGCCCAGGATCTCGCCGCGGTGCAACGTGAAGCTCACGCTCTGCGGTGCCGGGTCCCCGGCCAATTCGCGGACCTGGAGGATAGGAGAGCCGATTTCATGGGGCACACGGGGGTAAAGATCGCGCAAGCTGCGCCCAACCATCTGGTCGATAATTGCTTCCGGAGGAGTGCCGGCCACCGGCCCATCGCCGGCGCTTTGGCCGTCCCTCAGCACGGTGTACCGATCCGCGATTCGCTGCACTTCTTCCAGAAAATGGCTGATGTAGATGATGCTGACGCCGCGGGCCCGCAAACGGGCAATCAACGCAAAAAGGTGTTCCGTATCCTGCCGCGTGAGTGAGCTGGTCGGCTCATCAAAGACAATAACCCGCGCATCGACGACCAGGGCACGGGCCACTTCGATCAGCTGGCAGGCGCCCGTGTTGAGACGATAGACCGGCGTTTCCGGACGGATCTCGGGGTGTTCCAGGAGCGCCAGGGCTTCCTCGACGCGGCGGCGCTGGCTTCGGCTCCGGACGAAGCCCCAGCGGTGTTCTTCCAGCCCCAGCATGACGTTGGTCTGAACATCCAGGTGAGGGGCCAGAGCTAGCTCCTGGTAGATCATGGCCACGCCGCGGAGACGAGCTTCCTGCGGACCGCTCGGCTCGTACGGCTGGCCGTCCAGCTCCATGGTTCCAAAGTCGGGCTTCTCGGCTCCGCTCAGGATTTTCATGAGCGTCGATTTGCCGGCTCCGTTTTCGCCGACCAGGGCGTGGACTTCTCCCGCCGCTACTTCGAGCGAGACGCCGCGCAAGGCGGCTGTCGAACCGAAGCGTTTGTGTATCTCCTGCATGCGCAAGCGAACGGCAGAACTCGACATGCTACCTTCTACATGTCCACAAGCCTGGCGCGCCAGCGAAAGATGCTGGGGTCCTTCGCTGGCGCGCCAGGCTTGTGGGCGGCAACTTCGGGCACGGTCATTTGGCTGCGGTCACTCTCCCAGAAGCGGCTTGAGGTCGCGGGCATAGAGCGGCTTAATCGCGGGATCCTCCAGGTTCTCTTTCGTCAGCACCTGAAGATTGGTGTTGACGACCCGCTCTTTCGGCAACGGCTTACCCTCCAGGTGATCGACCGAACGGAGCACGGAGCGGTAACCCATGTCAAAGGGGTCCTGGAGCACGAGCCCGTGCAGCTTACCCGCCTTCAACGCCGAGACGAGGTCCGGGTTCGCATCAAAACCGACCAGCTTGACCTGGCCGGCGCGGTTGAGCCCCTCCAGGGCCCGCAGGACCCCGGTCGTGGAGGATTCGTTCGGCACGAAAATCCCATCCAGATCCTTCTGGTCCGACAGGATGCGCTCGGCCACCTGCTGGGCGGATTCCACGGTGGCGCCGGCCTCGTCTTCGGGGACGATCAGCTGGATCGACGGCATCTTTTCGATGGTGGCCCGGAAGCCGGCCTCGCGCTGCTCCGTACTCTCGGAACCGGTTTGGTAGCGGATCATCAGCACACGCGGATGCTCTTTGCCCTGGAGCAGCTCGATCATGCGCTCGGCCGCTTTGACGCCTCCCTGCCGATTATCCGTGGCCACGTATCCCAGGTAATGGGGGCTCTTTTCGATCCCGTCGGAGCTTTCCAGGCCCGAATCGATGATGACCACGGGGATGCCCTTCTTGAGCGCTCCCTCGACCGGCGGCACCAGCGACTTGCGGTCGCACGGCGCCAGGACAATGGCACTCACGCCTTCGCTGGTGAACCGCTCGATGATTTGCTGCTGCTCATAGCGCATGCTCTCCTTGGGCGGACCGTCCCAGAGGATTTGCGTGTCGCCACGCTCCCGGGCCGCCTGAAGGGCGCCGGCGTGGATCGATTTCCAAAAATCGTGGCTCGTCCCTTTCGGAACTACGGCAATCCGGTATTTGGCCGTCGGTTTGGCGGCACCGCAGCCGCTCATTAGCAGACACGCCGTCACCGTCAGCCCCAAGTATGCTGTGCAACGCATGGCCATCGTGGATCCCTTTCGATATCTTGTGTGAGTTTTAGCGTAATGGGTATGCTGCAATGGGTCAAGCAGCAGGACGGCTTCGTTGGACAGAAACCTTATGGCAGGGCTCTGGCACCTGAACCTGATTCGCTTCTTCGAGTTCTATCTGGCGGTCACATGTCTCGCGAGTACGGCGATGCGGCTGCGTCAGTACGAAGCCGTGGTGCGTCTGGTCCGCGCCATGCCGGAGCGTTGGCCCCGACTTCTGAAGCTCGTCAAGGAACATCACAGCATCTTTTTGACCTGGGCCACGATGCTTCCTGCCTTGCTGGCCCTGGGACTGTATCTGCTGCATTCGCTGGCCTGCCGGCTCATTTGGCCGCACGCCGAGCTCACGGTCCGCGGACTCGCCGAGCTTCCGGTGGCCGTGCCCATCGTGGCCGGGCTCGGAATTGCCATGCTCGTGGTCGATCTTTATGTGACTTTCACCGTCGGAGAAGTGGACCGGCGGTTGCTGGAGCGTTATTTCGATCAGGCGGAATACTGGCTTCGATCCTGGGTCGCTCCCGTGGTGCAGGTGTTCACGCTCGGCTACGTGAACCCGCGCCGCCTGGTGACCGTCGAGGTCCGCAAAGCCCTGGCCGAGGCGAGCCGGCTGCTCAATGTCACGTTGTGGTGGGTCTCCGGCCAGGTGGGGCTGCGGATCGCGTTCGGACTTTCGCTGTGGTTGGCGTATGCATTCAGTTAACGCCCCAAGCCTCCTTCCTGGAGGCGTGCTTCGTAGCTAAGATGCTCCTTGACTTCTCCGCTGGAGGCGGGAGTTCGGAGTTTGCTTGCAAGGATCTTGGAATGGCAAAGCATCTGACCCGTGCGGTGCAAGATTACTTGAAGACGATCCACCGCTTAGGAGGAGCAGAAACGGTGGTCTCGCCCGTGGACATTGCCGAACGCCTCGCGGTGCGCTCGCCGTCGGTCACAGGGATGCTCAAGCGGCTGGCCCAGGCCAAGTGGATCACCTACGAGTCCGGCCACGGCGCTCGTCTCACCGAACGCGGCATTGCCGAAGCCCGGCGGGTCATTCGCCGCCATCGCCTCGTCGAGCTTTTCCTGAACCGGGTGCTCGGACTCGATTGGAGCGAGGTCGATGCGGAGGCCGAGGCACTGGAGCATGCCATCTCCCCCCGTCTGGAACAGGCCATCGCCGCCCATCTCGGCGAACCGTTGGAAGACCCCCACGGCCATCTCATCCCGACGCGCGAAGGGACCATGACGCCGCGCGAACTCCAGCGGCTATGCGATTTCCGCGCCGGTCAGCGCGTGGTGATCCGGGAAGCCCAGGATGACAATCCCGGGCGTCTTCGCCGCTGGCGGGAGTTGGGCTTGGTCCCCGGCGCTACCGTAGAGATCGTGCATTTTGAGCCACTCGATAACCTGTTCGAAGTCAATGTCGGGGACCGCTTGGTTCGCCTGGGACCCGAAGCGCTTGCCGGATTGAAGGGTCAGCCGGTCGGGGAAGCGTAGCGGGAGAGCGTGGCGGGTGGCGGGAACAGAAAGCCGAGCCATCGCTTGCGCATCCCTGTCTTCTTCTCCCGCCACCCGCCGCGCGCTTATGGGCTGCCAGCACGTGCTTGCCGTACTCGGCGGCGGATGATCCGGGCGATGCGGTACGGGTGCCATACGCCTTCCAATACCACGGACCCGGGCTTATCGCCCCCTGTCTGGACCACGATCCGACCGACACCGAGGAATCGTTCGATCGGCCCGGACATCACGGAGACGTCCGTAATCTGACGTAGTTCGATCGCCCAGCTTTCCGGCAGTTTGAAGCCGTGCATGTACAGGAGCCGGCGATTCGTCAGCCGGTAATTGAGCGCGGTCATCCGGTAGACCCACCGCGTACCCTCGAAGAGCCACGACGCGCCGGCCACGCCCAGGACTGCGGAAGAAATCAGGTCGGAGCGTGCTTGACGGCGCCCCAGGTACCACTCCATCGCCAAAAGAAAAATCGTCAGCAGCAGACAGAGCAAAAAGCCCGGCAGCATGGCGCGGCCCGCATAGGAGCCCCACCAAAGATCGACTTCCTCCAGTTCCGCCCTGGGCCGGCGTTCTCCTGGGCTTTGGTTCGGACCATCCCGAGCAGGCGAATCGGGAAGGATCGGCTTGTCCGGCAATGAGGCAGCCATGACAGGGCTCTCCGATTCAGCGGAGCCGAGGCGATCGAAGAGGGCAGTTTACAGCCCTTCGGAGTCGAAACAAGTGCCTGGCCGAAATAGCGGCGCGGAGTAAAATCATGGCTTTGCGATCAGCCCTTCCGAGGTTTGCCGCCAACGGAGTCACGCGCTCGTGGAATCCCCATCGGTGAATTATGCCGCTCAGCGCCGTCAACGGCTAGCGCAGATGCTTTCCGAGCAAGAGCTGGAGGCGATGCTCATCACGAACCCGGTCAACGTGACGTATCTGACCGGGTTCAGTGGGGAAAGCAGCTTTCTGATGCTGGGCTGCGAACGGGCTCTCCTGGTCAGTGACGCCCGCTTCACGAAGCAAATCGCCGAGGAATGTCCGGGACTTGACGTGCAGATTCGCCCCACGGCCCAAACTCTTCTGCAAGCCACGGCCGAGGCAGTACGGATGCTTGGATTTCGATCGCTCGGTTTTGAGAAGGGGCATCTGTCCGTCGGCGATTGGGAAACGCTGCGTGAGCTGGCGCCCACGGTGACCTGGAAGGCAACGCGGGAATGCGTGGAGAAACTTCGCGTCCTCAAGGATCCGTCCGAGATCGCCCAAATCCGGGAAGCGATCCATATCGCTGAGCGGGCCTTCGACGCATTCCGCGCCTTGCTCCGCCCCGAAGATACCGAAAAGGTTCTGTGCGATGCCCTGGAGCAATATGTTCGCCGTTGTGGCGGCCATGGCACGAGTTTTCCGAGCATTGTGGCCGTCGGCGAGCGTGCCGCATTGCCCCATGCTCCTCCCACGGAACGGACGGTGGCCGGGGCCGAGTTGCTCTTGGTGGATTGGGGCGCCAGCGGCCGGTTTTACAAAAGTGACTTGACACGGGTTCTCGCTCCCCGTAAAAATTCAGCCTTCGCGCCGTCGGCGGGGGGGGAACACGGCGCGACGAAGCTGGAAGCGATTTATGAGATCGTGCTGCGTGCCCAGCAGCGAGCGTTGGGCCAGATCCGTCCCGGCGTTCAAGGACAAGAGGTCGACGCTGCGGCCCGCGCAGTGATCGCGGAGGCCGGCCTGGGTGAGTTTTTCGGCCACGGTCTGGGGCATGGCCTGGGGCTTCAGGTTCACGAAGCGCCCAGTCTACGGCCGAACTCGGCGGTTATTCTGCAACCGGGGATGGTGGTCACGGTCGAACCGGGAATCTACCTGCCGGGGTGGGGCGGCGTGCGAATCGAAGATGATGTCTTGGTCACCCCAGATGGCTGCGAAGTACTGACGACCGTGACGAAGGATTTGCGGTTCTTGATTTTTGATGGTTGATGGTTCACGCAACCCGCAACACTCACCAAGAAGGTGCTCTGGTGGCGGAAGACGCGGCGAAAACTCCCAGCCCCTTCGATGTGCGAACGATCAAGTACCTGGTCGGGCTGATGAGCCAGCACGATCTGAGTGAGATTGATTTGCGCGAGGGGGAGTTGCGGATTCGGCTCCGGCGCGGTGCGCGCGAAATCGTCGTTGCGCCCCCTTCGGCTCCGCCGCCGACAGCTCCGCCGCCGGCATCCCCGCCCGCCTCCCCGGCAGCTGCGCCGCCCGCGGACGCTGCGTCGTCGGTTCATCACATCAAGAGTCCGACGCCGGGCACGTTTTATAGCGCCCCCAGCCCCGATGCCGAGCCCTTTGTCCGTGTCGGTGCCCGCGTCACGCCGAGCACCGTCGTGTGTGTCATCGAGGCGATGAAGATTTTCAACGAAATCACCGCCGATTGCACCGGCATCATCAAGGAAATTCTCGTGGAAAACCAGCAACCGGTGGAATTTGGGCAGGCGCTGTTCAAAGTCGATTTGACCGCCTGAGCGGTGCTATGTTTCAACGCATCCTCGTTGCCAACCGCGGTGAAATTGCCTTACGGGTCATCCGGGCTTGCCGGGACCTCGGGATCGAAGTGATCGCCGTCTACAGTGAAGCCGACCGCGATGCTCCGTACCTTGGCCTGGCCGATGATGCGATCTGCATTGGTCCCGGCCCCGCGGCCGAGAGCTATCTCAACATCCCTCGGATCATCAGCGCCGCCGAGATCGCCAACGTGGAGGCGATCCATCCGGGCTACGGCTTCCTTTCGGAAAACCCGCATTTCGCGGAAGTTTGCCGCTCCTGCAAAATTGAATTCATCGGCCCGCCGCACGAGGCGATGCGGCGGCTGGGCAACAAGAACGAGGCCCGCAAACTGGCCAAGGAGGCCAACGTACCAGTGGTGCCCGGGAGCGAAAGTTTGATCGAGACCGACGCCGAGGCGCTGCGCTTGGCCCATACCCTCGGCTTTCCGGTGCTCATCAAGGCAGCGGCCGGCGGGGGAGGCCGGGGCATGCGCGTGGCTCGGAATGACATCAGCCTTCAGGCCGGATTGAAAGCGGCCCGCCAGGAAGCCGACAAGGCGTTCAAGGACAGCAGCGTCTATCTGGAGAAATACATCGAACAGCCCCGCCACGTGGAAGTGCAGATCCTCGCCGACAGCCACGGCAGCGTGATCCATTTATGGGAGCGCGATTGTTCGCTGCAACGCCGTCACCAAAAGCTTGTCGAGGAATCCCCCGCGCCCAATCTTTCCCCCGCCGTGCGCGAACAGATGTGCCGGTCGGCTGTGCGCCTTGCGCACATGGCTGGTTACCAGAACGCCGGCACATGTGAATTCTTGGTGGATCGGCAGCACAACTTCTACTTCATCGAGGTGAATGCGCGGATCCAGGTCGAGCACCCAGTGACGGAGCTGGTGACCGGCATCGACTTGGTGCGGGAACAAATTCGGATCGCTGCAGGAGAACCCTTGCGCTATCGGCAAGAAGACATCGGCCAGCGCGGCGTGGCCATCGAGTGCCGCATCAACGCCGAGGATCCGGCCGCCGATTTCCGGCCTTCGCCGGGTGTCATCAGCCGTTGGCAGGCGCCAGGCGGGCCGGGTGTGCGTCTCGACACTCATTGCGTCCAGGGCTACCGGGTACCACCCCACTATGATTCGCTGGTGGCCAAGCTGCTGGTTTATCAGCCGACGCGGGAGCTGGCCTTGGCTTGTATGCGGCGGGCCTTGTCCGAGTTTTGGATCGAGGGAATCCAGACAACCGTTGGGTTACACCGCGAAATCTTCAATCACTCGAGTTTCATCGAGGGACAGGTGGATACGACGTTCATCGAGCGGAATTGGCAGCAAAAGGGGTAGCAAAAATCGAAGTGAGCGGTGAGTGGTAGCTGGCCCGCTGCTTCCACTCACCGCCCACCAGGCACTCCCAATGCCTTTCAAAACAACGGAGTTCAGAAAGCCATCGGTTGTTGAGCAGCTCGCACCGAGGAGAGCCACCCGGGCTTTTACGGGACCGAGAGACCATGGCGCCGGTATCCGACGGTCGCCGGTCTTGTAATGCACTTTTCAGGCCAAAGCCATTCTCATCTCCCAGAATAATCCATTTGCATTTCCCCGTGAGCTCGGCTATTGCGCCGTAAGCAATGCTCATAAAGTAATTTACAAAACGAAAACGCCAGCACTGCACCAGATGAATTACTTGACCACTAATTCATGAATGTTAACGTCAATTAACAGAGGTTTACACTGGTATTTCCGAAAATCAACATCCGATCTACATCCGTTGGACCGCCGGCACCGCTGCGACATTGGAGTAGGACGCATCAGAGTGGCGCGAAATACCGCACCCGGTTGTTGCAGATTCGCGCACCTGCATTCCCAGGTTCATCCGTGCTCACCCGTGTGATGAAGGTTGAGCCGACATTTCTTTTCTGCAAGACGTTTTGACAAATGGATTTAGGAAAAATCGCTGCAGAACGACATTTTTCGAGACATGACCGGCACGGTTGTTGCTCAACCACATAACCATCAGGGTTTGGTTGCGAGTCCCAAATACCTGATTGGCGAAAGCCAAATTCCTCCCGTCCCGACCCTCCCGCGTAGGCACGGGGTAAAGCCGATTGCGAGTCTCGGCTTCACCCCGTGCCGTCACGTCTTTTAGAGCCAGCTTTTGCTCGTTAATGGGGAGTTGCAGTGGACGGACCGGATGCCTTTGGTTCGTGCTGAAGAAATCCGCCCAATGGCCTCAGGATCCGGCCGGCGTCGGCCTCAGAAATGATGAACACGGCCGAGTTGTCTGATTCTAGGACATGGGCGTAGCGGCGTTTCGATTCGCCTTCGGGGCGGCCGATGTCGAGTCGCCGGGTTCCTGTACGGGTGTGGATTTCCAGAATCAATTGTGGCGGCTCCAAGCCAAACAACTTCAGGTCTGCATTCTTATCCATCACGTACCGTGCTGCTTTTAATCCCGCAAGTGCATCGAGGGTTTCGCGGATCGCTTCTGGTTGAACCTTGGAATCGGGTTTGCCTGCGATGTGCCAATCGTTCTCCACCTTTTCCAGAACAAAAGACTTGTCTGGATAGCCGTAGCTGAGCTTCTCGACCTGCACCGCATCCAGGGGGGCCCAGAAGGCTCGCTTGCGGTACTCACCCTCGGCTTCGGTCGTCAGTTGAGGGCTGAGTAGAAAGACCATGTCCCGATCCGCTAATTTCGCATAGCAGCGCGAGCCGTGCTTTTCCCGTCCGCCAATCCAGAGATTCAGCAGTTCCTTGTCGCCGCTCTGAAAACGCCACCGGATCGGGGGCCGATCGAGGCCATAGGGCTTTAGATCGGCTGGCTTGTCGGCCACCAACTCGTCGGCACGGAGGTGAGCTGCCGCGTTCACGAATTCTTCCAATTCGGATTGCTCAGTTTCGGTCTCCACGGGCTCCATCAGCTTCCACGTGCCATCCACTTTCGCAAACGTGGCCTTGCGGCGATCACGTTCCAGAATGGCGCGATCGGCAGCGCCGAAATGGGCGAGATTTCGATCCTGAAACTGGAGGGGCGGAGCAGTCAGCCGCCGTGCCAAACTTCCGGGAAGCACAAATACCATCGTCCCCTCTCCCGCGGCTGCGAAGCGATCTCCGTCCGCTTTCGCTTCTTCAACGGCCTTGCCGATCTTCAGGAGACGCTCTTCCGGCTTGCCGTCGGCACCCGCAATCCGGACAGTCAGGGTAGCCACGGGCTCATCGAGCTGAAACGGTGCTATCTCCTTGGCTGGGTAGGCAGCCACGCGCTTGGCACGCAACTGGCCAAGTTGGCCGATGATTTCATCCAGCGCCGGAGCATCCGCGGTATGATCACCTGGCTTTACCAATTGCCAAGCCTTATCGCGTTTGATGATTTCCAGGCTCTCGTTTCCCATACGCCGCTCAATGGACGTCACCTTGGCCGCGTCAAACTGAAACACGGTCCGGTCCACGAAATCGAGATACCCATGCGTGAGATCATTCGCCAGCTCGGCAGCCAGTACGAAGACACCCGGCCGATCATCCACGCGGGCGAATCGATCGCCTGGAGAGTCGGCAATCGTGTTGCCGAGAAGCACCGTATGCTCCGATGGTTTGGCAGCCTTGTCGCTGTGGGCAGCCGGCTTCAGGGTGATGGTAATTCGCGCGGCTGGCTTGTCGAGACCATAGCGGGATAGGTCCACCTGGGGTCCGTAAGCGGCAACCCGCTGGGCACGCAGATTCGACCACGCGCCCAACACGGCAGTCATCGTTCCACGGTCCGCGACAAATGGCGCGACCGGCGGCTCTACCACCTGCCACTGCGCATCTTTGCGTTCCAGAGTTAGCGTGCCGCCGTCCCGCTTTTGTTGAATTTGCTGGATCGTGTCTAGCTGCAAGGCAAGGAGCTGTCGATCAAGCAGATCGAGAGCAGCGTGGTCCACCGCGGTCACGCTCTTGGCGGCCAGGACGAAGACCGCCGGATCCTCCTCCAACTTGGCAAAACGCGCTTGGCCATTGGCCTCGGTCGGCTTGCCGACCAGCAGTGTGCGCGACTGTGTCTCTCCTTTGGGATCACCATTCTTGGCCGTGATTAGCGTCAAACGCAGAATGGGCTGATCAAGGCCATATGCGGCCAGGTCAGCGGCAGCCGGGGCCGCATAGCGCTCGCAGCGGAGTGTCGCCAGTTCTTCGATCATCGGCCGGACCTGGTCGGCCGGGGCGTCTGCGTCAAACGGTCCGCCAATTCTCCAACCTTGGTCTGCCCGTTTCAGATGGTATTCCTCTTCTCCCTTGCGAACGCGCAGCTCCTGGATGTCGTGGGCCGTGTATTGCAAGAGCTGGAGGGGTCGATACGCCAGAGCGGGACGCTGGACCAGTTTCAGGAGGCTGTCTTCGACCGCGTTGATGCGCTCCCGATCGGCCACCCGTACATAGAGCTTGGCCTTGTCCTTGTCGTGCTTGCCCAGGTCGAACGTGAACTGCTTGGTCTTGTTGCCCTTGGGCTCTCTCTCGCTCTTGTTCTCTTCTTCAACCGTCACCTGCATCGTTGCTGTGGGCTTATCCAACCCATACGTCATTGCATCCGCGTGATCGATCACATCCTTGTCGCGGGCTTGCAGATTGGAAAGCTTGTCAAGCAGCTCGGTGATGGCGGCACGGTCGGCATCTGCTTGCAGCGGCTCTTGCAAACGCCATTTCTCTTTCTCCTTCACCAGGAGGATGGTCTGGCCCTCCTGGTTGATTTCCAGGCGGCGGGCATCCTGGCTGTGAAACCGCGCCAGGTTAGCGTCACGCAGGCTGTCGGCGGCGACAAACACGTCTTTGAGCCGATCGGCCTTGATTTCGAAGATCTGGTCGTTGTCCTTCAGTTTGGCGTAGCGGTATTCATCGTGGATCACCTCACGCTGGGGCGGCAGGGGCGGTCCCCCAAGACTCGGGGCGGGCCGGGTGATGGTTCGGGTCCTTGTCTGCGAAGGCTTGCCGATCAACAGCGTGGTTTCTCCAGTTGGGCGGGTTACCTGCAACATCTGCTCCGGTTCCTTCAGGCCGTATTCGGCAAAATCTTTTTTAGAATTGTCCACGAACTGCTCGGCCCAGATGTCCGGAACGGCGTTCAGGATCCCCTTCAGCTTTTCCGGGTCGACGTTGTCCTGAACCGGGTCTTCCAGCTGCCAATCCGCGCTCGCCCTGGCGATCCGGAAATGACCGGTTGGTCCTTTCACGGCCACGGCCTGAGCTACGAGGCGGTCCAACTTTTCTTGGGAATCGCCGTCCTGGGCGACACGTTCGCTGGGGAAGAGGCGCCGTTGCTGGTAATGGTCCTGCGGCCGGTCCAGCGCAGCTACCAAGCCGGGAGCCAGGCGTAGCACTTCCGGGTTATCGTCGAGCCGCAGGTAGGTGGGACGGGAGAAGCGATTGCTCCCGCCAGGCTCTTCCCCGAAGGCCAGCCGGTGACTGGTGTTGCCCACGCGGACGGTGACAAGGACTGGCGGATGGCCAAGCCCGAACCGCGCCAGCTCGGCAGGATCCCCAAGTGGAAGAGGCAGGAATCGGGAGCGCAGATGCGTGAGAAGTTGAACCAGATCGTCGACCTCCGCCTTCCGTGCCGGCCATTTGCCGGGAAGAGTCCATTCGCCGCCCGGGCCACGCTCCAGCACGACGGCACGCTGTCCCTGCTGGATCTCGATCCGTTCGAGGTTATCGGCCGTCAGAGCTTGCAAGGTACGGAGCGTCCCGGCGTCGGTGCTGCTTGGCTGGGCGGGGGCTAGGCCAAGCCAGGGCGAAACGTCGGGTCCCAGCCAATAGACAACTGCCCCGGCGGCAATGAAGGCCAGGAGCACAAGCGTGGTCTTGTAATTCATCGCAGGCCCTCTCCTCCCAGGAGCCGTTCAGCGTAAACGCCGGCCCATGAGCACGACGAGTCCGAAATACAAGGACAAGCTGGGCAAGCCAAGCCAGACGCCCCAGTTCCACAACGAGTGCTCCCGTGGGCTCGAGGCAACGCGGGGGAAGGACCAAACCTGGTCCGACCGCCGCAACAGATTCTCGCGGCCAAGCAGCCAATTACAGGTATCGAGGAGCAATTCTTCCTTGGCCGGCGACAGCTCCGGCCCAACGAAGATGTGCCCGCTGCCGATGGCGGCCACCCGAACGGTGGCCGGCTGGTTGCTTTGCTCGGCATACCATTCGGCAGGCAACGGGGCTTCGACCGCCACGCCAATGGGAAAGGGGCCGCGGCGTTTTTCATCGAGCGTGCCCTTGCTGGCATCGTCGGCCTTGGGCGGCTCGAAGCGGGGGATGCTCCGTTCGCGGGTCGGGAACGGTTGTTCTTCGTTCCAGCTCGCGGCATTGGTCATGAGGAATTCCGGCTCAAACGCCAGGTTTTGACCCTTGGCCGGTTGATAGTAAACCGGCCGGGGATACTGCACCCGCAACGGGAGATCGCTCGTGCCAAAGCTATGGGCAGCGATCTTCATGGCCTGGCCGAGCGGATTGGGGGGCAACGGCGGCGTACCGAGCTTCAGTACGGCTCGGGTGGCTTCTCCGGCCCCCTCGAACTCGAGGGGAGGAACTTCCACGTTTGCTCCCGCGGCGAACGGATTGGAGCGGCGCTCGGCGAACGCCTTGCTCTCGACATTGAACAGGATCGTTTGCTTGCCAAAGCGAATGCCAAGCTGACTGAGATCGCGCTCCACGTCATCGGGTCCTTCGGTGCCCGGCATCATCCGTTCGCCGGGTGGCATGTTGCTCGGACCAAAACACGCCAACACCGGTTTGCCGGCCTTGAGGAAGTCCCGAATGGCCGCCGCCTGGGATTCATCGAGGCGATGGATCTGATTGGGGATCGTGAACCCGGAAAGGAGATTGCGGATCGTATAGCGCGGAATGAACAGAAGGTCACAATCCGCAATTGCCCGCGCGAGCTTGGCCTTGAGATCGGCGATCCGCCGCTGCTCAGCCGTGACATCGACATGGAGCGTGGCTTTTTCCTTGGCCGTGGCTTCCCGATCCTCTTGATACTGGTTGCGGAGCGCTTTCAAAATCGCCTCGTTTTGTTGCCAAAATGCGAGCTGCCGGCGCCGCAACGCTTCGTCGATGGTTCGTCCGTTCAGCTCCTTGGTGTAAAGCTTGGTGAGCTCCGCCGGCGATTTCGCTTGCCATTCCCCTTGCACCTTGGCCAGATCAGTCAGTTGTTCATTCAGGTTCCTGATGTCGGCATCGATGGAAGTTAATTCCTCATCGAGCTGGTCGTAACGGCTTTCGTCGTAGGTGTAGACGGCCGGCTCCGGCGGCGCGAACTCACTCCACTTCTTGAGAATCACGTCCTTCACATCGAAGCCGTGCGCCATCAACGCCTTCTTGAAACCCTTGAGCTGGAAGATTTCTTCGGTTCCTTGCGTGGTCAACAGCTCATGGGTAACGAGCACGCCAATGGTGGGTCGTTTTTCATCGATGTTGAGCACGGCCCCAGCAAACGGTTCGACACCCTGGTAGAGCAGGACCAGGTTGCCGTGTCCTCCGTCGGCCTCCTTGGAGGCCGACTTATCGAGCTGGTAGAAATCGTTAAAGCTGAGCCGCTGCACCCTGTGCTGGCTGGGTAAGCGCAGATCGCCGCTGGCGATGAAAATGCTGTTCTCGGTGGCCTGATCGATGGCGGTGCGCAGCTCCTTGGCATTCGCAGTCAAATCATCGAGCTTCCGATTGAAGCCCTCTTCTTCCACATCCAGGACCTCCACACGGAAGCGCGGTCCCAGCTCGCGGAACTGCTCGACCAGGTCATGGATTTTCTCCACCACCTTCCGTTCGGCCGCGAAATCGTACGCGTCCGGCTTGTCTTGCAATTGCCCAAACGTCTTGTGGCGTTCGTAGACCACGATGGTGGTCTCGCCCTGTAATTGCCCCAAGCGCGCCTGGATTTCCGGCGGCAGAGTAAAGAGCCGCTTCCGGGTCCAGTCGAGGCGGAGGTAATGGGTATTGGCATACAGATTGATCCCCACAAGCAGAAGGGCGGCAAGGAGGATCTGCACGGCGGCGTTGAGGCCGAATGCGCTCCGCCGGCCGGCCACGAGGAACAAGATCCGAAAGATTTCCGTGAGCAGCGCGAGCAGGGCCACGGCCGCCCCGCCAACCAGGAGGCCGACCGCTATCTGGACCGTCAAGCGGGGTGGTGGCCCGATATCCGGCCGCGTCAGGAACGGGAACGTGGCACGGATAAATTCCCAGTCGGCCGGCAGGTCCGGCGACACGATCCGATCCAGGATGTTTTCGAGGAATCCCAGGGCCACGCCGATGCCCGCGCACACCACCCCTGTCAACCCGGCGAAGCGGATCAGGAAATGGAGCCGCGCCCACCAGGGGGAGGGGGATTTCGTCGTCAACGCCATCGTCGACTCTCCAGACTGCGAACTGTCAAGAACAAGCAGAACAGAGCAACGCTGCCGTACAGGATGACGTGGCGGGTGTCCACCTGGCCGCGGCCGAACTCTTGACTGATGTGCAGCGGGACACAAAAGGAATAGAGGATTTTCGACACCGTGCCGCCGGTATCGATCACCAGGGGGAGCAACCCGCCGACGATGATCGCGAGGTTCAGCAAGACGGAAACCAGGGCCGCCACGATTTGGCTGCCCAGGAGGCTACTCACCAGCATTCCCTGGGCCAACAACATAGCTCCCGCCAGAGCCAATCCCAGGTACGTGGACAGCACCGGCATCGGATCGATTCCAGCGATTACCTCAACCACATGGGCGGAGTCGGTGTGATAATGGAACCAGCCGCCGATGCTGGCGCAGGCCGCGCCGGCAGCAAGAATCAACCCGGCGCTCAACCGACCGGCAGTGCCCAGCGGAAGCAGGGTCAGCAGCCCGGCGAGCACCACGGCACCCAGCCCGCCTACGAACAGGATGCTCCATGTCGTCCAGGCCGGCTGCCATTCCACTTGTTTGAAATCGAGCAAGACCGGCAGATACACGATCGTGGGTAGCCAGAGGATCACATAGAAGGCGAAGCAAGCGAGATACTTGCTGAGAACCACCTGCCAATCCTTCAGCGGCGCCGTCATGAGCACTTCCAGCGTCCCGCTGTTCCGTTCTTCCGCGAAGAGCCGCATCGTCAACAGCGGGGGAATCAGGAGGTAAACGACCCAAAAAGCCTGGCTGCTGAACAGCTCCATTAACCATGCCTTCGAACCGGCGATGCCCCGCGGCAGGATGCTGAACAGATACTGCATCGGGAATTCGATGCCCTGGGACCCGCCCTGCGTGAGCTGGTCCAGCGCCAGATAAAATCGGCAACCGAGGACGGCCAGGAAGACGACCAGCATGACATAAGCGACCGGAGAGATGAAGTAGGCGGTGAATTCTTTGCGGAGCAAGCTGCGGGCCTGGAACAACCCCACGATCAGGGCAATCGCGATGCCAGCGATAAGCAGTCCCGCCAGGCCCAGCACAGCAAGCATGAGGCTCTCGGTTGCACGGACAGCTAGAAGCATACAAGACTCCAAGCAATCGCTTGTAAAGCGTCACGGATCGTCCGTTTCAAGCTCGCCGCGCGCTGTTGGTTGCGGGGATTTCGTCTTCGACGATGCGCACGAACATTTCTTCCAGGCTCTGCCGTTGTGGCCGCAGCTCGCGGAGTTTCCATCCCTGCTGGACGGCCAAGTCACACAGGCGCGGGGTCAGTTCCCGCGGGCCATCCGTCGTGACGCGGAGGCGGGTGCCATTGGGAATCGGTTCGCTTTCCAGCCGGCCGACACCGGCCAGTTGTCGGATCGACTCGGTGGCGATCGACCCTTCTGCTTCGACCACGATGACCGTTTCCGCCCCCGCCCGGGTGGTCAATTCGGCCAGCGAGCTGGACGCCACCACCCGGCCACGATGGATGATGATCACGCTATCACAGGTCATCTCCACCTCCGGCAGGATATGCGTCGACACCAAGATGGTGTGCTCTTTGCCCAGTTCGCGGATCAAGGCGCGGCTGGCGCGGATTTGGCTCGGGTCGAGGCCGGCGGTCGGCTCGTCGAGGATCAACACCGGCGGATCGGCGAGCAGAGCATCCGCCAAGCCGACCCGTTGGCGATACCCTTTCGATAACGTGCCGACCAGCTGGCGGCGCACCTCACTGAGCCAGCAGCGATTCAGAACGTAATCAAGGCGCTGGCGGCACCGTCGGCCGTGCAAACCCTTGATGCCGGCCCGGAAACGCAGATATTCGGCAACACGCATTTCGGGATAGAGCGGGCAATTCTCCGGCATGTAGCCGATCCGCCGCCGAACTTCGACCGGTTGCCAGAAAACATCGAGGCCGTCGATCGTGGCCTGGCCGGAGGTCGCGGTCAGGTAGCCGGCCAAGATGCGCAAGGTGGTCGTCTTACCGGCTCCATTAGGGCCAAGGAAGCCAACGATCTTCCCGCGGGGAACCTCAAAGGAAACATCGCGAATGGCGGCGTAATCGCCGTAGTACTTGGTCAACTGGCTCACGTGGATCACGGCCACCTCCGCTTGGAGTTCGGAACGAGCGGAATCCCCGGGCGCACCGCGTACCGTTTGCCAACAACCCAGGTGCTTCCGGCGAAGCGGAATCAACACCGCCGGCAGCAGGCGGACGCGGCAGGGAACCGGGCGGTAGGAGCAGACCCGTATGCTGTTGAAATAGCCCCGGAAGTAGGTCTCGGCAAGGGTGTTCAATCATTCCGCGCGGCGATGGCCCGCAGACCAACGCCGCTCATCGGGCAGGCGGGCACCTGCCCACGTTGGTGCGTTCTCGTCTCAAAAGATGTGCCGATCAAAGGATGCCAACGTAAACGAATACAGATCCATCCCGAGCGAAGTAACATCGATGCTCAGGGAGCCCTGGACATCGCCTGAATCTGAAACGGTGTACTGCCCGTCGGCGAGTTCGCTCCAGGTAAGCCGTGGGTTTCCATCGGTTCCGGTGAGCGTGAAGGTGGCGCTCACTCCCAAACCGCCGTCCACACTCACGGTGAAGAGATCCGGAATGCCGACTCCTGGTCCCGCTTCCACGGTGAAGCCAACCATAATCGATACGTTTTGGAGGTAGAAACTATCCAAGATATTGCCACCGTGCAGGCCCGAACTATCGCAGCCGAACGTGGCGGACACCGAGAAATTCAGGTCTCCCTGGAAATGCACCACTACCCCGGGATAGACGGGGATATCGTACGTGAATACGGTGTCCGAAATCATGAGCGGGGTTACGGTGTAGCTGAACAGCGTCGTATCCCGGCCGATGAGCAGGTCAAAGGCATTCGTGGGATCATCCAGAATGGTGAAATGGAGAGTATCGGAGCTGCCCAGCATGCTCAGCTGGTCAAAGAAGTTGGCCGCATCCGGGCTCAGACCGCTGATCTGGGCGATTACATCGGGAGCCGCGTTATCCTGGAGGATGCCGGCCGGCGGAGCATCTCCTGCGCTATCGGTAGCGCGCGGATCGGTAACGGTGAAGTTGCCGAGGCTCACCACGCCGGTGCGTAGAGCATTAGAATCGAGGCCGTTGATAACTTCCACCGCCATTGCGAAGCGTACGATCGTTTCGCCATATTCCGGGATAAGGTTTGCCAGGTAAATTGGACCGCTGCCGACGTCCCGCGACAGGTCAGAGATAACCGGTACCTCCTGAAGCAGAAACTTCGCGAGCGGATCAAGGCGGCGGGTGAGCACCTGCACGTCCGAGAGCACGGGAGCGAGGAAATCACCCACAAACGAGCCGAGGTGAAGCTGGACATTGTTGAAGGCGATGTTCGGCGTATTGCCGAAGGGGCTGGATTGCGCCGGGTCAGCGTTCGAGAAGGACCAGTCGAGATTGAAGTTGCTTGTGATAGTAGGATCATTGACCGGATCACTGCCGAAGCTGGCGCTGAGCAGGAGGTTGACGGTGGCGCTTCCGTTGGTTGTCGTGGAGACCATCAGGCCGCCACTCGGGTCGGTGGCGAAATTCGTTAAGTAGATCAGGAGCAGCGACGACGGATGCTTCGGGTCATCCGTTGCCTCAGCCTGGAGCAGGCCGGCACGGGCGGAGGCCATCAGGCCCGGTACGCTGGCCATTACTTCGGCTTGTATGAACGAGGGCTCGATCTGGAAGCTCGGACTTTGGCCGGCCAACTGCGCCACCGAAAAGTTCAGGTTCAGATTGACGTCGACACTCCCTTGCACGCTGCCGGAGGCATTCAGCTTGAGCGGCAACCCGGGCAGGCCGAGGTCGAAAGGAGCCTGCACAGTGAAGCTCCTTCCAATGGGCAAGGTGATGGCTACCATTCCATCGCTGTTGAGAATCGGAATGAACTCGGGCGCTGAGCCATTGAGGCGGAGAATATCCAGGCCCGGGGGCCCGAATACCTGGAAGAGATCTTGCTGGATGGCCGACAAGCTGATGCCCTTGATCGTCTTCGGCAAACCGGGTGTGACCTCGTTGATGAGCGAGCCGGGAATGGTGTTCAGCGCATGCCCCAGCAGGGGGATGAGATTGCCGTAAGGCAGACCGAGATCGTTGGCCAGCGTCTGCAGGCCGGAAGCCACGAAGCTCTCCAGCTGGGTAAACGTGGAATCCGTGCTGACGAAGACGTTGCTGGGGTTGACGGAGATGTTCATTCCCTCGTTGTTGATGGTGCGCAGACCGGTATAGGTGCTGCCGCCGTTGATATTCAGGAAGCCACCCCGTGCGACGTTTGTAACACCGGTCCCGGCCATGGAACCGCCCGTCCACGTCATTAGGCCGCTCACCGTTACTGTCCCCGCCCCAGTCAGCGTCCCGCCCGCTAGGATCAGATTTTGAACGCTAACATCGGCCCCGGCGGTTAGCATACCGCTGTCAATCAGCAACGTGCCGCTACCGGTCTCGGAGGCACCCGTTTGCAGAATATAGTTACTCGCTATGCTTAGCGTCGCTCCGGCGTCGGCGCTGAAGCTGCCGTTACTGGTGCCACCGCCGCTAAGCGCTAGCGTGCCTGCATGGACCAGTACGGAGCCCGCCGCGCTATTGTTGAAAGGATTGGAAAAGTCAGTGTCGGTATTTACGTTCACCGTGCCCTGGTTGAGCAGGTCGGCGGCCAGCGTGCGTGGGGATTCGGTCAGGCCGGGCAGGATGTTGAGGGTGCCGGCGTTGACCAGCGTGCCGCTGCTGACCGTCAAA
>DATGIQ010000543.1:0-5500 GCA_035295665.1 Gemmataceae bacterium | reverse complement strand
ATCCGATCGGGGTCAAGGTGACCAAGGAGCAATACGCATCCATTAACCTGCAACGTGCGGACTTTCATGGCGATTGGAATTACACCATCACACCACACTAAGTCTTAGGGTATTGGCAAGATTATTTATGCGCTTATCCTAAGTTCGCCGTCCACGGCTTTCTCTACAGCGGTGGCAGCTACACAACCCTCGATGTACCGGGGGCGCAGTTCTCCACGGCCAACGGTATTAATGACGCGGGACAGATCGTGGGGTTTTCCACGCATGGATCCTTTCTTTACACCGGTGGCACGTACATTGCGTTGGATTTCCCCGGCGCAGTCCAAACCGACGCCTACGGGATCAATAATGCGGGACAGATCGTGGGCGACTACACCGATCTCGAACGGCGCCAGCATGGATTCCTCGGCACGCCCTCCCTCGCTCCCGTTCCGGAGCCGTCTGCTCTGGTGCTGCTCATGATGATCATGGTAAGCGTTGTTGCTTATCTCCCGTGGTGCCGGCGATGCAGCACGAGCGCCGGACTTCTGTGTCGACCGCAAAGCAGCCAGCTACGGGGCTGACGCCTTGGGTGGCATTTCCGCCATCTCCCAGTTCCTCCGCTCTAGGTCACGCATCCATTGGCGGCGACGTCGTTGCAACGGCCTGTTCTGGCCGTTTGACGGCACGGCGGATCTGACCTACGCTTCGTTCGAGACGGTGAGGATGCACGCGGCAACCGCGAAGAAATCTTTGGCGGGCCCGCAGCGAGGCCGGCGGCGGCCTCCTCATCTTCGATAAGGGCAAACCCGTCGCAAGGCGGGGACGCAAAGCCATGGGCCCGTCGAGCCCATGGTGGCCGATTGCAAATCGGCCGCCATCCATCCCGACGGGTTGCCAGGCTACCGAAAAGATGAGCGAATTCCCAAAGTTCACCGGGATCCTCGCTCGTCCTGACGCATGCGCGGGTCCTGTACGGTGATGGCACCGTCCCGGAAGGAAAAGGCCCATGCGCGTGGGAAACAGCACATCCGGATTCTTCTCAAGCCCCAACCTCACTTTGGACCGCAACTCCGGTTCGGGTTGACTCGGGCGGTTTCGGTGTTTGTTTGCTGAAGCTGCCCGCCCTCCCAAGGAGCACTCCTCAGCGTGGCCCCTCGGCAAGGAGCGTGGGCGCGTCCACCAAGGCAACGTGTCAAGGTGGCACTCCGCGCGGACGCTGCGGATCGCTGTCTGCATTACGAGTTCATCGATTGGTATCCCCATTCCGCAAACGGCCGATCAGAGGAGAAGCTTATGTGTTTGTCGCGATTAAGAAAAAGTAAGCCCTGGTCGAGGTCCGGGTTTGCCGTTCGACAACGTTCCGACCGAACGAGTCGATCCCGGACCAGGAAATCCATAATGGTTTGGGGCAACCTGCGCCGTATGCGCGAGCCGTCCTTCCGCGATTATCTACGGCCGGGGAGTTAAGAGCGGTCGGCGTGAACTGGACTCGGGTTCCGGCGATGGACGCCGAGCACGTGTGGGCGCGGCTGGCAGCGGAGGTCCTGGCCAACGGCTCCTACGACAGCATTGGGGAGATGATACGGGCATTCGTTGAGCAGGGCAGCGGCTGGCTGGCAGCGTTCTTCGATTACCGCCGGCGGCTGGGCAATTGGGCGACGGAGAAGGCGGCGGATGCGTACACCAAAAGGAATTCTTTCGGATAACCCTAGGGGAAAGACCCGATGCCGCATCCTCCGGGCCAGCGTTAAAAGAAGGAGAGAATAGCTTCGTCGGCGCGGGTGCATAAACCGGTTGTGTTGTCTCGCGTGTTTTGTTTGGGCAGCCAGAGCTTTGGGTCACAACGATGAGCTTGCGAACTTGGTGGGCAGCATGGGGCGAGGTGGTCCGGAAGCTGGTCGCGCTGGTAGCATCCTTTGCTTCCATGGCTGGGCTGCTGATTGCTTTCCTTCCCTCCCCGGGCAGCCTGCCGTGGTGGGCAGTCGCCCTCCTTGTCACGTCGGCAATCTTCTTTGTCGTGCTCGTGCTGCTAGAGGTCCTTGAGCTGCGAGGCCAGCGGGTCTATAGAAGAACTGACGCCGAGGGAATCAGGAAATACATGCACGATTGGATTGAGCACGGTGGCCGAGTCGCCATTTGGACACGAGACATGACTTGGGCCCAGAATCCGGAATCACGCAAACTTTTGATGGAGAAGGCGCGGCGCCGCGAACTTATCCTCTGCCTGCCGGAGCTGAACGAGCCTGCACGGGAGCTGGCGGCCGCCGGCGCAGAGGTCTACGCCTACGGAGCCAAACACCTGGAAGCGCCGGCGTCGCGGTTCACGATTGCCAGGTTCGGGAGGGATGGGTCGCGCGTTGCCGTTGGCCGAGCTGACGGCGATACGCACGTCATCGACGAGTTCAGTCGAGGCTGTCATCCCGCCTTTCACCTGGCGGAGGACCTCATCATGCTCGTGCGATCCCAAAAGAGGAGGTGAAAGGAATGACAGGTATCGGGCCGTGTCCTGCCAAAAGTCACGCCGACCTCGCTCACGAATGGGATCAGTTGGCCGAGGAACGCCATCGTCAGATTGTGTCCGGCCAAGACTTGAGTTTCGCCCATGTCATTGTCCCCACGACCTGGCGCCTATGGGACGGTGCGGATCACTCTGTCATGCTGGACGTGGGGTGCGGCACCGGTCACTTTACGGCGCGGCTTGCCCAGGTGGCGGAAGAGGTCTTCGCAGTAGAGCCGTCGCCCGCCAGTGTGGCCATGGCGCGAAAGGTTTGCGAAGGTAGTCCGAACGTGCGGTTTGTTGAAATGCCCATCGAGGAGGCCGCAAGTATCTTCGACAACGGCTCGGTGACTGCCGCGGTGGCGGTCATGACGTTAATGACCGCGCCGGATCTTCGAGCATTCGTAAAGGCGCTCGCCGCACTACTACGGGGGCGAGCGCGGTTTGTGGCTACGCTGGCCCATCCTTGCTTCTGGCCGAAGTACTGGGGATACGAGGAGGAGCCATGGTTTCCCTACGGGATTGAGACATACATTGAGGCCCCCTTCGTGATCTCAAGGCATCGAAGTGACGTTCGAACAACGCACATTCATCGCCCTCTGGATCAGTACGTAACCGTCTTTGCGGACGAAGGCTTCCAGCTCGATGCGCTCGCAGAGCCCATGCCGTCGGCGGAGATTGAGCGCCTCTATCCTGCACCATGGCGCTTTCCGCGTTTTCTTGGCCTTAGGTGGGTGAAGGTCGGCTGACCAGCCGGAGTTGGCGTCGGCGGCCCGATATGCTCTGCCCGTCACGGGATAACATCTCGAACGCGCGTTCGCGGCAACAACAGCCGCCACGCTCGCGGGTCATTCTGAGGCATGCCCTTTACCTTCTGATAGCCAACTTTTTCCGCCTAGCCAGGCTAGCTTGCAGGATGGCGATGGCCAACGGCTACCCCGCAGCGCGGAATTCGGAGTCGATGGCTCGCAACGCTTCGGTCTCCGGCCCATCCACGGCCGCTCGACTAACTTGCGGACCTCCGCTTCGAGCTGGGGTCGAAGCTCTGTTCGGGTGCGTTGCCTGCGCTGTTCCCGAGTCTCGCGGGCGGCGGCAGAGGGTGTACGAACGGAGAGTGTCGCGTCCTGACACCTTCTTACCGCTTCCCTTCTGCCTAGCTCGCCGTTACGGCCAGTCCGCCGCATTGAGCAGGATGACCGCGCCGCCTGCATAACCCCCGGCGAGATCCGGATAACCATCGCCGTTGAAGTCCGCCACCGCTACCGGGCGCCCAGTCACGACCGGGCAGCCGGGCACAGCATGAAACATGCCATCTCCATTGCCCAGCAAGACCACAGTGCGGGCGTAATTCTGATTGACGATCAAGTCGAGGAAGCCGTCGCGGTTGAAATCGCCGATGCCGAAGGGTCCGTTTCCGGCGTACTGCTGTCCGCCCTGGAACGTGCCATCCCCGTTGCCCAAGAACACACGCACACTGTAACCGTTACTCACGGCGAGGTCCGCATGGCCATCGCCGTTGAAGTCGCCGGCCACCACCACCTCAACGTACACGCCGGAGCCGGGGCTGCAATTCTGTGCGGCCTGAAAGGTGCCGTCGCCATTGCCGAACAAGATACTCAGCGCGCTCGAGCTCGCCAGGCCACTGCTGCTCACGACGAGGTCGAGATAGCCGTCGCCGTTGAAATCCGCCACGGCCACCATGGACGGATAGTAACCGACCGGGTAGTTCTGTGCGGCCTGGAAGGTGCCGTCGCCGTGATTGACTAACACACTCACCGTCATATCGCCGTAGCGTATGTTTCCGGTGTTCGCTACGACCAAGTCGGGAAACCCGTCCCCGTTGAAATCGCCGGCTGCCATGAAGGTCGCATAGCGGCCCACCGCGTAGCTTTGCGCCCGCTGGAAGGTGCCATCACCGTTGCCGAAGAAGATCTGGACGGCACTCACGTCATCCGAATCGAGGACGGCGACGTCGGGGACGCCATCGCCGTTGAAATCCGCCACGAGCACGAACACCGGATCAATGCCGGCCGGGTAGCTCGGACCCGAGCGGAACGTGCCGTCGCCGTTGCCCAAGAGGATGCTCAGCGTGCCGTTGAAGCGACCGTCGGCCACCGCGAGGTCGGGGATGCCATCGCCATTGAAATCGCCCACGGCTACGGAAAGGCCACCGTCGCCTACCGCATAGACCCTGGCAGCCTGGACCGTGCTGTCGCCCTTGCCCAGGAGGATGAACACGCCCAAATAATCGACACTGGCGAGGTCGGGATGGCCATCGCCATTGAAATCGCCCACCGCCAGGGAGGCTACGATCTTGCCGGTGGCGAAGCCTTGGAGCGCTTGGAAGGTGCCATCGCCGTTGCCCACGAGGATACTCACCAGCCCGTATTCCGTGCCCACCGCGAGGTCGACATGGCCATCGTGGTTGAAGTCACCCAGCGCTAGGGATAGGGTAGCGGAGCCAGCGGGGTAGTACTGAGCAGGCTGGAGGGTGCCATCTCCGTTCCCGATGAGGATACCGACTACACTTGTTGTCGGACCACCGCTCAAGGCCAGGTCGGGGATGCCGTCGCCGTTGAAGTCCCCCACCGCTGCGGAGTAGCCGCCCCCTGCAACGCTCGAGCCGATGCCGAAGGTGCCGTCCCCCTTGCCGAGCAGGATCGTCACACCGAGAACACCTTGCGTCGCGATATCGAGATGGCCATCGCCGTTGAAGTCGCCCACGGCGGCGAAGGTCGAGAAGCCAGGATAGTTCTGAGCGGGTTGGAAGGTGCCGTCGCCGTTGCCAAGCAAAACGCCTACAGTAGCGCTAAAATCATTCGCTTCGCCAGCTACGACCAGGTCGAGCTTGCCATCGCCGTTAAAATCTCCCACCGCCACTGCGTCAAACCGAACAAATCCGGGCGCGAAGCTTTGGGCGGCCTGCAAGGTGCCGTCCCCATTGCCCAGCAGTACGCTGATCTTGCCGTTTCCATTTGCCGTCACAACGTCCAGCTTGCCGTCGCTGTTGAAGTCCCCCAC
>DATGIQ010000542.1:0-2450 GCA_035295665.1 Gemmataceae bacterium | reverse complement strand
AGCTTGCCGAGAACCTGGGCGTGGTCCTTGACGACGGAGTTGAGTTCGCCGCCGATATACTGGGCGGGCATCTGCACGCGGGGCAGGAACCGGTGCACGGCGTTGCGGAGGGATTCGTTCACCATGTCATCCGCCCCCGGTCTAAGTTTGCGATCAAGCACCGCTGGTCGCGAGGCAGGGTCATTATGCCAAAGCGCGGGCGGTGTGTCACTCGCGGTTGCCGGTCCACAGCCATGAGGAATACGTCCAGCTGGTCTCCGGGGCCTCAGCTGACTTGCGGCGCCGCCTTAGCCGGGCGCGCACCGCGGACGGCTGGCCCGTTGCGGGCGGTCGCGTGGGATACCGGCGTTCGGCTCGGCAAGCCCGGAGAAGCGGCGCTGGCTCAGACTACGAACTGTCAAAGCCGATGCGGAGCCTGGCTGTTTGGCGCGGGTCAGACCATCCATCCTCCCAGTCCAAGTACCTCAGGCTGTCGAGCAGGCGGCGGGCTACGTTCTTCAGGCTACCGAACAGTTGCGCTACCGTGCGCCCGGCCTGCTTGGCCAGGCGATCGAGCAGACTGCCGCGCTCGAGCAACTGCGTGATGATGAAGGCAATCTGCAAAATCAGGTAATAGGCTTTCCACTTCTCCGGGTCGATGCTGTAGACATGCTCCAGATTCAAGCCGCTATTCTTCTGACGGTTGAACCCTTCGTTCTCCACTTTCCAGCGATAACGACCTCCTTTCTGGGCGATCTCCTCCACGGTCTTACGGCCGAGCGGCAGCGCCGTCAGCCAAGCGAAGTACTGTTCCCCCTTGGCGGTGGTCTCCGTGCACTCCAGCGCGTTGAGCGTCCAAGTCCGGCCCACGCTGTCTTCGTAGGCCAGCCGTGACACCCAGCGGAACTCCTGGAGCCGACCGTCCCCCCAGACCCGTTTCAGACAATTCTCCGGGCACGCCGGCAACAAGGCGCGAAATTCGCGCCAGAGAGACGGGGTGCGGCCTTCCTTGAAGGTCACCACATACGACCAACCGAGCTTCTCGGCCAAGGCGAACACCGGCCCACAGCCGTAGAGACTGTCCAGGGCCAGCACGAAGCGGAGCTGCGGGTACTCTTTCTTGATGCGGGGCAACAGGCGGTGCAATGCATTCAACTCGCAGTCCTGTTTGACCTGCTCGGCGCCGCGGTCCTTACCGCCATCCCGGTCCGCGTTCTCGATGAACTCACTGCCCAGCGAAATCACTACCCCCGCCGGCCCCAGCAGCTTGGCCTCCACCACCTGGTGCGAGTACAGCGTCTTGGCGCCGTGCTTGTGGACCAGGCAGTACGGACAGTGCCGCCGCTGGAAACAGATCAGGCTGGTGCCGTCGATCAACAGCACCGGCCGACCCTGCAAGCGGGCACTATCCAGCACCTTCATGCGGAGCAGGCGTTGCACCATCTGCGTGCGCAGACGTTCCCAGCCGGCGATGGGCACATGCCCCAGGAAGTGATCGAGGGTGTCGTGAACCGGGAGCGTGGCTTGCTCGGTCTGGGTCAGGCGATTGAGGTTTGCCAAGACCTGGGGCCCGCCGTCACGGAGATCGTAATCGAGTTGCCGGCGGGAGGCGAGTTGCAGCAGGTAGAGCGCCAGCGCCCACCAGGCGAGGAAGCGCGTCGAGTAAACGCGCAGGCGGGGTTCACGGGAATCGGGTAGGCGATCGAGCCAGCTATTGAGTTCCGGGAAAAAAATGCCGGATCGTTTGCACCAACGCCCGGCCGACAATCAGCGCCGCCCGGCCTTGCGCCGGCGGTGGCGGGCATGCGTCCGCACCAGAGCCAGACTGAGCTGATGAATCTCCTGGAGCAATGCCTTGAGCCTTTTGTGCTCGGCGATCCATGCCTGTACCTCGGGAAGAAGATCCTTGGGCACGTAGACCGTGCGTGTCCGATTTCCAGGCCCCCTGCACGTCACGTGCTGGCCGGAGTGCAAGGGGCCACCGCGCTGGCAACGGCACGTGGGCTGGCCGCAACGATGGGTGTAGGCATTCAAGGAGGCGGCCAGAACCGGCGACCGCGTGCCGAGTCTTTTTAAGCGGCTGTCGAGCATGCGCCGGATGAGGGTCGGGTGGTCAGGGACACGCATGCGGAACACCGGATTGGGAGGGCGAACAAGGGATGTGGGAATGCTTAGCGGAAAACGGTCGCCAAGGCCAGGTGCGAGAAAAAGGGCTAACTCTGCCGGACCAAAAGGACGAGGCGACCGCCTGTTAGACTGTACCGATGCACCCGGCAAAGGTGCGAACTAAAACGTATTCCTCAGGGCTGGCGGTTGACCGAATGCGGCCGGGGAATCGGCAAGACGCCGAGCGCCTATCGGTCCGGCGCCGTGGTTGCAAGATTTTTGGTTTCTCTCTTGTTGCAGGTGCCGCACCCCATGATGAGGACGGCCGAAGCCGCCCCAAAAATGCCGATTTAAGGTTGCGGGGG
>DATGIQ010000541.1:0-8854 GCA_035295665.1 Gemmataceae bacterium | reverse complement strand
CACCGGTGGCCGGGCTCAATCGCCTGGAGTGCAAAAAGAGACATGGAGGATGGTCAGCCGGACTTCCGTCGTCCCGCGCCGAGTCCCGACCCGCTCCGGCGGGGACGGCTCCGCCTGAGGATTCTTGTGCAGCACGGGAGGATGGTTGGCTAGAACGGACGGAGATGCCTCCACAGGCGTGTCCCGGCCTCCGACCTCGATGAATGGGACTTCTTCTTCGTCGGCGCAACTTGGAAGCTCTTGCGGTTGATGGGAAGGAGGCGACGCACCATCCGCCCGAAGCGGACTACGCATCCCATCGGTCCGCCGGAGGACCTCGCGAATCCTTGCCATGATGGACTCCACATGAATCAAGTGAGAGGCCGGGCGACAGGCTCGCCTTCCACTCACGCTTTCCCTTCCGCACCCTACGGTTACGCCGGCCGACGCGGCGAAGCGGAGGGGCGGCGCGGACCGTTGGGGTCTTGGAGCGCGAACGGAGCTCGCTCGGAGAGTCGGCCGGTGGCCTCCTCGAACGGGACTACCGGCTCCGTTTTTTCCTCCGCGAGATCGCACTCTTCTTCTACCCGTGCCAGTGGGTCAGCAACAATCGCTTCCCCCGGCTCATCCTGCTCGCTGACCAGTCCAAGCACGCCGAGAGCCTCGATGGCTGCTTCGGCATCGACGAGCCCTGCCGTGGCGGTGCACGCCAGGGTCAGCGCCTGATGCATGGCCCGGTTGAGCAACCGGGGAATCCCGCGCGTTCCACGAGCCAGGATCTCCAGGGCTTCGTCGGACACGATCCGTTCTGGCCTTCCTCCGGCGGCGCGCAGATGGTGAACGAGGTAATCCGCCGCTTCATGCAACCCCAGGGGATCGAGCCGGGGACACACGGCCAAGCGCTGACTCAGAGCCGCCAGTTGCGGCAGGCGGAGAGTGGCCCGGATTACCGGCTGGGCGGAGAGAACCACCTGGACCGCCCTGCCCCCCCGTCCTTCCAGATTGCCCAGCAAGCGTAGCTCTTCGAGCAGGTCGGCACCGAGATGCTGCGCCTCGTCCAGCACGAGCACGGTGCGCCGGCCATTCTCGTAGTTTTTCAGCAAGAAATCGGTAAGCGACAGCCGCAGTTCCTGTTCACTTTGACTCTCGTGGGGCAAACCGAGATCGTACAGCAGCGCTTGAAGCAAGCTGGCTCGATCGGGAAAGTGGCTATGAGTGAGAAAAGCGTCAGTGACGGCGTCGCCGAGGCGGTCCAAGAGGCAATGGCAGGCGATCGTTTTGCCGGTACCCGGCTCGCCGGTCAGTAACGCAAAGCCCTCGTCATCCTGGATGGCTTGCTGCAACTGGGTCAGGGCCTGTTCATGGCTCGTGGCGGGATAATAATCCCCGCTATCGGCAATGGCTGCGAAGGGCCGCCGGTGCAAGCCAAAGTGACTCTCGTACATGGAAGGCTCCCCTTGGCCACGCCTCGGCGCGGCATATCCCCACCGCAGTTATCGGATGGTACTGGGGAAAACTTGAGGAGAGATCCTAGTGGCCCCCGGTGAGCTGAACCCTGGGCCGGATGCGCAGCAGCCCGCCGGGGTACCGGTGAATCGCAAATAGCACGCTCTCGGCCGGCATTCCGGCGCTCAGCGCACTGGCAGCCGTCCCGGCGGCGAAACCGGCGGCCAAGCCCGTGCCTGCGGCCGCCTGAGCGGGCTCCACGCCGAGGGAAAGTTCATCGAAGGAAAACGCATCCGGCCGGATCCGCAGTGCTTGATTGAAGGCTGGACCGAACGAGCTGTACCCCTCCGGTCGGCCCGACGCGCTGAGTGCACCCACCGAAAGGATCGCATGCGCGTCCCCCGGCATCCCGGGATTTCCCTGATCGGTTGCATAATCCCCAAAGATGACCCGTCCGCTCATCCGCACCGATTCCTCGATTTGCCGCACAAATAGCCGGAGGCGGAGTTCCCACGTTTTCTGAAGGCTCGGCAAGGTCCGCTCATTGGCCGGCCGAATCGTGGCCGGGATTCGACCTTCCACGCGTACCGCATACCGGCCGGGACTTGGCACGGTGAACTCCACGGTCTGCTCATAGGCGGCACTGGAGGGCGTGTTTTCGAGCCGCAGTGGTAAGCCATCGGATCGTGCGATGACCTCCATATCGTCGGCCGGCAGCTTGGTTCCCGTGGGATCGCGCTGGCGCAAGATCAGGAGACGCACATCGGCCAGGGGCTGCTGATACAGCTCTCCGCTGTCGGGCCCGAATGTTGGGTCGTGCGGCTCTCGCCACTGGATCGATACGCGCAGTTTGCCCGCAGGCAACTCCGGAGTCCTGGTTCCTCCGATCGGCTGCCAGCTCAGAAAGTTCAATTCTGGAGTCCACCGGCCCGGCTGGAGGGGCGTGCTGGGGGGCGCGAACTCCATGACGCCGTTGCCATCCGTGTCCCGGAACAAACCAGCCCAAGCCTGCCCATTGGTGTCGCCGGCCGCCTGGTACCACAGCGCGGCACAGAAGGGTCGATCGTCAAAGGACCGGCTCAGCGGGCTCGTGCCATCCACCGGATAGCCATCGCTCCACACCAGCGAACAGGCAACGACCTGGACTCCTTTGAGGGCCCGCAAATCGCGCATCAAGTCGAGATAGCGCTGCAGGCGGCGGCCATGCTCCTGCATTTGGCGATCGAACTCCGCTTGCTGTTGGAAATAAGCTTGCCGCCTTTTGACTGTGGCTTCATCCTGTCCGAAGTTGTCCAGAACCTGCCGGCGCTGCTCGAGCAATTGCTCTTGCCGTTGCTGGAGGCGACTGCTTTCCGCGGCCAGTTCTTCGCTGCGCAGGTCGAGGCAATCCGAACGCACCGGCTCGCCGCTGATGCTACGGGCCACTTCTTGCAACTGGTAGGGAGCCTCGGAGTCAATGCGGACCAGAGTAAACTCGGCGGCAGGAGCGGCCACGGCCACGGCCAAGGCCGACTGCGTATCGCGGCCCATAGCCTGGCTCTCACCAGCGAAAGCCTTCGGTTCGATGCTCGGCTGACACTCGGCCGTGAGATCGACATAACGAGTCCGTGCTCCGAGCTGCTTGCCCAAGAACTGTTCATAACCCCGGAAGTCGCTTCCCACGATGGCCACGCGCACACCTTGACCGCGAAAACCCGCGGTGTGCAACGTATCCAGTCCCGTGGAACGCAAGGCTTCGCGGTTGTCCTTGGGGCTGTGCTCCAAAGGAAGGACAGAGACGAAAGCCGGACGTGGCAGCCGTACCGTGGCCACCCTGGGTAACCGGGCCAGGTCCTCGGCCTGCTTGGGGAGCGCCATCAAGGACACGAGCGGTCCGAGGCGGCCTTCGATCGTGGCTCCCGCCGCCGCCTGGAGAAGGTTCTGTCGCCAGGACCGGTCGTCTTCCGGCGTGGCGACCAAAATGACTTCCATGTGTACCGGCTGTCCCTGATCCAAGGTACGTAGGTCCCGCGCAATCTTCAGGAGCGGATCGCGCGTGTTGGCCGGCTCCGGCGTGGGTGGCACATCTTTGGCGGGTTCGACACCCACAGGCTCAGGAGTTACTTCCACGATGCGCAACGGCCAGGCATTCCTCAACGGCGTCGGCAACTCGTCAACCGGTACACGCGGCGCGAGCCATCCGGAGCCTTGCCAGCGTAGATCCTCCAAGAGCATTTCGACGTTGCCGGCCGGGATTGTACCGACCAAGCGGGTGTGGCCATGATGATCATACCCCACGGCCTCGTGAAACCCCAACTCGCGGAGCAGACTGCGTACCTGATCCGCGAGGAGCCGCTGCCGGTCCAGCGGCAAGCCGCTTTTCAGCCACAGTTGTACTTTGACGGCCTGGTCTGTTTCCGCGGGCAATTCGTAACCCAGCGGGACGAGCAAGATGGCCTGGACATGCGGCTCCAGCAAGACCTTGGCCACGTTCGCGGGGGCAATGGTGCCGGTCATCCGCGTCCGTTCAGGATCCTCGGCTTCGTTCTCGGGACCGGGATCTTTGTGGAAACCGATCGATTCCAGGTAGCGGACCAGGGCGTTGTAGGGCGCGAGGCGTCCGACCCCCACGGTCCGGATCCGGTAGCGAATCTCGGCGCGGTACTCCTTCGGCGGGGGCGGGGCTGCGGGCTGGGCCAGGACGCGGGAAGCGGAAATGCAACATGCAAATTGCAACATGCAAATTGCTAAGTGGAACACCCTTGTCCGATTTCTTTTTGTCGCAGTGTGTATGAACATGGCAATTCCTAACCTTGGATGTGCACGGTTCACTCTGCATTTTGCAACTTCGCAACTCCCGGTGCAAGTATGCCACGTGGATCGGCCAAAATCGGCTTGCATGTCCGGTGCTTGTCGGAGAAAGTGAGGAACCCGCACATTCGGGTAACGCTTGTGCCCAGGGGAAGGACGATAACGAAAACGAGAAGCAAAAGGATTGCAGGAGGAAGCCGGATGACTGGAGCCAACCCGGTTGCGATTATTACTGGAGCTTCCAGCGGCATCGGCTGGGCGCTGGCCCAGGTGCTTGCTGGCCAACGGTACGCCGTCGGCCTGGTGGCCCGGCGGCAGGAAAAGCTCCAGGCCCTTGCCCAAGAGATTCGCCAGGCGGGGGGAAAAGTAGCCGTTGCCTCGGCCGATGTGGGGAACCGAGATCAGACGGTAACCGCCATCCGCGGGCTTGCCGGACAGCTCGGTCCCGTCGATTTGCTCATCGCCAACGCCGGAGTGGGTATGCCGACGAAGCTCGACCCCATGAATGTGGGGGATATTGAAGCGATGTTTCGTGTGAACACCTTGGGAGTAGTGTACGCCATCGAAGCCGTCCTGCCCGACATGCTCCGCCGCGGCCGGGGCCATCTCGCGGCCGTTTCGAGCTTGGCCGCCTACAAAGGACTGCCGGGAGAATCGGCTTACTGTGCCAGCAAAGCGGCGGTGAACCATTATCTGGAAGGGTTGCGGATCCACCTCCGCGACAAAGGCATTGCGGTAACGACCCTGTGTCCCGGGTTTGTGCGTACGCCGATGACGGCAATGAACGAATTCCATATGCCGTGGCTGCTGGAGGCCGACGAGGCGGCTCGCCGCATGGTGCACGCCCTGCACCGTCGCCGCAAAGTCTACAATTTCCCCTGGCAAACGAGCTTGTTGATGAAATTGACCCGCTGGCTGCCCGATTGGATCCTGGCGCGCACCATGCACACGTACAATGAGAATCCGCCGTTTCCAGCATCCTCGGAAGTCGGAAGTCAGGGGTAAACGGTCCGAACATCGTACCCGGTACTCAGGCCATGCTCCTGATTCCCGCTTCCCGTCCTCTGTTCAACCTTTCCCAGATCAGCTACCTTAGCCAATGCGTGTGGCATCGGCCCTCTCTACACGAAGGCGGCTCATCATGGGCTCGTCTTTCCCCAAGGCACGAGAATGGAGGGAAGGATGGCACTTCCTCTCGAAGGTTGCACGGTGGCGTTGGCGGAAGGGCGCCAACTCGAAGAGCTGGCCCAGATGTTGGAACGGGAAGGAGCGACGGCCCTGCGCTGCCCCATGGTCAGTATTCTGGATGCTCCCGATGCAGCGCCGGTGCTGGCCTGGCTGCGTGAGCTCATTGCGGGCCGGTTTGATTGCGTCGTCCTCATGACCGGCGAGGCGTTGCGGCGCTTGCTGGGCTTCGCTGAGCGCGCCCGGCTGCGGGATCAATTCGTGGCCGCACTGGGGAAGACGCGTACGGTGACGCGGGGGCCGAAGCCTGTCCAGGCGTTGAAGCAGGTGGACTTGACACCGACCAAGATTGCGGCGGCCCCTACAACCGACGGAGTCATCGCGACGTTGCGGAAAGAGCCTCTCCAGGGTTGGACCGTGGGCGTTACGCTGTACGGCGAACCGAATCCGACGCTGGTCGAGTTTCTGGAACAGGCTGGGGCGCACGTCCACACAGTGTTGCCTTACGTTTATGCACCGGCAACGGATGGGAACCGTGTCGGGCAGCTCATCGAGCGGATGGGACGCGGCGAGGTGGACGTGGTGGTCTTCACTAGCTCGCCGCAGGTGGACCGGCTTTATGAAGTGGCCGGCGAGCGCGGCCTGCAAGGGGTGCTGCAACAAGGCATGCAACGGACGCGGGTGGCCGCGGTCGGACCGGTCGTTGCGGAGAATGTGCGACAGAAAGGGGCACGCGTCGATATTTGTCCGGAGCAGGGGTTTGTGATGAAGAACCTGGTGCAACAGATCAAGAAAGCGGTGGAATCGAAAGTTACCTGATTCTTGTCAGGAGGGGGCCGAATTCCGCGAGACAGTACCTCGACCTCTGTTGCTCTAATCGTCCCTTCGAGGATCAGACGCAGCCGCGTGTCAACCTCGAAGCACAAGCTGTTGTCCTCATCTTTCAGCGTCTTCAAGATGTGCAGCTCTACGATCAGGGCGAAGGCAATTACACACAAGAACGCCACCAATGGCTGGACAGCCTGGCCCACAAAGATGTCGCTACCGAGATGGCAAAGGCACAGAAGAAACAATCGGCGCGCACGAAGAAATGAGGGACCGAAGACGTGCCCGGCGTGCAGCAGGCCTTATCGTTACTTTACTTTCCCATTCGGCAGCGCCCCCAAATTCTCATACAGGTGCGCCAGCGACGCCATCAATTTGCGGAAGTCCCCTTCGTGAAGGCTTTCGTTGGGTGCGTGTGCATTGCTCTTGGGATCTTCAATCCCCAGCAGCAACGCCGGTGCGCCGCCAAAGAGTTCCGCTAAGGGACCGACGAAACCGATGCTGCCGCCGCAGCCAATTGCGACCGGATCCTTCTTAAAACCGGCCCGCATGGCGGCGAGTGCGGCCTCGAATGCGGGGCCGTTCGGATCGGTCATCCACCAGTCCACCGAGCCGACCGGTTTCACGTTCACCTGCACGCCCCACGGCGGATCCTTCGTCAAGAATTGTTCCAGCTGCGCATAGACGGTTTCAGCATCCTGGTCGGGTACGATGCGGCAACTGACAAAGGCCTCCGCTTTTGGCAGCACCTGGTTCGACGCGCTTTTGATGGAACTCGCCTCCTGGGCAATGACGGTGATGGCGGGCTTTCGCCAAGTTTGCTCATAGGGATGGCAGCCCTTCTGCGTGGCGAAACGGACACCGGGCAGAATGCCGAAATCGCGTCGCCATTTCTCCTCATCGCCGGGCAGCCTCCGTAACGCCTGCCGCTCTTTCGGCGTCATCGGCCGAACCTTGTCATAGAAATGGGGGATCGGGATCTTCCCGTTATCCCAGTAGAGCCGCGACAGAATGACGTTCAACGCCAGCGCGGCGTCTGCCAACGCCCCGCCGGCCATGCCGCTGTGGACGGGCATCTTGGCGCTGCGTACCTCGACCAGGACACCGACGATGCCACGCAAGGCATAGGTAATGCTGGGCAGGCCGACGTCGATATTCTCCGAGTCGCAGACGACGATCACATCGGAGTGGATCCGCTTCTTGTACTGTTTGAAGAAAGCCATCAAGTTGCGCGAGCCGATCTCTTCCTCTCCTTCCACCAGCATCTTGATGTTGACGGGCAGGCTGCCGCGGCTTTTGAGGAAGGCCGCAATCGAGCCGAGCTGAGCAGTAATCGCTCCCTTATCGTCGGCCGAACCGCGGGCATACAGGCGCCCGGCCCGCGCGGTCAAGCTCCACGGTCCCGATTGCCATTGGTCGGCGAAGTTGATCGGCTGGACATCGTGGTGAGCGTAAAGGAAGACGGTCGGTTTGCCGGGAGCGCCCAGCCATTCTCCATAGGCGTATGGATTGGAATCTTTCGAGCGAAGAACCTCGACGTTTTGTAGCCCAGCCTGGCGCATCTGGTCGCAGGTCAAGGCCGCGGTTTTCTCGATTTCCTTTTGGTGTTCGCCATCCGTGCTGATGCTCGGAATTGCGACCAGGTCTGCCAGGTCGCGAACCAGGGACGTGTGGTTTTTCGTCAGCCAATCCAGGACCGGCTTCATGGCGCATCTCCTCGGTTAGCGCGGGTTCATCGAACCCGGCGGTGATCCAACGAAGAGAGTGTATGCACCCTGCCGGCCGCGGGCAAACCTGCCCAACGGACAAGGGGTTGGCGGCTTCGAAAGAAGCCGCCAACCCCCTATGCTTACCCAATCACTGTTCAACTCATTGCTTGCTGAAAGTATTCATCCGAAGCGACCAGTGCTGTGATGACGGCCTCTTCCGTGGCTCCATGTTCACGGGCCTGGACGAAGGCATTCAGGCCGGCGACATCAGCGGACCGGTGCAGGTACTTCTGGTAGAAATTCTGCACCAGGTACTGGTTGGCTTCCGTGGTCTCGATGAACAAGGAGGCCAAGCTCGTCCGGGAAACTCCTGCCGCCTCCGATTGCGTCCAGCCCTGGACCTCGCTCGGATTGCCGGCCCGGCCCAGCAGATCGTGGTACAAGGCCGAGACGAAACCATTGCTCGTCCCGCCCGCCCGCTGGTTGTATTCGTCCGAGCCGAGGATGGATGCCTTGATCTGGTCCGTGGTGGCGCCGGCGGCCAGGGCGGAAAGATCGTTGTTCAATCCCGCCGTGTCGGCCATCCGGCCCAGATAATCCTGATAGAACTGCTCCACGATCCGGGTCTGGTATTCCGGACTGCCCAGTATCGACTGCACCACCTGGGCTCGACTGGTCCCGGCCGACAGCTGGTTGGTGTAGAACTGGAGGCCGTCCAGATTGGCCACACGGCCCAGCACGTCCACGTAAACTTGGGCCACAAGGTTTTCATTCGGATCGGCGAACGCCTCATTCACCGTCACGGTATTCCCGGCCGCAAAGGTTCCCTGTCCATCGGTCGCTTGGGCGCTGATCGTGTAGGAACGGTGGACCAAGGGATACTGGTGCGTCACGGAGCTGGGATTGCCTTGGACGACCTG
>DATGIQ010000540.1:0-6420 GCA_035295665.1 Gemmataceae bacterium | reverse complement strand
CTCCGGCCAGGCCAGTCCTACATTTCGTCTGGACACAAGCGGAGGGGATCGAACCCCACCTGCAACCCCTCGCGCGCCTGGCGGCCTGCGTGACCTATCTCGGCCACTCCTCATCCCTCGTGCGCGTATCTATTACCGATGCGCCTGGCCCAATCACCCATGTGCCAGCCGAAGGCGGCGACCTCATCTTCCGCGTCCCCTCAACCGGGCGGCTTGAGGAACTCGAACGGGCTTATCGTCGCCAGGCCCGCCCGTCGCCCGGTACGTACCAGCCATACCGGTTGGTGGCCGGCGAGGAGCCATCGCCAACACGTCCGGCGGAATCCGTCTTCGGCGACCTGATCGTGTGCCAGATCGACGGCCGTTCATTCCTGCCGCTCAGCGGGACGTTGCGGCTGACGAACGCTATCCGGCACGCCGTTCTCAGGGCAACCGACCGGTCTGGCCCCCAGGTGAAATCCCTGGTCAGCGGGCACACCGACGCCGGCGGCGTGAGTCGCGCTGACCATGTCGCGTATGTCCCGCTGGCCAACGTGGGCCATCGTTATGCGGACGGCAAGGTGATGGGATTCGCGGTTGTCCTGCCGCGCAACCTCGGCCGGTTCAGCCCGGAGCGGCGCGAAATCCTCAGGGCGCTGGCCGCGCTGGAGACCCTCGGCGTTGATGGCCATTCCTGGGGGGTGACGCTTGCCGGGGCGGACGCGGGCTTCCAGTCCTTGCGCACCGACGCCTACACGGCTGAATCGGCCTTCCGGCGAAAGCGCTCACAGCGCTGGGCCAGCGTGACGCCGGTCCTCTGCGACCGGTTTCCCAAGGACAAGGATGGCGAGCGCGTCGAGGATGTCATTGCGGATTCCGTCGAGCGCGTGGTCGGGTGCCGGCCGATCCACGTCGCAGCAGACAGGGTATCGCGGTTCCGCGGTGTCCCCACGAGCGTCCGCTTTCACCGCGAGCGCAAGGAGGCGGACGTGCCGCGCTACCGAACCCACGCCGTAGTGGAGTTTGATCGGGAGATTCGCGGGCCGCTCATCGTCGGGGCCGGACGCTTCCTCGGCCTCGGGCTGTTCCGGGTCTGGGAGCCGGATCGGGAGGGCAGATCGTGAGCCTGACCGTAAACGATTTTCCTCGGTTCTTCCAGGCTGTAAATGGCTACCCGCCATTTCCGTGGCAGGCCCGGCTCGTACATGAGATCACCCAGCACCGTAGTGGCTATTGGCCGCCGGTCTTGAGCCTGCCGACAAGCGCCGGGAAGACATCCGCGCTCGACATCGCTGTCTTCCTTCTTGCCCTGGAAGTGGAGGACGGCAAGCCAAAGGCGGTCTGCGCGCGCAAGGCTGCGCTTCGCACCTTTTTCATTGTAGACCGCCGGATCGTCGTGGACGAAGCGGCTGAGAAGGCCCGCAAGCTGGCCCGTCTGCTGTACGACCCGCCCGCCGGCGCCCGGCGGGAACTTCGCGAAGTTGCTTCGCGGCTGCGTGTGTTCGGCGCAGGCAAGGCGCTCCACGTCGCCGTCCTGCGCGGCGGGATGTACCGGGATGAGTCGTGGGCCGAGGCGCCGCACCAGCCGACGATTTGCCTCTCCACGGTGGACCAGCTCGGAAGCCGGTTGCTCTTCCGTGGGTATGGTGTGAGCAGGAAGCAGTCCGCTGTCCACGCCAGTCTGACCGGGAACGATAGCCTCATCATCGTAGATGAAGCCCACCTGTCACGGCCGTTTCTCGAGACCCTCAAGGCGATTGAGTTCTACCGTGCTGACCGCTGGGCCGAAACCCCGATACGCACACCTTTCCAGACCGTGTTCATGTCCGCGACGGTCCAGGATGCCACCGAGTCGGTGGTCCCAACAGCGGCGGATGCCATTCATGCCGCACGTGGCTGTGTCTTCGGCCTGGGTGATGATGCACACGGCAACGACCGTGAGCACCTGGTGCTCAAGCCCCGCCTGGAGACAAGGAAGCTGGCCCGGCTCGAAGAGGACAAGGGCGAAGCCGAGGGCGAGGAGGCGCGGCGGCAGCACTTCGCGGCCACCATCGCCGGGTTTGCCAGGGAGCTGGCAGGGCCGGGTGTCCCAACCGGGCTACCGAAGAAAGGCCGCAAGAAGAAGGCGGAACCTGACAGTGGAGCTACGCCGCCTGTCCATGTAGTCGGCATCGTCGTCAACCGGGTGGATACCGCTCGCAGGGTGTTCGATTTGCTGGAGAAGGAAAAAGAGAAGGAGAGCCCGGCCTACGATGTAATCCTGCTTACCGGCCGTATCCGTCCCTATGACCGCGACCGCCTGCTCAAAGAGTGGTTGCCATTCATGGAGGCGAAGGGCAACCCGGACCAGACCGGCTATGGCCGGCCGCTCCCGCCGCACGGCTTCCTGTTCGTGGTTGCTACCCAGACGGTTGAGGTCGGGGCCAACATCAGTTTCGATGCCTTAGTCACTGAAGCTGCGCCGCTCGATGCCCTTCGGCAACGCTTCGGGCGCCTCGACCGCCTTGGATACCGCAAGGTTTCGCATGCGGTCATCGTCACCCGAAAGGATCTCCTCGGTGAGGACGACCCGGTGTACGGTACGGCGATCAAGGCGACCTGGGGCTGGCTCAGGGAGCGCGAAAGGGAACGCGGCCAGAACAAGCGGATCGACTTCGGGATAACCGCGATCAGCGGCCGGCTCCCGCACGGGGAAGCCCTTGCCGTCCTCTGTCAAGAGGGAACCCATGCGCCGGTCATGCTCCCAGCGCACCTCGATAGCCTTGTGCAGACCACCGTGCCACCCGTCCCAGATCCGGACCCCGCGCTGTTCCTGCACGGTCCACAGACCGGCCCGGCTGACGTTAGCGTGGTGTGGCGCGCGGACCTAACGGATGACGTGCTGCGAAACCAGGATACTGCCATCAATGTCGTCTCCCTGATCCCGCCGACAAGCATGGAGGCGCTCCCCATCCCAGTCTGGGCCGTGCGGCGCTGGATGAAAGGTCAACCCGCCACCGAGGTGAGCGATGTCGAGGCCGCGCGTGAGGCAGACGACGGCCGCCGCCCGCGCGAGCGCGGCAAACCGTGCCTGCGCTGGTGCGGGCCCGATGATGAGGATACCAAGGTCATCGGCCCGGATGCGATTGACGACGAGATTCGGCCCGGAGATACGATCGTCGTTCCATCCGAGTATGGCGGGGCTGACCAGTACGGCTGGAATCCATCTGAGAAAGAGCACCCCGTCATCGATGTCGCCGACGATTGTTCCTGGCGAGCGAAGCGCAAGCCTGTGCTGCGGATTCACGAAGCCTCGCGCGTTCATGCCGTGGCACTCGAACGCTGGGGCGTCCCTCCCGACGCTTCCGGCCGCACACTGGCAGATGTGATCCAACAGCAGCTTGATGAAGAGGCCGAGACCGGTGGCATCGACTGGGATGGTATCTTCCATCAGATTACTACATGGCCGGGGCTACCGGAATCGCTCGGCTGGCTCACGCCCAGATCAATCCGCAGACCACCACCTGAGTACGAAGGCCGGGCGGGAAAAGGCGGCACCCTGGTCGCGCGCCACCGCGTAAAGCACCCGGACGAACCTGATGATTACCTGGAGGCCGACGTTGAACCGCTCAGCGGTGACGATACTGACTCCTTCACGGACCCGGATGAGCCGGTGTTACTCCAGGCACACTGCCAGGGAGTGAAATCCGCGTTCAGGGATTTTGATGCGTCTCTTCAACTTCCGGCTGATCTCCGACAGGTGATCGAGCGTGCTGCCCTGCTGCACGATGCCGGGAAGGCAGACGAACGGTTCCAACGCTGGCTGCACGGCAATGAAGCCGACGCGGCGAAAGCGGAAGCCCCGATTGCCAAATCTTCGCGCGTTAGTTCGCGAAATCGCGCAGCCCGGAACGCTGCCCGCCGCCGCGCTTGCTGGCCACGCGGAGCCCGGCATGAGGCGCTGTCGGTCCTGCTTGTGGAGAACTCCCCCAGTTCGACTGCCGAGGTGAGTGACCGCGAACTGCTTCTCTACCTGATTGGCTCGCATCACGGCCTCGGCCGCCCGGTCTGGCTCGTTGCCGACCGCGACGATTTGCCCGCTTCCATAGATCCCCGCCGCGATTTTCCCTCACGGATTGAGTGTTCCCTCGATGGGCAGGTCTTAGCAGCGTCCGGAGCATTCCGCCCGGAGCTTTCCCTTGCCCGTTTCGATTCAGGATGGACAGAGCGCTTCTGGCAGCTGGTCAGGCGCTATGGCTACTGGGGCCTGGCCTACCTGGAAACGCTCCTTGTCCTAGCTGACCACCGTCAGTCCGAGCTTGAACGGGGCGATAGGCTGCTGGAGGGGGGACATCCATGAGCGAGATTCTCCTGAGCGGACTCAAGAGTGGCGAGCCCATCGGCTTCCTGGCCGGCATTGGCCTGCTGCGTGTCTGTTCCCACCGTGAGGCGCTGGGCAGCATCAAACTCGGCTGGAAGCAACCTGCCGGTGCCGCCGGGGTTCTCGTCACAGGCGCCGAGTCCGAACCGGACCAGGTGATCGAGGAAGTGCTGGACCACATGCGTGGAAGGCATCAGGTTCCCGTGTATTCGGGACGGCCTGCTGCCGGTATCACGGTCGGCGACGGTGACTGGGATGACGTAAAGGTCGATCCCGAACTGTTCGGCGCGCTCCTCAGGGCCACCCGTCCCTACGTGAACCCAGACGACCGCGAATCCGCGGACTTTCTTGCCGCGCTGGGGAGCGAGCTGGTTGCCGCAAGAAGTACGAGCGATATCAGACCCAGCGCCCTTCACATGACCTCGGGGAACCAGAAATTCCTGAAACTATTACGGGACCTAGCTCGATCCCTTGATGCAACAGACTCGACGTGCAAGGAAGCGTCATGTCCTCCGGCCGACGCATTCCGTGAGGCGTTGTTCGGGGAGTGGCAATATGCAGATCAATTCTCCTCACTGGGGTACGACCCGGCGACAGAGGCGATTTACGCTCTCTCCGACGCTGCACCTGCTGATGCGAAACCTTGGAGTACCAGAGCTGCCGTCTGGCTGGCAGTAGAAGCGATTCCGCTTTTCCCCTGCTTTCCCGTTGGCGGGCGCCTGTACACCCGTGGCTTCGACCAGTCCGGGACGCGGTTCCGCTGGCCGGTCTGGAACGCCCCGCTCAGCCTCTCCGCCATTCGCACGCTCCTTGGGCTTCCCGCGCTGTCAGCCCCCGAGTTAGCGCCGATCACGCTGGACTCTTACGGAATCTCTGCGGTGTTTGAAGCGGAGCGGGTGACCATCGGCAAGGGCTACGGACAGTTCCGTCCCGGCATCCGGGTTTACTGAGTGCGGAGGATTGCCACCGTGAGGAAGGTATACCTGGCACACGAGCATTTTGCACGTTCGCCTGACGCTGTGCATGGCGGCGTATACATGCGTGGCTATAATCCCTGGAAGTCGGAACGAAACCTCCACGGTTGGCCTGACCGCACGGCGCTGGCTATCTGACCGAGGCAAAGATTCCGTCAACCGCTTCCTTGTCAGCAAGGCGCAGAGATGAGCCATTTGTCTGCCAAAATGGGGCCGAGTGCGGAGGTCCTGAACCGGACACGAGCGCTTCTGACCGTCGGAAGTTCTTTGACAACTCGGGAGATAGAGCACAGTTCGGCATTGAGAGCCGCTCGCAAGGCCGAACTGACTGCAATCGAATGGGTTACGAAGGATGGTGACCGATGACAAAGCCGATGAACAGGCTGACAACCCGTGCCGCTCGCGGAAGGCCACGTAATCCCCGGAAAAATGGCCAGTTACGACGCGAGCGGTCATCCCCCGCGAGCGAGCGGGGGCCGCATTGAAGCGCCACTGCCCTGGTGAGCCAGCCGCCCGGCACTGGCGTCATCCCCCGCGAGCGAGCGGGGGCCGCATTGAAGCGTGCAGTGCCCGCACAGCACACACTTGCCCGAGTAGTCATCCCCCGCGAGCGAGCGGGGGCCGCATTGAAGCGTGCCCATGCCTTCCAGGACATTCACCGCGAACTCACGTCATCCCCCGCGAGCGAGCGGGGGCCGCATTGAAGCACGCCGGCCATGGTGGGATCCTTAGTCCGCCTCTCCGTCATCCCCCGCGAGCGAGCGGGGGCCGCATTGAAGCGTCGCGATCGCCGTGGCATGCGTGGCCGCGCCACTGGTCATCCCCCGCGAGCGAGCGGGGGCCGCATTGAAGCCAGGTCGATCCGGGTTGGTTGACCGTCTGCGTCATCGTCATCCCCCGCGAGCGAGCGGGGGCCGCATTGAAGCACGTTTTCGCTGCTACCCCCGGCGCCGGCGCAGCGCGTCATCCCCCGCGAGCGAGCGGGGGCCGCATTGAAGCTCGATCAACAGCAACACCGGGATCGGGACACTCGTCGTCATCCCCCGCGAGCGAGCGGGGGCCGCATTGAAGCAGCCAATCGTCACCGGGAACCGCTACCGCTACGAG
>DATGIQ010000539.1:0-15653 GCA_035295665.1 Gemmataceae bacterium | reverse complement strand
GAACCCCCTTCGAGGGACACACGGCCGCGGATCTTCTCCACAAACACTTGTATGGCCAATTCGATCGCCCGAGGACGGTGGTTGCGGAGATCCCTCCCGACCTCGACGAGATTGTCTGCCAATTACTCGAAAAGGACCCAGCCCGCCGGCCGCCGGACAGCCTGGTCTTGTACCGTCAGCTGGATCGTGTGCGCCGCAAGATTCAGCGGAAATCCGAGCGTACGGTCGTGCTCCGAAACACGCAGGCCACTGTCGCCGACGATGCGGAACAATCGCTGGGGGCGGACAATCCCGGGCCGGCCACGCTCATGAGCCAGCTCATGCGCCAGGAGTTGGAGCGGCAAAAGGCAGGCCATCCCTTCAGCCAATGGGTCAATCGGCCATGGGTGCTCCTGCCGCTGTTTGTGCTGTGTGTGGCGGTCATCGTTTGGCGGCTCTGGCCGGAGGCTCCGCCCCCTGCAGACTGGTTCATGGAACAAGCGCGCCCCTTGATGGCTTCGGCGGAACCAGCCGATTGGGACAAGGCGCGGCGTGAATTCCTGGCTCGGCTTCAGCAAGCCTATCCCGAGCATCCGTATCAAGCGGAAGTGGCAGCCTTTGAGCAGAAGTTGGAAGATCTTGCTCGGCAACGGCGGGCACTGGCCGCCGTGCAGGAGGCGGGATTGGTGACGGCTGCCGAGCGTTTCTATCAGCGCGGGCTCCGTCTGTGTCAGCAGGGTGATCCCGAGGCCGCTCGCCAGATTTGGGACAATGTCGTGCGGAGCTTCCGCGATGTGGCAGCGGAACGCCGCTGGGTCAATCTCTCCGAAGAAGCCCTGCGTGGCTTGGAGAAGCAATCGTCCAGCCGTAAACCCCTGGATGATTCTGTCCAGAAAGCATTGCAGCAGGCGCGGAACTGGCGCGATCAGGGTCAACGCGAGAAGGCGGAAGCAATCTGGCAAGGATTGATGGCCCTCTATCGGGAGGATGCGTCCGGGGAAGAATTGCGGCGCCAAATCGCGCGGGACCGGGGACGCTGACGCCTCGTCGGTAAGGGACTCATTTCAGCCGTTGCGCTCGGCTGCTTCCCGCTGGAGCTTTCGCAGATGTAAGCCCATGGTTACCCGCGCTACGCCTCCTGGCACCCCAAAACCCAGCGGCGCAAGACGCAGCTGGTACGGCACGCGCATACCGACGAACGAAGAATGCCATCCCGAACGGGTCTTGATGGGCGCCTCGGCGGCACCGCGCTCAGAAATGGTTTATGGACAGAACTCGATCCGCTGCCGCGCGAAAACGATGCCGCGGCTGGACCAGGCAACGTTTCACGGCATCCAGTTGGCCAAACGAACGGCAGGATTGCGCAAGGCAACCTGCGCTTTCATGCCTTCTCATTTCTCCACCCAAGACACGGGCTGCGGATGAATCTGGTCCGCTGGACGCGCGCCGGCGTCTTTGCGGCCGCTGCCGGCCAGTCGGCTAATGGCGCGGACGGACATGTCATGGTCGCAGAGGATTTGGCAGCTCAGGCGCACGCCGGTGAGCCCCCGGGCTGCGAGAACGGTCTTCTCCGCTTCGGTCATGCGCTCGGGTTCCCCGGCCAGAAACTCGACACGGCAGGTCGTGCAACGGGCATTGCCGCCACAGGCGTGCAATTGATCGATCCCCGCTTCGTCTTCCAGCGCCAACACAAGACGCTTGCCTGACGGAATCTCGAACTCGCCCCGGCCTTCGACGGTGAGCTTCGGCATGGCTTCGTTTTCCTCTAGAGGCTTCACTTGTGAAGATCATTGTATGGCGCCCTCGATCGATTGGGGATCGCCGAATCCGCGGGGAGCTGTGCCCTCCGTCATTTTCTTGCAATCCTTGCGGTGGGCTCGTATAGTTCATCTGTGGTTGCACGACGGATGGGGCTCGCTGCCTCTTCTCGGCGCGACTCCGGGCTTGTTCCTGGCGACTACCGACGACGCCTATCAGCCCCTTGCCTTGGCGAGGGATTGAATAACCCATTGTGGGCCGGAGACGGAACTCAAGGAAATTCCATGGCCACAGTAAACCTGCGGCGCATTCACTGTGCCGCTGCCGACGCGGCAACGCAACTGGCGACCCTGCGGGCACAGCTAAGCTCCCTGGGCGATGTCGTCTCTGCGCGCGGCCGGAAATTGACCGAGGCAGTATTTGGCGAGGCCTTGCCTCCCGCGCGGGTTGTTGAACGCATTTGTGCCGACGTGCGCAGCCGGGGCTTGCCGGCTCTGCTGCATTACACCGAACAATTGGATCGCGTCCGCCTCACCCCCAAGACTGTGCGCGTCAGTGCGGCAGAACTTGCCGAGGCGCGCGCCGGAGCGGACGCCGCCTTCCTGGAGACCATTCGGCGGATCCGCCAGAATATTTTGTCGTTTCAGCTCGGCTTGGTGCACCGCGATGCCATCCTGAATATGGGCGACAGTTATGAGCTGCGGCACCGCTATCGGCCCATGCGCCGCGTGGGGATCTGCGTTCCCGGTGGCGCTGCCGCCTATCCGTCCACGGTCCTGATGACCGTTTGCCCCGCTCAGGCCGCCGGAGTCAAGGAACTGACCGTGGTGATGCCGCCCACGCCGTTCGGTGGCTACAACCGCGACATGCTGGCCACGTGCCAGGAACTGGGCGTCAGCGAAGTTTATCGCGTCGGCGGAGCCCAGGCCATCGCCGCACTGGCTTATGGGGTCGAAGGGATTGCTCCCGTCGATATGATTGTCGGTCCGGGCAATTTATTCGTAACCCTTGCGAAACGGCAAGTGTACGGCCAGGTGGCTATTGATATGCTCGCCGGTCCGACGGAAGTCGTCGTGGTTGCCGATGATTCGGCGCGTGCTGATTTTGTGGCTGCCGACCTGATCTCCCAGGCGGAGCATGCGCCGGGAGCCAGCATTCTCATCACCTGGCATGAGCCGCTCCTCAATCAGGTGGTCGCGGCCCTTGATCGGCTGCTGCCAGCGCTGCCGCGCGGCGAGATGGCACGGGAGAGCCTGGAAAACTTCGGCGCCCTCCTGCTGGCGCGGGACGCCGGAGACGCGTTAGCCTGGGCGAACCAGATCGCTCCGGAACATCTCCATCTAGCGACGCGCGATCCGGAAGCCTTGCTTCCGCGCGTGGAGAACGCCGGAGCCGTTTTCCTCGGTCATTATTCCCCGGTCGCGGTAGGAGACTACGTGGCGGGTCCTTCCCACGTTCTGCCCACCGGCGGCACGGCGCGGTTCGCCAGTGGCTTGTCGGCCAATGATTTTCTGCGGCGCTCCAGCGTTGTCCGCTTCAGCAAAAGCGGTCTGGAGCAAGTGGCCGGCGACCTGCGACTGATGGCAGAAAAGGAAGGATTGACCGCTCATGCATATAGCGTCGATGTGCGCCTGGGTACTACCCCACAGACCGCGCCGGAAGCCCTGACAAAATCGGGGCGCTGAAACCTCCCTGGAACCATGTCTCAGCTTTTGCGACCAAATATCCGGGCCATGTCCGGCTACGCTCCGGGTGAGCAGCCACGCGACAGCGCCTTCATCAAACTCAACACCAACGAAAACCCTTACCCACCATCGCCGCGGGTTTTCGAGGCGATCCGTGCCGCCCTCACGGGGGATCGACTCCGGAAATATCCCGACCCCGTGGGCACCGCCTTCCGCCAGACGGCCGGCCGGCTCCTGGATGTTGATCCCGAGAGCATTCTGATCGGCAACGGCTCGGACGATATTTTGACCATGGTGACGCGCGCCTTCGTTCCCGAAGGGGGACTCATTGCAGCGCCGATGCCCGGTTACATCCTCTACCGCAGCCTGGCCGAGATCCAGGGGAGCCGCTTTCAGACTATCCCGTACACGACAGACTGGCAGCTCCCGGACCCCTGGCCGGCCCGGGATGCACACCTGACGTTCCTGGCCAACCCCAATTCTCCTTCCGGAACCACGGTGGCCCCGGAGTCGTTGCCACGGTTGGCAGAAGGGTTGTCTGGAGCATTGGTGGTGGATGAGGCCTACGTCGACTTTGCGGATCGGCACAACGTGCATCTGGCCAAACGGCCCAATATCATCGTGACCCGCTCGTTGAGCAAATCGTACTCGTTGGCCGGCATCCGCTTTGGCTATGCCGTGGCCGACCCGGCGCTGATCCGCGAACTGACCAAGGTGAAAGACTCCTATAATTGCGATGTACTGAGCCTGGCGGCAGCCGTGGCCGCTTTGGAGGATCAGGATTATCTCCAGGCGACCCGGGGAAAGATTTTGGCTACCCGCGCGCGGCTCACGGCAGCGATGCGGGAGCTGGGTTTCGACGTTTGCCCCAGCCAGGCAAACTTTGTCTGGTGCCGCTGCACCAATCGCCCGGTCAAGCCGATCTATGAAGAACTGAAACGCCGGATGATTTTGGTCCGCTATATGGCCTATGAAGGGTGGGGTGAGGGCCTACGGATCTCGGTAGGGACCAACGCAGAGATTGATCAGCTGCTTGCAGAGATGAACCGGCTCTAGAACCAGGGGACACACGCCTGAAGCGCGAGCGAAGGAAAAGCATCACCCCTTCCTTCGCTCGCGCTTCAGGCGTGTGTCCCGGTATTGCCATGAGTTTTGTCCGCTAACTCTTAGAAGAAGATGATGCGGTACCGGTGCCCGCTCATCACCGCTTCAACTGCTGCAGGACGACCTCCACGGCCTTTTCCAGCTGGGCATCCCGGCCCTTCAAGAAATCGTCCGGTGTGTTGTCCACGTAAACATCCGGCGGCACGCCGTAATTCTCCAGGTTCGTCCCGCTGATGTTCCACAACCCCGATCCCGGCGTGCGAATCGACGAGCCGTCCATCAGCTGGTAGGCGCCGGTGCCGATCACGGCGCCGTATGTCGTTACACCGACGATTTTCCCGAGCTTCAACGTTCGGAATCCGTCCGGAAAGACTTCGGCGTCCGAGGTAGAGCGTTCGTTTTCCATGACAACCATCGGTCCGAAAAAGCCATGCAGCGGCCGGGTTACCTGGACCGAATCGCGGACGCGGGTGTACTGGTACTGGCGCTGCTGCAAAATCTGTAACAGCTCCTGGTCGATGCCGCCGCCCGGATTGAAGCGCTGATCGATGATCAGGCCTTTTTTGTTGTGCAGCTCGGCGAGATCGCGCTCGAACTTGCGGAGGGCCGGTTCGTTCATTTGACGGATGTGGAGATACCCCACGGTACCGCCCGATGATTTGTCCACCTCGGCCCGGCGGTCCGCTACCCACTTTTCATATTGCAACGTGGCGTACTGCGTACCACTCACCGGCATCACCTTGGTTTTCCATCCCCCTTCCTTGGCCGGCTTCCCGTTCACGGTGAATTCCAGTTTCGTGCCGGGTGCCAGGGTGTACGCCTTCCAGTAATTGTCGCCGGCTTTGATCTCCTGCCCGTCGATCGCCAGGATGTAATCGCCGACGTGAATCTTCACGTAATCCTTGTCAGCCGGACCATTCTTGTAGATGTGCACGACCCGGTAGAAACCGCTTGGATCGGCCTGGAGCTCAAAACCGGGATAGCGGGTTTGAGGGCCGCTCTCTTCCCGGCCGCGGCCGCCGGGGCTAATGCCGGTGTGGGAGGCATTCAGCTCGCCGATCATCTGACTGATCACGTCGTGCAATTCTTCCTGGTCGCCGACAAACTCCAGGAGCGGTTCGTATTTCGCCTTCATTCGCTGCCAATCGACACCGTGCATGTTCGCGGCATAGAAACGGTGCTTCATGACCCGCCAGCTCTCCTCGAATACCTGGCGACGTTCCGCGCGGTGATCGACCTCTACCCGGGCCGTGAAGGTGACCCGGCGGGCCGTGCTGCCACCGCCACCGGCCCCCGAGGCCATGCCTCGGCCGGCTCCGCGTGAAAATGGCGGGGAGCTTGTGGCAGCCGCCCCCTCGGCGGCTCCCGAACCGCCGCCCACGGACATCGTATAGATCCCGTTCCCTTGGCGGTAGAAGAGTGTCCGGTCTTCCTTCGGAAACTGCAACGCTGTGAAGCCACGGAAGCGGCCGAAGGCACCGCGCGGCGCATCCTCCTCGTCGGCCGCCTGGCCGGATTGCGTCACCCGTGTCAACCGCTCTCCGTCCACTTCCATCGACCAGATCGATTGCACGGAGCGGCCACCTTCGGTTCCAGTGGTGGTGAAGACAATGCTCTTGCTATCGGGTGTCACGGCCAAGTCACCGATGGCGTCGGCAGTGCGAGTCAGCTGACGGGCGCGGCGGCCGATGTGGTTGAAGTCGATTTTGACCTCCACGGTGCCTTCCGACTTTGTGTCGGAACTGGCCGCTTCCTCCGTGGTGGATTTCTCCGAGGTTGTTCCAGATCGACGACGCCGGTCCCGCGGTCGTTCGGTGGCGGCTTGCTGCTCGCTGTCGATGCTCTTGTCGCGGGGATCTTTTTCCTCCGCGACCAGGGACAAGCTGTAAATCTGAGCGGTGGAACGGCCTGCTTGGCCAATGTTGCCGACATCACTGCCGGCAAGGTAAACGAGTTTCTTGCCGTCCGGCGTCCATAGGGCATTCGCATCGCTGTAACTGAGCTCATCGGTGACGCGCCGTTCCTCACCGCCCGCGGCAGGGAGGACATACACATGCGGCAAAAGGTTGTTCCCGGCCTTGGTGTACGAAACCCATTTGCTGTCCGGCGACCAGCGCGGATTCGTCAAGGCCGCCCCGCCGAAGCCGATCACGTCCCCGCGGGCAAGAACGGTCGTCTGGTTCGTGGCAAACTCATACTTGAACAGCTTCTTATCGCTGCCGGTATACAGGATGGCCTTGGAGTCCGGAGCCCAGCTGAGCTGTCCTTTTTGCGAATCAGAATCGGAGATCTGCTTCAGCTGGCCACCCTCCTCATCACAAACCCACACTTCCTCCCGGCCACTTTTGTCGCTGACGAAGGCGATCCGCTTGCCGTCCGGAGACCACTGCGGTTGTGTCTCTCGCACCCCCGGTGTCTGCGTCAACCGGCGAACGTCTCCCTGGTCCGTCGCAATCGTAAACAGTTCCCCATGCGTGGAAATCACCGCGCGCTTACCGGAGGGGGAAACGTGGAAACCATCCGCCTCGCTGTTGATTGTCAGCGTCTCGAGATTGTTCTCCTTGTCGTCGGACGCGATCGAGATCTTGACCTCCACCGGCTTGCCCGAGCCCAGATCGAGCTTCCACAGACCGAAATTCTCCTCATAGACGATCGTCCTGCCGTCACTGGAAAGCGACGGCCAAAACAGCGAGCCGCTCGTATGATGGGTGATCTGCACCGGCTGGCCGCCGTCCTCGGATATCCGCCAGATATTGTTGCACGACTGGTACGCTTCCGGAGAACCAGCCTTGGCCATCACGTTGCGGTCAGAAACGAAGTAAATCTCGCCGTTGCCGTACATCGGCCAAAAATTATTGGGCTTCTGGTCGTCGGGCAGGTTGCTGTCGAGGAGTTTTCGGAATGATCGCTCCGGCAATTCGGCGACCCACAAATCGGCCGCATAACTGCCCCGGTAATGTTTGCGCGACCAAACCATCGGATGGCGATTGAAGGCGAACTTCTTGCCGTCGGGAGAAAAGCTGCCCCAGTAACCCCAATCCGTCGGCAGCGGCTGCTCGAGTCCGCCATCGATGGGTACTTGATACAGATTCGGGATGCCGGGGTAGAGGAGACCACGCGCCGACGAAAACAGGACGTACTTGGAGTCACGCGTCCAGCCAACCACCGTATCGGCCGCGCTGTGATAGGTCAACCGTTTCGCTTCGCCCCCCTCGGCTGGGATGATGAACACATCATAGTTGCCGTAACGCGAAGACGAAAATGCAATCCACTTGCCATCCGGCGAGAACCGCGGATGAATGTCCCGCGCCCGGTGAACGGTAAGCCGGCGCGGAGGGGAACCGTCTTCCTCCACCAGCCACAAATTCCCGAGATAGCTGAAAACGATTTTGCCGTTGTGATAATCAGGATGGCGGGCCAGCTTGATTGGGCCACTTGCGGCATGAACAAAGGAGCCCGCGGCGAGGAGCACGACCATTCCGAGGAAGTACGCTTGCGCCCGACGGAATTTCTGCAGCATCATAGGTCGCTCACTGGATAGAGGATTGAAAGGCTCTCGACGAAGAAGTTGTCTATGAGATGTTTTAACAACTCGCGCCCAGAATGGGTAGCGGCAGATATGCGCAGCAGAAGGGCAGACCAGGAGAGGGGGAGAAGCTGCAGGTCTGCTTGTCTCCCCTCTCCTGGCCTCCCTGTCTCGTGCTCACGATCGATTGAAATACTCGTCGGACTTGATGATCTCGATGAGGATTTTTTCATCGCTGACGCCGTGTGCCAATGCGGCCGTGGACGCATTGATGCCGACGTTGTCGGCGGTGCGGTGCAGGAGCTGGGTGTAGTAGTTCTGAACCAGGTCCTGCTCCCCTTCCATGCTGAAGAGCACAGCCTCGGCCACGCGCGTCGTGCTCGTGCCGGAAGCCAAGGCCTGGCTGCCCAGCGATTGGCCGACCGGGTCGACCGCCCGGTTCAACACATCGTGGTACACGTTCGTCAAGAACGTGTTGTTGCTGCTGCCCGACTTGGTTTGGAAGTACTCGTTGGAGCCCAGGATGACCGTTCGGAGCTTCTGGAGCGGACCGCCGGCTTTCAGGAAGCGCAGCGATAAATCTAGCCCGGTGGGATCCGCCGCTCGGCCCAGATAGGTCTGGTACAAGTTCTGAATTTCATGGGTACGCGCTTCATCTGTCTCGGCGATTGCCGTCGCAATTTGGGCGCGGGTAAACGTATTGTTGTTGAGCGCGTTCGTAAAACTGTTCAGACCTTGCGTATCGGCAGCGCGGCCAAGCACGTCTTGATAGAGCTGCAAGACATAGCTCTGGTTCGTCCCAACCGGGGCGGAATTTACGGTCAGACTCAACGCCGTCGACGTAGCGGCATTGAAATCCTTGTCCCCGGAGTACGTCACCGTGATCATGTGGGCTCCGGCCGTCAAGCTCGAGGTCTGCAACGTGGCCTTGCCGGTTGAATCGAGCGTGACGGTGCCCAGGGAAGTCGTGCCGTCTTGGAAGGTAACTGTACCAGTGGGTGTCCCGCCTCCCGGTGGAAGGGCAGCAACGATGGCGGTCAAGGTTGTACTCTGGCCGGCCGTTGCGGGGTTGGGTGAGGCGGTGACCGTGATGGTGGCGTCCGCCTGATTGACGGTCTGGGTTACCACCGGCGAGGTGCTGCCGGTGAACAAGCCGGCGCCGTTAAAAACGGCGGTGAGCGAATGAGTCGTACCTGCCGCCAGTGCCGAAGCGGTAAACGTGGCTGTGCCGCTGGCATCGACGGGAGCGGTTCCGAGGATCGTCGATCCGTCATTAAACGTGACCGTTCCGGACGGGGTCCCAGAACCTGTCGTGACTGCGGAAACCGTGGCCGTCAGCACGACAGGCTGGCCAAAGATGGTTGTGCTGCTCGGCGACACCGTCAGGGCCGTCGTGGTGGCGATGGCTTGCTGCACCGTGGCCATCGTGGTGGCGGAGGTAACATTGCCCGGCACATCGCCGGCTGTGTTGACATCATTGACCGTCGTGGTCAGCGTGAAGTTGCCTTGGGTGCTGTAGGTGTGCGAGCCGGTCACGCTGAAGACGTTATTGCTTCCAGCGGTGACGGTGCCGGTGGTCGAAGTCCCATCGCCCCAGTTGATGGTGGCGGCGTAGTCACTCACCATGCCATTCGGATCGTTATCCGTGAAGGTTGCCACCAGCACATTGGTGAGCGGCACTCCGCCGCCCGCCGACACAGCGACACCCTGGGCAGTGAGCGCGGCATCGGCGACCGTGGCCGTGCTCGTCGTGGTGGCGGTCGCCCCCAGTCGGTCGTTAATCGTTACCTTGACCGGGAATGTCCCTGCCTCCTTGTAGGTGTTGGTCCCCGTAACCGTGAGCATGCCTCCGGAGCCCAGCGTTACGGTGCCTGCCGATACATGGTCATCACCCCAGTTGATGCTAGCGGTGAAATCGCTGGCCACCGGGTTGGGATCCTGGTCGATGAATGTGGCAACCGTAACCGTGTTGGAAGGAGCGCCTTCGGTGGCCGACACCGGCATTGCCGTGGCCACAATTTGCTGATCGCCAACGCCGACCGTGATCAACTCGGTGTCGAAGGGATCGCTCGTACTGCCGCGGCTGGTCGCGCCTTGGTCTTTGACCCCGACGAGGATTTGCACCGGACCGGTAAATCCCCCCGTGGGGGTTACGGTAACGACATTGCCGTTGACCGCCGCCGTAACTTGGGTGTTGTTCCCTTGCACGATCGCTTCGAATTGTGGCGGATCGTTCTCCAGGTCGGTACTGGTCAGGTTGATATTCACGGGCGTATTGACCGGTGTCACGACGCTGGAAACGGGACCCAAGATGGCTGGGTCGTTGACGGGCTGGCTATTGCTATCCACGTCGGCAACCACTTGGACCGTGAACATCTGCGTGGAAGTTCCGCCCTTGCCATCGCTGGCAGTCACCGTGATCGTGGACGATCCGGTAGTCGCTGTCGTAGACAGGCTAAGCACCGTATCGGTCGTGTCCTGAATGATGGTGGCACTCGTGATCACCACCGGCGTGAGCGGCTTGTTATTGCTGTCCGTCTGGACTTGATCGATCCGGCTCAAGACATCGAAGCCGCGCACCAGCTGCCCCCAGATCGTGTGGTTGAAATCGAGGAACCGCTGCGGGCCAACCGTTACGAAGAATTGCGAGCCGTTCGTGTCTTTGCCCGAATTCGCCATGGCCAGCTGGCCGTTGCCACTGAATATTGCGGACGGATTGAATTCATCGCCAAACTGGAATCCAGGCCCCCCCGAGCCGTTGCCATTGGGATCCCCGCCCTGAATCACAAAATTCGGCACGACGCGATGAAATATCAGGCCATTGTAAAACTCGCTTTTGACGAGCCCGCTAACGATCCCGACCGTCATCGGCGTCAAATCGTCGAACAATTGAAACACCATGTCGCCAAACCCCGCCACCGAGAGCTTGAGGTACGGATGCGGGTTGTTCCGGGCGGTGACACTGACTTGTGCATTGCTGCTACTGACCATATACGTCAGCGGATTTCCGTCCGTGTCGGTGGCCGTGATGGGTACGAACAACGTTTTCTTGGCTGGAATATTCAAGGGCGTGAAATTGATCGGATCGATTACCGGCGCCGCCAGCAGACAGCGATCTTCTAGGCCTTCCAACGAAGGACGGCCTGGACGGCGCGGTCGTTTGTGATCTTGCCCAACACGGAACCAGCGGCGCAACCAGTTTTGCATGGGTCATCTCGCTCAGTTGAGGGGTCGCGGGAAAGTCAGGCCAATCCGCCGAAAGCGGCACTGGAGAGAACCACCGCAGATGCGGGGGGCACCCGACAAACCTTCGGCAGTCCTCCCATCTTTTCTATTTGCAACGAATTCGGCAGCAAGAGCAACCTACCTCATAGGAAAAGTTGCCGGAATCCCCGCCGGCGCTCGGCAGCCCCTGCACAATCCGAACAATCCCTACGGTCGGCATCACCAAGTTTAGTTCCAACTCACGGTTCAGGGAGGAGAAAACGTTGCATGGGGCGTGGGATGGATGACCGGGCGCGCGTGGGCTTGCAAGGCCACGACCTCGGCCAGAACCTTGGCCACTCCGGCCGCGGTGTCGAGGACTTCCATGCTCCAGCTGCACTCCCATCGGCCGCCGGGCGGCAGCGTACGGATGCGTCCATGCTGCCGCTCGAAGCTCTTGAAATTGGGATAGTTGGTGGCGGGCTCGAGGCCGGTCACGTAGCCGTCTTCTGCGGCGGCACAATTTCGCCACACCGTGAAGCAGGGAAGCTCCTTTCGATTCCAGCGCAAAACCATGCCGCGGTCGGCTGCGGAATTATAGAGTAGCGCCAGCGTGCGGCCCGCGGCATCACTGAGCAGATCATAGGCATAGACCTGTTCGGCGAAGCCCGGTGTCGGACCGGGATAGGTATCCACCGTCGCCATCGATTCGGCGGCGCGCGGGGTCAAGGGAGCCATCTCACCCATGGGGGCGACAATCCGGCTCCCAGCTTCGAGGAGCGGAGGACCCAGATTGCAATGGTAAAGAATCTGCATTTCGGCCGATTCGGCGGCGCGGTTTTCGACCAGGTCATGGATGACCAATCGGTTCGAGCCCGGCACCGTGGTGTAGGTCGTGGTCAGGCACAGATGAGGAAAGAACAGGGCGCTCTCCTCGACCTGGCCCACGACGGTCAATTCATGTGGCGGATCAAGGTTGATGCGCACTTCCACAAAGTGGGCCGGTAGATTGGCGATCCGGCCGTGCAGCGTAAGCTTGCTGCGAACCGAGTGGCCGGCCTTGTCGGTGACGACATCTTCCCCGGGCGGCCCATTGGAGGCGAGACCGCAGCGACAAAGCCATTCATCGAACCCCGCCAGCCAGCCCAGGCCGCCCCGGTCGTCGAGATGGACATATTTCGGATGGACCGGCCCAAGCACGGGCGCCCGCCACCCGAGGAAATTCCCCCGGTATTCGCCCCGCCATAACCCCATCCCGCGCGTCGGCAGCACTGAGTAGGAGAGGGCCCCGTTGTGGATCTCGATCAGGTCCACGCCATCACGCAAACCACCCCGGAGGGTTCGCTTGTGAATGGACCAATCGTGCGGTGTGGCCAAGCGCAAGCTATCGTTCCCAACGGTGAAACTGTCGAGCCACACATTGTTGGCTGCGTCGGTGAGGGTCCAGGTTTTTTGCCGCGTCATGATCGTTGCACCCGAGGATTAGCGAATTCCGTGCATCATGCGCAACAGTTTCCGTGACAACAGCAGCAGCAAAAACGAGGCGAAGCCCGCGCTGAACACAAAAATCAGGAAGAACTGATACAGGTCGTGGATTTCCATGCCAAACAACTCGGGATACGATGTGCGGACGCCAATTTGGCGGAGGGCTTCGAGCTGTTCTGCGGTCGGAGTGATTGTCCGGTGCAGAATTGCCGGCAAATCAATGCCGACCTTGGCGGCACTTTGAAATTCCTTCTCCGAAGGAGGATACAAGGCGCTGAGCCAGCCCGCACAGTTGCTCGCCGTAGCGTTGGCCAGGAACCAAACGCCCATGAGCAGCGATGCGAAGCGCGCCGGGGCCAGCTTTGACACCAGCGACAACCCAATGGGCGAAAGACACAGCTCGCCCCAGGTGTGCGTCACGTACAGAGCGGTAAGCCAGAACATGCTGACCTTGACCGTTGGATCGAGATCGCGAACTCGAAAGGCGATGAGCAAGTAGCCCAGGGCCAGGAACAGCAGCCCCAACGCCTGTTTGACAACCGAGGGCGGCTCCAGGCCCCGGTTACCCAACCGCGTCCACAAGCTGGAGAATAACGGAGCAAACAAGACAATGCCGATGGCATTGACCGACTGGAAATAGCTCGCCGGGATCTCCTTGAAGGAGAGTGTCTCGCGCTCCTGGCGGACATACTCCAGATTTTGGTAGATCAAGTAACCCAGGCCGGCCGCCAACAAACCATTCAACAAGATCCGAAGACTGGTTGGCTCCTCACGGAGCACACGGCGTCCCCATAAGAAAATGGCCGCCAGCACGGCCACCAGGCCCAGCGAGATCCAATGCACGGCGACCATGGGGAGATCCAGATTGATCGTTCGCTGAGTTTGCTCTTCAGCAAAATAGGTCAGCGACGCTCCGGCTTGCTCGAAAGCCGACCAGAAGAAAATCACGAAGAAAACGACGACGTAAATCACCCAAATCCGATCTCTTTCCACGGCGGTGAGGCTTTTATCCGAGATGATGAATCCGAGCATGGTGATCGCCGTGGCGAAGATGACGGCACTGATGAGGGCGTTGTAATCGAGTGGAGAGGTAAAGCTCAAGAGCGGCTGGGCAACGAAGCCGAAGGCAAATCCGTGATAAAACAGCAGACCCAGAACGAGTAGGAGAGCACCCCAGGTCAAGATCGCACCGGCCGAGTACCCCCCCGTGCCATCGATCGCCTGAGCATCACGGACCCTGTTGGGCTCGGCACCAATATCTTTCCCCTCGGGCGTGACCAGATAGAGGTTCTTGTAGGCGATGAAGAAAATGACGCTGATCAACATCCCGATGCCGGCCGCCAGGAAGCCCCAGCGGAAATACTCCGGAAGTGGCTGGCCGCCACTGCTATAGCGCTCCCCCACGCCGCCACAGACCAGCGGCGCGAGAAAGGCCCCCAGGTTGATGCCCATGTAAAAAATGGTAAACCCGGCGTCGATCCTCCGGTCCGCCGGCGGGTAGAGCTGACCCACCATCGTCGAGATGTTGGGCTTGAAGAAACCGTTGCCGAAGATCATCAGCCCGAGACCCACGCACATCAAGCCGATCGCTAGATTCCGCTCGTAGTACATGGAGCCACTGAGGAACAGGCAAAACTGGCCCGCGGCCATCAATAAGCCGCCGACGATGATGGAGCGGCGGTTGCCCCAGTAGCGATCGGCCACGTATCCACCCAGAAGTGGCGTGAGAAAGATGAGTCCGGTGTAGCTGCCGTAGATCCGGGCGGCGACGGCCTTGTCGAAGAGCAAGGCATTGGTCATGTACAGCACGAAGATGGCCCGCATCCCGTAGTAGCTGAACCGTTCCCACATCTCGGTGACGAACAGGAGATAGAGCCCCTTGGGATGCCGTGCCATGAGTGGATGTCCTTCCTTCGAGCTATTGCCTTCGCCAGACCTCGCCCTTGTCCTGTGGAACCGCCTGGACGCGCCCTTCAGCCTGCAACTTGCGCAACCCCGCCAACACTTGCAGTTCGGCAAACTTCATCATCTGCGCCGGGAGCCCTTTGTAAAGCTCCTGGGCCAGCTCGGCCACACTGCGGGATCCGGAACCGAGCGCGGCCAGCAATTGCTCTTCCCGTTTGATACGGTGGGCAACGCATTCGTCGATGGTCTGCGTCGGCCGAGCGCTGGCGCTGCCATGTGCCGGCAGCAAGAGCCGGCAGTTCAGAGCACGCAAACGCTCCAGCGAAGCGAGATACACGGCCAAATCGCCGTCCGGCGGAGCGATCACCACCGACGACAGCGTGGAAACCATGTCCCCGGCAAAAAGGAGTCGATAATGGCGTTCAAAAAACGCCACGTGTCCCGAGGCATGACCGGGGGTGTGGATGGCCTCCAGATACCAAGCCCCGCTGCCGTCGGGTGCCGTGCCGAGGTCCAGGCGGTCTCCGTCGGCGATGTGCCGGCTGAGGACGATTTGCCCTTCCAGTGCCTGGGCGGTCAACGCATGGCCAACAATCGGCAGCCCGTACCGCGCCGCACAAACATTGGCGGCACCGACATGGTCGGGATGATGATGGGTAAGGACGACGGCGCTCAACCGGCCGCCGCCCGCCTGGAATTTGTCGAGCACCGCAAATAGCCGCTCCTGTTCAGCGGCTGCACTTGTGCCGGGATCGAGGAGGTAAGCCGGGTCATGGCCGACGAGATAGGCATTGGTGTAGGTGCTCGGAGGCAGAGAGTGTGTGTGCAACGGGATCAGCTGGACCTGGGGAGAGAAAAAGATCGGGTGAATGGCCCCTGCCTCCCAGGAGCTGAAGAGTCCGGCCAGCCGGAGGCCTGCTTCTTCCGCCAGCCGGCATGCGTTAGCTGATGTCGCCGTTGCGAGGCCCGCTTGGGCAGACGGCTGGCTGCCCGAGCATGGCAACCGG
>DATGIQ010000538.1:0-2024 GCA_035295665.1 Gemmataceae bacterium | reverse complement strand
CGCCGGCGGCGGACTCCGTGCCCTCGGCCACTCCTGGGCCGCGCCAAGTCCAGTCCGGGGAGGAGGCGAAGCAAGAGAACCTCTGACCGGCTGGTGATGGCACCGAGTAACCGTTCACAGTCGTAGGTGTCGTTACAGCTGAGGATTCCTAGTAGGTCATCCATCTTCATTTGACGGGTAGAGCTTCCTCAGTTTCTGCCGCGCCACCGCGAGGGTGAAGGTCCAGTGAATGCGTGCTTCCAGGGTGTTCCGCTTGCCCTCCCAGGCCGCGACTTCGGCCGCGATCTTCTCCTGGGTGGCCAGGCGGCGGTCCAGGCACTGGCCGTTCATGATGCTGATCTCCGTCTCCGCCATGTTCACCCAACTCCCGTGCTTGGGCGTGTAGTGCCACTCGATCTTGTCCAACAGCCGCCGCGCCTCCGCCGGCGCGAAGGCCTCGTACAGGCTGGCCCCGTCGTGCGTGTTCAGGTTGTCCTGCACCAGCCGGATCTTCTTCGCCTTGGGGTAATGCACGTCCACCAACTCCCGCACGCATCCGGCGTAGTCCTTGCGGGTCCGCCGCGCGCTCACCCGGACGTGGCGCCAGCCCCGCAGGGGCTCGCACATCATCAGTTGATGGCACACGCCCTTGCGCTCGTACTCGTAGTCCACCTGGGCGCGGCCCTGACGCGACCGCCGCGGCGAGCGCACCTCGCCGAACAACTGCTTGCACGCCTCGTCGAAGCAGACCACCGGGTAGTCCGGGTCGTATGGCAGCATGTAGGTCTGGATGACGTCCTCCATGCGCCAGACGAACTCGGCATCCGCGTCCGGTGGGATGCACCAGGTTTCGACGATCCACGGCTGGATGTCGTTTTTTTCAGCGCCTGGCGTACCGTCTCGATGCCGACCCGATCGACCAGGCCGAGGACGACCAGTTCGTCGGCCAGCAACTGCAACGTCCAGTGGCAACGGCCCTGGGGCGGATCGCTGCAGGCCAACGCGATGAGCCGCTGCTCGACATCCCCCTTGATCTTGACCTTGTCCGGCCGCGGTGGTTGCCGTTGGCGCAGCAGGGCAACGTCCAGTCCTGCCGTGACCAGTTGTCGCCGAACCCGCGCCACCGTCCGCAAGCTGGTGCCCAGAGCCGCACCGATCTGCTCATCGGCGTGTTCCTCCCCGCGGGAAGCGTCGGCAAGCAGGAGGATGCGGGCATGGGTCAGTTTGCGGGCCGCTGCCTTGCCGCGGGAAATCAGCTGTTCCAGATCGCCCCGTTCTTCCGGTGTCAAAGTTACCCGATACTTTTCCATGGCAGTCCTCCGATCCTTGAAGCATCGTCAGCTGATCGTCAAGAATCAGGGTACTGCGTTTACCTGTCAAATGAAGATGGATGACCCACTAGTGGGTCAGTTGCCTTGCTCGTAGCCATAAACTTTCTTCGTTCTTCGCAGGGCCCGGCGGGTATATGCCGCAGAGCCGCCGACCCGATGGCGGCGCTCCCGTTGACGGTCGCGCCGGCGTTTCCGCTTGCCGGCCCACTCGAACGGCGTCGGCGCCCGGTTCCAATGCTCTGCTACCGCCTCGAACCAGGCGATGATCTGACCCGTCTCGCTGGGGTGCTGGCCGTCCAAGGCCCGCCGCTTGAGGACGCGCTGGATACTCTCTGCCATGTTCAGCCACGAGCCGCCCAGGGGCGTGTACAGCGGCATGATGCCGTGCGCGAACAGCCAGAGGACCAACTCCGGCGTCTTGTGCCCCGCCAGGTTGTCCAGAACCAAGAGCATCCGCAAAGGCGGCAGCTGCCGGGCCAGGGTCGGCTTCACCGTCAACCCCTGCTGCCAGCGCCCCCAGGCCGCACGCAGCGGCCCCGCGTCGGCCGGTATCTCGGCCTCGGGCAGCGTGGCCAGGATGGCGGCCAGCTCCTGCTTGAGCCAGCCGTGCAGGACCTCGTTGGGGCAGGCCGTCACCCCCTTGAGGCGGACGTGGCCGTCGGCCGGGTGGAACAACGTCAGCACCTTGGCCGTGCCGTTACGCAGGTACTCGTG
>DATGIQ010000537.1:0-6751 GCA_035295665.1 Gemmataceae bacterium | reverse complement strand
CCCGCACAAATGGACGTGGGGATGTAAAATGCAGCCCGGGCCGATGCGTACCGGACCCTCGATGACCACATAGGGGCCGATGTGCACGTTGTCCGCTAACTCGGCTTCCGGTGCAATCACCGCGGTCGGATGGATACGGGGAGCGAGCGCGCTGGTCATAAAAACCTCTTGACGGTGCAGGAGGAGAGAAGCACGCAACGATGGCGAACCAGGGCAGCGGCTGCTTTCAGCCGCGAAGAAGCTCTTCTCCGCGGCGGACTATGTATACGGCATGGGTGGGGGGAATTGCCAGACCAGTTTATCGCAGTGCCGACCGAACAGCTGCCTAGCTTTTCCCTTTTCTGTAGCCGCCGCCGATGTTCGGGTACGGAAGGAAGGAAAAACAGGGCACCTCGGAAGGGAAAGCGGCAACCATGAAGCAGGACCTGATCATTCTTGGAGCCAGCGTTCGGGCGGCGGCCTTTTCAGCATTGCGGGCAAATCTCCGGCCGTGGTGCATCGACCTGTTCGGAGACGCCGATCTCTGCGCCCGCTGTCCAACGAAGACCATTGCACCGCAGGATTACCCCGCCGGTTTCGTGGACATGATCCGGGAGGCTCCGGCTGTTCCGTGGATCTTTACCGGCGCCCTGGAAAACCGGCCGCGGCTCATTCGACGGCTGGCCGGCTTGCGGCCTTTGTGGGGAAATGATCCTTCCGTCCTCGCCAGGGCAAGGTCGCCACGCAGGGTGCAGAAACTCTTGCGCGCTGCCGGCCTCCCCTGTCCGGCCCTCTCCATTGATGGTGCCGCAGGGCTGCCGCCGGGCCGCTGGTTAGCCAAGCCACGCCGCGGAGCCGGCGGCAAGGGCATTCGACCGTGGAACGGGCAGCCGGCACAGCCGCGAGGCGGCCAGCGGGTCTATTACCAGGAGTACATCGAAGGCGAAGCCTGTGCAGCCATCTATGCCAGCGAGCGGACGGCAACCCATCTGCTGGGGGTTACGCGCCAGCTGGTTGGCGAACGCTGGCTCCATGCCGCAACGTTTCACTATTGTGGCAGCGTGGGTCCGCTTGCGTTGACACCTTCGCTGCGCGGCCACTTCGAGCGGCTGGGAACGATTCTGGCCCAGGGCTGTGGTTTGCGAGGCTTATTTGGCATCGATTGCGTCATGCGCGACGGAATTCCCTGGCCGGTGGAGATCAATCCTCGTTACACCGCGTCGGTCGAGGTGCTGGAATACGCGCTTGGATTTTCTGCGCTCGGCTGGCAGCGCGTGGCGTTTGAGCGCACGGCAACGGAGCCCCCGCCGATTCCGGCAAATCACTCGTCCGGCTGCATCGGAAAAGCCATCCTCTTTGCGAAATCGGCGTTGATCTTTCCTGCCAAGGGGCCCTGGCTTGAGACCGTGCAATCGCCCGGCTCGGTTCATGTAGTTCCCGCGTTCGCCGATATTCCAGCAGCCGGCCAAGAGATGGCCGCCGGCCGACCCATCTTGACGTTTTTTGCGCGCGGAAACTCTCCCGATGCTTGTTTCGATTCTTTGCAGCAAACTGCCGCGGACCTCGACCGGCGCCTGTTCGGCGACATACAAGCCTGAAGCGCGAGCGAAGCGAGCGTTTTTACTGTTCCTTGGTTCGCGCTTCAAGCTTGTATCCCAGTGTCGTTACCAGATGGCCAGTCCGGCTCAGCCGCCGTTGATTGCGTAATACACGGCATAAGCCTCGTTCCGCAAGAAGCTATTGGTGCCCCACGGTTCGCCGCCCACGGCGTTGTTATTGGCCGCCAGCAGAATCTGGAAAACATCGAGCACGGTGTTGTTGGCCACGCCGAAGGCCTGACCGCTGCTGCCGATGTTCGACAAGTAAGCACCCAGGCCATTGCTATTCACCGTAAACCCATAGTTCTGTCCGAGCGTGCCCCCAAGGGAGAGGGTGGTAGTGAAGACTTCCAGGGATGTGGCCAGAACCTCGGCGTCCAAGCGGGGCGTTTGCGAGGATAGGAAGAGGCTCTGGTAATACGTGGCGACTTGGGCATTGGTAAACGCACTCAAATTCGCGGCACCGGCCGCGCCCCCGTAGAGGTTGGGGAAGGTGGTGGCCAGCCACTGGCCCAAGGTCTGCCCGCCGCTGGTCACGCCAAAACGGCGGATGAGTTCCTGACCCTGGAGCCCTTCCCAGAAGCCGATCGGCTTGACCATGCCTGCGGGCACGAATTGCCCGAGACTGGCTACCGTGGCTTGGCTTTGTACCGACACCACAAATCCCTCGTGAAAGGCCGCAGCGGAAATCGTGTACAGGCCGGCCTGGACAAAGGTATGCGTGCCCATGATCGTGAACTGACCGCCGCTGAAGCTGATGGTCCCGACCACGGGCGCTGTGCCGTCGCCCCAGTTGATGCTGGCCGAGTAGTGCGTGCCATCCAGGGGCTCTGGTCCACCTGGATCGGTAAAGTTGGCCACCGGTCCACTATAGGGCGCCCCGGCCGTAGGACTGATGGAGACCGGCGTGGCTTGCGGCGGGCTGTCATTCACGCGTACCGTAAATGGTGCGGAGACCGACATATTGTTGCCGGTATCGGTGACGATAATGGTCCCCGTGTAGGCACCTTCTTCGGCATAGGTATGGGTTTGGCTCCCGAGCGACTCCGGAGCCGACGGCGCTGGGAGGGTTGTAGTCGTGCCATCGCCCCAGGCGACGTTTACCGTCCAGGGTCCAGAGCCCGCGTCCATGAAGCTTCCCATGCTCAAGGACTGCGCCGCTCCTTCGGTGGCGGTCTGCCTTGAGGCCGGCGCCATCATGCGTAGACCATTGCCAAACATGCTCGCGTTGATCTGGACATCATCGTAATAATAATTCGTCGTATAGCGGTCATTCCCGCCGAGCTCGAGTGCGCCGTTGTTGGTCGTACCCAGATTGCCCGTTCCGCTCATTTCGCTCTTGCCATTGATGCTGATTACCCAAGGCGCATTGGTCCCCGTACCGATGACCGCGCCGATCGTGTAGATCTGGTTGGGCTGCAACATGGTGCTGCCGGTAGCCAGCCGAGTGCCGCGGCTGTCATAGAACGTGAGCTGATCCGAGCTATTCAAGTGCAACGCCGCCTTGTAACCGCTGGACGTGTCGTTGAAGTTCACGATGCCGCCCTCGCCCGAGCTGGAGGCGTACTCGAATTCAAAGCTGTACGAGGCGCTGGGCAGATTATAGTACGTCGTGCCGCTTTGGCGGATCTCGACGTTGGCGACACTGTTGCTGCGCTGGAGTTGGAGCGAGTAGTTGCCCTCTAACGCCGGGCTGCTGACGATGGTGGCGTTGGTCTGCGTCGCCACCTGACTAAAATCACCGGTTTCGAAATTGACGGAGTTCAGCGGCGGGTCCTGGTAAACCATCATTCCGCCAATTGAGTACAGGCTCGTCGTGCCATCCAAAGCTTTGGTGCCGCCGTCCCAAACGTGCGACGGAAGACTGAAGGTGAATGGGCTGCCAGGGAGGCCCGAGCCGCTCAGGTCGATTTCATAGATGTTGGCACCTATTCCCCCCACGTAGAAAACATCGTTGCCCGTTTGGGGGGACGCGGATACTGCGAGCACGTCAAGTCCATTGTAGCTGGAACCGAGTGGATCCAGGCCCACTTGGGTGTACGTCGTATTGCCGCTTAAATCGGTGCTCGGATGATAGATCGCAAGAGTCGGGGCGTCGTGATGAATGAAGTCCGAAAAGCCCAGGACGACAATGTTCCCGTACTGGTCAACTTTGAGATCCTGGGTCCTTGTAAAGTCCGAGCCTCCGACGATGATGGGCGTTTCGGCACCGGTGGTAAGATTTACCTTCCAGATGATCCCGGAGAGCTGTGGGTCATCCTCGTCATATGTACCGTGAATTGCTTGGGCATCTAACGGGCCTTGCTGATCGGCAACGTACACCGAGTTGGGGTCGCCCAAAACCGGCGCCATGCCAGTCGGAACATTGATCCAATCTGAATTGAGACCGCCGCCCTCCGCATAATTGTTTTGCGCCCCCAGGTTGATGGGATCATGGGGACTGTAATAGCCGTAATTGGGATCACTCTGATTCGGGGGCTTGGCCGTAAAATCACCGGGTGTCGTGGCGGCGGTCTCGTAGCACACGTCGTCGCTTGTGGGGACGAGGTCGCGGGAGCCGGCAGGCTCCTGGGTGTTGATAATTGTCTGGGAAGCCGTATTCGGATCGACGGCAACGATGTCGTGCTCCGGCGGATCGCGGTATGTTCCTGGGTTGGTGTGATCCGGGTCAACCAAAAGGTGAAGATTGCCGCCGCCGTCGCCCTGGTTGATCGTGTAGATCATGTTCGCTGTGGCGAACCCGGCGTTGCTGCCATACAAGTCGTTGCCGTAATTCGGTGAGCTTGTCTCCAGAGCCAGTACACCGGTCGTTGGATCGTACCGGTAGACCCGGCCCGTATCCACTTGGGGGAACGCATCGGCAGCAGGATAGCCCAGCACATTGGTTCCAGTATACCCATAAATCGGGTAACGTGGCCGACCGAGGTCGGTGAAATAGAAGGCACCATCGGTGCTGGAGGGGTCGGGGAAGATGGCAGCCGGTTGCCAAACCGGATACGCACCATCCGATGCCGCGACCAGTTGGGTCATGGTCTGTGTGTTCAGATCGATATCGAAAACGCCTACTTGCTGTTCTCTGCCTAGGTTGTGCGGCATGCTGTCCGCCAACTTCAGGTCATTATGGATGCTTGTGACGAAGAGATGCACGTCTCCAGAGAGCGCAAGACGGTCCTCCAGGTGTTCTAACACCGGGCGGCGCGACGACGCGCGGGAACTTCTTGCTCGGCTGCTCTTGCTCGCGACGGGAAAGCGGAACATCGTACTCTCTCCTCTTCTCTTGGGGGGCCGCGGTATTGAAGGTCCTTCCACAGGGCACGCTAACCGGGCGCCTTGCGCTTGGTCGACTGACCACAGCGCCCTAGCGGGGGAGAAACGCGCAAACTGAGTGCAAGCGGTCGATCGGGTCTGCTGAATGGTTGGGGATTGGCCGAGGTAAATGTGTAGTCCCAATTCTGCGAATCGAAATCGGGCCTGGATTTCGATGCGAAACCGGGAGGGGGAACAGTGGGAAGGAATCCCTCGTTCTTTTACCTTGGCAGGGGCCCTCGATGGGAGACCGTACTGGTCTTGAGGGGGATATATGGGGCCCTACAGTGATAACTGGCTCACGGGCGGGGGGAGCCAGTACCAAATCCTAGTCCATGGCGTGTGGTTGTCAACTGTCTTCTGGAAACACAAAACTTCACTCTGATACACGGACCCGTTAAGTGGGTCCGGTCTTCGTTTGGCGGCGGTTCGCAGAACCACGCCGGGCTCATCGGCGGCCAGTTCTCCAAACCGGCGCGAAGCGGACCAAACCCACCGGGCCTTGAATGAGATTTGCTCTGGCAGCCTCCTCCACCAATGCTCGTGCCCTCCACTGGCCCAGGGACGCCGCTCAGGGCGTACCGGAGTGCATCGTTGGGCAGAATGTAGCAGGTAAATCCAGGATTACCCGTACCTCAAATGGTAGGTTCGCAAGAAACGTCCGCGGCGGCACGAATCTAAAGGGCTGCCCCTTGGGACTGACGACAATCTGCCACAAGCTCATCTGAGGCGGGCTGGTTCCTGATGGCATGGCGTAGCGGAACGCCTAACTCTCCATTCTTCACTGAAAACGGGCGACTGGTCCTTGCATGCCAGTAGTGGGTGAACCGCAGCCTATGCGTAAGCTTTGCCGCCATGCCCATCCGAGCAGCCCCATTGCTCCAATGCAGAGCAAAGCCAGCGTGAATGGCTCCGGGACCGGAGCCGGGGTAGCCAGGAAGCCGTGCTCCCTGCCCGCTGCATCGAAGTAGACACCCACAATTTCGCCTAGGTTGTTGATGCCATTGGGGTCGGTCATGCTCGCACCCGGCATGTCAATGGTCGTGTAGGAGCCCCCGCTCAGGAGGAAACCGTGATCAGGGCCACCGACATGATCCTCGTAAGTGCCGACTATTTGACCGGTGTTGTTCAGTCCACTGGCCGATGTAAGAATCGATCCGGGGACCGCGAAATCGGTGTAGATACCCCCGCTCAGCAAGAAGCCGTGGCCACCGGCGTACCCCACAATTTGGCCAGCATTATTGATGCCCCCGGCTCCGCTAATTCCCCCCGGCTCCGAGACATCCTTGTACACGCCCGCGCTCAACAAAAAGACGCCAGCTCCGGAGACTGGCGGCTTGGTGGATGTAGGATAGACGAAGGTGCCTACCACCACGCCCGACTCGTTGATGCCAGTAGCTGACGTGCTGATTTGCGGGTAGTTGCCCCCAAACGAGCGGGGCACGTCCAACGGGCTATAACTCCCGCCACTGAGGATGAAACCGTGGGTAACCGCGGCGTCACCGACGCCAGTGTAACAGCCCACGACCTGACCGGCGTTGTTGATGCCCATGGCTTGCGTCCCGACGGAACCCGGTGCATCCAGGGTCGTGTAGACGCCGTTGCTCAGTAAGAAACCGTGGTTGTTGTAATAGCCTACGATTTGGCCGGCATCATTAATACCAGTCGCAACAGTTTGCGCTGATCCGGGGACATCAATCGTCGTGAAGATGTAGTCCGCGCACGCCTGCCCCGTTTGTGCGCTGAACAGGGCCAGAACCAGTATCCCGCCAAAGAATCGCGTCATTGGCGATAGTCTCCGAGAGGGCGCTTTAGCCTGTGTCTGATGAATGCCTACGGCAGAGGCTTCAGGTGGTTGGGAAGGCAAA
>DATGIQ010000536.1:0-10963 GCA_035295665.1 Gemmataceae bacterium | reverse complement strand
CAAACCCAACACCTGGCTCTTCGCCTCGGAGCTCCGTGCCCTGTTGGCGTCGGGCTTGATCGACCGACGGCTTGATCCAGCCGCGATGGATGCCTACCTCGCCTTCGGAGCCGTGCCGGCTCCCTGGACGCTCCTGGAGGGAGTCCAGAGCATCTTGCCGGGCGAAACCTGGCGGTTCGATCTGAGCCAGCCCGGGGGACAACTGGTCCCCGAGCGGAAGCGCTATTGGCGGCCGCGGTTCTGCGCTGCGAACACACCCAAGCCCACGCGCGCCGAAGCGATGGAGCGGCTGCGGCCGGTGCTGCAAGAGGCGGCGGCCCTGCGGATGGTGTCCGATGTGCCGGTCGGGGTGTTCTTGTCCGGCGGAATCGATTCGAGTAGTCTCGTCGCCGCCCTGGTTAGCCAAGGATATGCCCTGCGCACGTTTTCCGTCATCTTCGCCGAACGCCATTTCGACGAATCGGAACACTCCCGGCTGGTCGCCCGCCAATTTGATACCGAACATGCGGAACTCTTCCTTCGTCCGGCCAAGGTGGTCGAAGAATTTGATCAAGCAGTCGGAGCGTACGATCAACCGTCGATTGATGGCCTGAACACCTATTTTATCTCCCAGGCCGCACGGCAGGCGGGGGTCAAGGTGGCACTGTCGGGCATGGGAGGCGATGAGCTGTTCGCGGGCTATCCGTATTTTCGCTTGTTGGCTCGGCTGGAGCGCACCCTACCGCGTCTCGGGGCCTGGCTGGTGCACCAGGCGGCTCGCCGTTTGGCCCCACGCAGCATCCGTACCCTGAAACTGGCTGCGGTGCTGGCCAATGGCCAATCGCGTTTGTCCCGCTATGCCATCTGCCGGCAAGTGATGGCCCCGGAGCTTCGGCAAGAACTGCTGGCCCAGCCGGCACAGACGCTCGGGCGACCGCTCCCGGCCGAAGTGGTCGCCGAGCTGGAAGCGGCTGCCGCGCCTCTGGACGCAGTCAACGCCCACTCGCTCTTGGAGCTCTCGCTCTATCTGGCCAACATGCTGCTGCGGGACATGGACCAGATGAGCATGGCCCATGCCCTGGAGCTGCGCGATCCACTCTTGGATCATGTCCTTGTGGAGACGATGGCCAGCTTGCCAGGGAGCCTGAAGCTCGCTCCAGGCCGATCGAGCCGTACCAAGGCGCTCCTGGTGGACGCTCTCCCGGCAGCCCTGCCAAACCGCGTAGTGCGACGCTCCAAGATGGGATTCGTGTTCCCCTGGGAACGCTGGCTGCGGGCCGAGCTGCGGCCACGGGTTGCCGCGCTGCTCGGCGATTCCGCTACACTCCAGAAGGCTGGCCTGGTGCCGGCCGCCGTCCAGAAACTCTGGAACGCATTCCTGGCTTCTCAGCCCGGCGTCCGTTACACGGATATCCTCGCTTTGGTACATCTATTGCATTGGGTTCGCCAACACCGGCTTGCGGTTCGACCAAGACTCACCGCGACACGGCGATCCTCCGCCCTGTATCCGACGTAAATTTGCGTGGATAATGGAACAGAAATTGCGGGCTCGAGACAAACCACGAAGACTGCCCTGGCCACGGCAGGACGCCGCGGAATTTGGAAAATGGATTGACTTGTGTGCCGGACTTGATACCACTTTTGAAGATGCCAGGGTACAACCGAAGCACCTGAGGTGATAGCACATGCCATCCCGTTCCGCGCGAAAAAAAGGGGTTTTGCCCCGGTTGAAGTTTACATCGTCCTGAATGAAGAAGTTGGACCGCCTCGGGTGGGCGGCTGGACTTGCGTTCGTCAGTCACGGTGTACACATTGGTGTCCGGGTGAATGATCCGAAGATCCTGGAGCAGGTTGCGCTGCAGCTACCGCCCCAGTCCAAAATGGCGGATTCGCCCGAGGTCGATGAACTCTGTTCGCTCCTGGTCAATACGAACAGCAGTGGCAATGGGCGCGTGCGGCGCTACAACCTGCTTTACTGGGGCGTCGGCCGGGTTGCACGTACCCTGGACCGCGACGAGGTGTTCCAGGCTCTGGAGGCGCTGTTGCACCTGGTGGTATCGACCCGCTCCCCGCGGAAGCTGTTCGTCCGGGCCGCCGTAGTGGGTTGGCACGGTCGCGCGGTGGTCATCTGTGGCCCTTCCGGCAGCGGCAAGACCACGCTCGCGGAAGCATTGATCCGGGCCGGGGCGACTTACTACTCGGATCAGTATGCGGTCTTCGATAGCCGGGGCAGGGTGTATCCCTATCCGAATCCGCTGACGTTCCGGGATGCGGATGGCGACGCCACCAAGAAATGCTCGGCGGAAATGCTGGGCGGCCGCATGGGGACGAAGCCGTTGCCGGTCGGCTTGGTGGTGTTCACGCAGTATCGGTCCGGGGCACGCTGGCGGCCGGGGGTGCTCACGGAAGGGCAGGCGCTGCTCGCATTGTTGGGGGAAACGGTTCCGATCCGTCGCCGTCCCAAACGGGCGCTGACCATCTGCCGCCGCGTGGCCGAGGGCGCGACCGTCCTGCGTGGCAAGCGCGGCGAAGCGAACGAACTGGCCGGGCCGTTGTTGAATCGATTGTGTAGCATAGACCATGATCGCCGCTTGGTCCTCACCAGTGAGGCTTGAGATCCAAAGGCATCATGGGTGTTCCCTTTTCTCAGTCCTGCCTCGATGGAGGCAGGGAAGGAGGTCCTATGAAACCCAGTGCACGACAGGAACGACTTGTGGCGGAGCAAGTCGGCGAGGAGCTGGTGGTCTACGATCTGGAGCGCCATCGGGTCCACCATCTCAATCGCGCCGCAGCCTTGGTCTGGCAGAACTGCGATGGCCAGAAATCCATCGGCGAGCTGAAGAAGGTTCTGCAAACCAAGCTCAATCCGAAGGCGGATGAGGGCATCGTCTGGACAGCCCTCGAGCGGCTCGGGAAAGCCCATCTGCTGACCGAAGCGGTATCGCCACCGGCCACCATGACCCGACGCCAGGCCTTCCGCAAGTTCGGCCGTGTTGCCGCCCTTGCGCTGCTCGTGCCGGTCGTCAAATCGATTGTGGCACCCGACGCGGTGAAAGCGGCCTTCGGTGGCCCTTTCTTCGATTGTGGTGGGTTCTACTGTGCGGGAGTCGTTTGCCGCGACCAATGCCAGTTTAACTTCCAATGTGGCTTCTCGATGCAGTGCACCGTGATGCCGTGCAACCAATTCCCCTGCCTGGGTTGTTCTCAGCGACGGTGCGTCCCCGTGTCGTCTCCGTTCCGGGCACCCTCGGGAGGGAGCAACGTGAACCCGGACAGCACGCCCCGCTCGAAAAAAGCCTAAGGATTGGGGAGGAACCCCCACACCGCTCGTGAACGGGGGCGGTGAATCCTGGAACCAAGGAGAACAGCCCGGCACTTGATCCCCTGCAAGTGCCTCCTTGTCCACGGCCGATTGGTAACTCGCCCGAAGCAGTGCACGCCGCAGCCTATCGTGGAGTGCACGGACCGGCTTCTCTGGTTGGTCCAACGGATTGGGTGCGCGCGGAGCGGCACGTCCTTGTCTAGGGAGGGCTCTCTTCTGCCCGCGGGATGGAAGAACGGAACGATCCCGCTGCCTTGAATGCCACCCCTCAATCGGAGCGAACCGATGGCAAGTACTCCATGGGCGTCCACCGCCAAGGGCCCCGGTGTTCGAACCGGCTGGCGCGGCCAGGCCAGCAAGATCCTCCGACGGGGCATGGAAGCCGCCGTCCTGGTGATGGCTTGCCTCTCGCCGTGGGCGTTTGGAGCCGTCGAACCGAGATCAGAGTTCTTCCTCGATGTCGGTGTCGCCGTGCTCCTGGTGGCCTGGGGAGCGCGCATGCTCCTCGATGGACGATTCTGGTGGCAGAAGTGTCCGGTAGCCCTGTGTTTGGCGGCCTTGGCCCTCCTGGCCGCCTGGCAGTTCGTCCCCCTGCCACAGGGCCTCGTGCGGTGGCTTTCCCCGGCCACGACCCGCATGGTGGAGCAACTCCTCCCCGCGCAAGCTGAGGTATTGCCATTCGGGGAGCCGAGCGCTGCTACATCCACCTGGGCCGGTTCGACGCTGAGTTTATATCCCGGTTGCACCGGGGATGCATTCTTTCGGCTCCTGGCCGTCTTCTTGCTCTTTGCCAGCGTCAACAACAACCTGGCTTCGCCGGGCAGCCTGCGCCGGCTTAGCTTGGCAGCGCTGGTGAACGGATCCGCGTTGGCCTTTTTCGCCATCCTGCAATTCTTCACCTCCCGAGACTTTCGCGTGTACTGGACCTGGCCGACGGTCCAGACGGCCTTTGGTCCATTCATCAACCGAAACCATTTCGCCTTCTACATGAATCTGTGCATCGGGCTTGCCGTCGGCTTCCTATTTGGGTCGAAGTACTTTGCCTTGGGTTCGCGCCGAGGAGACTCGGATCAGGGTTCCTCGACTCCTCTTCAGAACCCGGCTACGCTGTGGACCATCGCCGGGCTGGCGCTCATGGTCAGCAGTGTCCTCTTCTCGGCTTCCCGCGGCGGTGTCGTAGCTCTGCTCGGTGGCTGGATTGTGTTCGTGTTGATGAGTCTCCTCCAGTCGGTCCGGTTTCGCCGCGTCGGAGCGATCCTCTTGATCCTCTCGTTGGCGTTGGCACTGGCGGGCTGGTTCGGACTGGACCGCGTGCAAGCACGGTTTGCGACGCTGGGGGAGAAGGAAGCACTTCAGGAAGGCCGGCTCGAATTATGGGCCCGGCTGCTCCCTTTTGTGAAGGAATTCCCGGTTTGGGGCACGGGCTATGGGACATTTCCCTACCTGGAACCCCTCTGCCGCAACAATGCAACGCAGGAAGTCATTTTCAGTAACGTGGAGAACGAATACCTCGAAGGATTGCTGGAAGGCGGTCTCTTCCGGCTGGCAGTCAGTCTTTTGGCAGTCGGATTGGTGTTCTGGCTTGGCTATCGCGCGGTGCGGACGGGCGAGAGTCCGATGGCCAGGGGCCTGGCGATGGGAGCGCTCTTCGCTTTCACCACGGCTGTTATCCACAGCAGTGTCGATTTCGGCCTCCATATCCCCGCCATCGCAGTGATGACAACCGTCCTGGCCGCCACCCTGTGCGGCGTCGGGCATCGCCGTACCCCTTCCGCGCAGGGCGGACGGTCCAAGTCGAGAGCCCGCGAACAAGGATTGCCGGAGGAATCGCACCGATCCTCCGACGCCTGGTCGGTACGCCTTGGGGGGTTGGCTCCTGCACTGGGGGCGCTGGTGGCCACGCTGTGCGGCGCGCTCCTGACGGTTGAAGGCTGGCGTGCCGCCCGGGTCGAAGAGCTACGCCAGAACGCTGTTCAAATGGAGATTCCATCGGAATCGCCCGTGGCGGCCGATGCTCCTGAACGTGAGACCACCGATGTGCATGCGCAGCGCATCGGCTACCTGACGGCTGCGACCCGACTCGCCCCGGCTTCTGCGCGTCTCCAGGTCGATCTGGCATTGGCGTATTATGACAACTACAAGGAACAACGGATCCAGCTCCAGATACGCAATTTGGTCCTGGATATGGCGCAGGCTTGGTGCGACTTCACGCCGGCGCGGAGTCCGCTCCTGGCCCCCCACCCCGCCTTGGCCGTCTCCTCAGCCTGGATGGCAACTGCCCAGGCCCGGGAGGAGCTGAGCAAATTCGATGAGAAGCCCATCGTCCGAACGTATTTGGTTCCCACGCTGCGCCATCTGATCCAAGCGCGCGATCTGTGTCCACTTCTCCCCGAGCCGCAACGAATTTTCGCCGAAAACATCGACCAGTTCGAGCAAGCCGATGCCGCCAGCGCATATCTGGAACGGGCGCGTTTTTTGGTTCCCTCGGATTTCGGGCTCTGGTTCCGGTGTGGCCTGGAATGGCTGGAAAAAAATCCGGAGCGCACCTGGAAATACTGGCGCCGATCCCTGGAGTTGTCGGACCAGTTACTCCCCGTCATTCTCCAACAGAGTGCCGCCCGGCTTGGGCCGGAGGAGATCCTCCACCAGGTGCTCCCCGATCAACCCAAGATCATCTTTACTGCCGCCATGCAGCTCTTTCCCGAACCAACCGCACAACGGCAGCAGTTTCTCGACCATGCGCTGGCGCTCTTGGAACAGCAACCCACGCCGATGAAGGCGGAGGATGTGACGGTCAAGGCATTGATCTTCACGTCCCTTGGCCGTTCGGAGGAGGCCTTGAAGACGTACGAGACGGCATTGGCCCAGGCGCCCGGCGACGTGAAACAGCGTTTCGAGTTTGCCCAGCTTTTGTATCAACAAAAGCGCTTGCAAGAGACGCGCCGGGAATTGCTCATCGTCCTATTCCAGCAGCCCGATCATCCCGGTGCTCGGGAACTCCTGCCCATCGTCGAGCGCCAGATCGCAGAAGGGACCCCACGCTAATCTCCGGATCGGACACGGGTATCCGGTCAAGGTCCCGCGCGCAACTCCACCACCGCCTCTCGACCGCCTGTAGCCATCACCCGGTGCAATCGCACATCGGTCTTCCCCGACGGGATAGCATCAGGAAGCCAGGCCCGGGCAGAGCGCAGGGGTTCCAGATGGCGTAAGATCGTCGCATCGTCCACGCTGCCCCGGTCATCGAGGGGCCCGGAACCGAACTTCGATTTGGCCGGGTCCGGGTGGTCGCCGCGGTTGGCCAGGAACGCGAACCCCTTGGGGGCCGCTTTTCGGTTCGGTGTGTTGACGTTGCAGCCGACCAGTCCGCCATGGACCGGCGGTCGAGCTTTATTCTGCCATACCGTGTCAGCGGTCGTGCCTGGGTGCAGGACCCAGAAGAGATTGTTCAAGGCCAGTACATGGGCCGCGCTGCCGTCCCCCTTTAGCTCGAATCGACACGTCTCCGGCGTTTCGATCGGCGTCAGGTGGCAAGTGGCCAAGGTGAACAGACCCCGAAAGTTGTCCACTTCCACCGTAGGCGTCTGCGCCGAAGTAGAGTAGGCAAAGCGCGTCGCATCGATGGACAGCGTGCCGCGGTCCGTCAGATATAGCCCCCTGAGCGAGTCCGTGCTGCGCTCGTGGTAGACGCTTCGGACTACCAGGCGACCACCGTCCCGAATGTCGTATTGTGCGGCGGCCGAACTCGTGGCTCCGGTGAAGATATTCACCTGATTCTTGGCTTCGGCGGCCTTGGGACTGCCCGACACTTCGACCCAGACCCCGCCGTTGCCATTACCCTGCAAAGCGCGCAAGAGCACATCCGTTTGGTCCAGCCCGTGGATGCGTAATGCCGCCGTTCGGCCCTGCTTTTGCTCCGTGGGACCACTCGTGTTCAGCTGATCGGCGAAGATCCGGCCGCCCGGCTGATCCGCGTTCCGAATGACCAGCGCTCGGCCCAGGGGCACGCTGATGTAAAAATCGCGCAAAGTGGCTCGGCTCGGCCCCTCCAACTGAAGCACGATCCCCCCTTCCGGTCCCTCCCAGTTCAGGCGTGACGCTGTCTCCGCAGCCCCATCGCCGACAAGCTGCATATCACAACACGCTGGAATGACCAGCGTCCGCTCGATTTTGTAGTTTCCCATTGGTAGATGAACGACGGGGCGCTGACCTGCAAGGGCAGATGCCTGATCGATGGCGCGCTGGATAGCCTCTCCGTTGGCTCCGGCAGCGACCTCGAGGATTTTCCGCGTCTGCCGAGTCGGCGCTCGGGGCAGGGCCGGCACCGCATCAGGAATCTCTTTGGCCCCGACCACCCTTTCGGCAATCCGGCGGAATCGACCCCGCTCCTCCACAGCATCCGCGCGCGTGTACGTATTGCCAACCAAGGTCTGATCTCCCCAGGTCATGCGCAGGCCGCGCGTCCGATCGGATAGCCGTAGGCTATTGTCCACCACAAGGTACGGTCCGGCGTTGTCCAGGATAATGGCCCAATCGCCGGTGGGGTCCAGGACGCGGTTGCCGGTCAAGCTCAGCGGTGAGCCCCAGCTATGGCCGGTGGTGAAATCGAAGAATCGCTTCGAGCCAATGCTCGTGTTGTTCACCACCGAGAAAACCATGAGGTTTTGCGTACTCAGATCGACAATGCGTGAGCGGAGGAACAGGCAGTGCCAGACATGCCAGTTGCCCATGACATTATGGACACCGCGGCCGCAGTCCTCGAATTGGCAGTACCACAGCCAGATATCCATTGAGTTCCAGTTGACGGTTTCAACCCCTGTATCGCAATTGTGAAACCGACACCGCAACACTTCGTTTTCGGCCTGCCCCTGCGTTTGCGGACCTCCAAAAGCAAGGCCCACCTTGGCATCCCGAAAGATGAGATCGCTCGTTTCGTTGTACGTGGAGAAGGCCGGTCCATAGAGGAGGGCGATGCCTGCACGGCCAGCGCCATTCAAACTCAGGCGGGAAATCTTGGCGTACCAGGCGTCCCACTGGAAGATCGTGTCTCCCTTCGGACCATCCCACTGCAAGATCGTTGTGGTTGGATCTTCCCCGATGACAGCCACACCCTGGCAATCGGTGTGTACTTTGCGCACCGTCCGAACGGTGCGAGTCAACCGATACGTGCCGTTCGGGATAAAGAGGGCGCAGGCCTTTTCGTGTTTGATCAAATCATCGAGCGCCCGTTGCAAAGCGGCCGTGTCGTCGGTTTTGCCATCTCCCATAGCCCCGTAGTCACGGCGTAGGTCGCGCCAACTCGGAAACGGGCCGACGAATTCCTCATCAGAATTTCCATACACCGCGGACGGTCCCAGGAAAGCCCCCAGGAACACCAAGGTTCGGACCAGGGGTGCGAATCGACTGCCCGGTTGCTGCATCGGATGAACCCTCGGCATAAAGGACCGTGCCGGAGTTCGCCGCCTACAAGCCTGAATCGCCAGCGAGGGACCGCACCATCCTTCGTTGGTGATTCAGGGTCGTGCTGTCGAACTACGCACGGAGGTACAGATCTCGGTTGCTGCCGCTGAACCTGCGAATTGGCGATCGTGAGCGATTCCCCTCAAACGCTGTTGATGCCCATGTACACGGCCAACCCCTCATTGCGGAAGAGTGTATTGGTGCCCCACGGTTCGCCGCCCACGGCGGAATTGTTCGTGTCGAGGAGAATTTGGTAGACGTTGAGGATGGTATTGCTGGGCACGCCAAAGGCTGGGCCGCTGCTGCCGACGTTCCAGGAGTACGCACCCAGGCCATTGCTGTTGACCGTGAAGCCGTTGGCCTGGCCCGTGGTGCCGCCCAGGGAGAGCGTCGTCGTGAAGACTTCCAACGCGGTGGCCAGGACTTCCGCATCCAAACCTGTTCCCTTGGATACGAGGAAGAGGCTGAGGTAATAGCTGCTGATCTGCGCATTGGTGAAGGGGCTCAGGTTCGGTGCCCCATTCCCGCCGCCATAGAGATTGGGATACGTTGTCGCCAGCCATTGGCCCAAGGTTTGGCCACTGGCAGTCAGCCCAAAGCGGCGCAGGAGCTCCTGCCCTTGTAGACCCGCCCAGAAACTGATGGGCTTGATCAATCCCGGCTGCACGAACTGACCCAAATTGGTCACGCTGACCATTTCGGACAGGGGGGTTGTGGTTAGCTCATGATTGATCGTAACCATGATGTTGTAGGTGTTGGCCGCAGCGTACGTATGCACGCCGCTCACTGTAAAGACACCGTTGACCAGCGTGATCGAGCCGGTGGTCGGGGCACTGTTGTCTCCCCAGTTGATGCTGGCGGAATAATGCGTGCCGTCATTGGCTTCGGGACCACCTGGATCGGTAAAGGTTGCGACCGGCCCTGTGTATGGCCCGCCGGCGGTGGGATTGACATTGGCAGCCATCGCCACCACATTCAGATCGGAGACGGTCACCATGAACATGCCAGAGCCGGAGAGATGGTCGCTGTTATTGATGACGGTGATCGTGACCGTGTACGTGCCTTCTTCCCCAAACGTGTGGGGCTGGGTTCCCAAGGTGCCTGGAGCGTTGGGATTGAAGGTGCTATTCGAAGTGCCATCGCCCCAGTTGATGGTGGCCGTCCAGGTACCGGGATTTTGGTCGCTGAAGCTCCCCAGATTGATGTTTTGCAAGGTTCCCTCGTTGGCGGACTGGTTCGAGGGTGGGGTCACGCTCGGGGGATTATTGCCTTGCACCGGCGCATGGAAGACCCGAATGCCTTCCACTTCGCTCATGAGCGTATCGCTGGTAAGCACGGGAGGATTCGTAGTCATTGAAGCGGGATCGGCCGCGTAGATCCGGGCATCCACGCTTGAGTAGCTGATGGCACCGACAAAGATGGTCCCCGAGCCAAACGGCCCGTTGCCCACATCGATGCTGTCCAGTCCGCCGTTGGTCCCGCCGCTGAAACTGGTGACGAGAGACTGGTTCCCAGTTATTGGGTCAATCCGAATTACGCTGCCATTGAAGCCGTTGGTTCCTGTATTGACGACCAAGATGGTGCCACTCGATTCGACCGTCAAGTCCACGGGGTGATTGAATAGGTTGCCCTGGGAGCCGTTTTGGCTGACAATAGTTTGTTGGCCGTTGATGATATTGACTTTCCAGACTTTTCCCGGATCCGAGCCCTGGACATTTCCCGGTTCATCCCCCACATAAACATCGTTGGGATCACTATTGTTGGGTGGCAGTCCCATTCCGACCGCGATGCTAAAATGTGGCCCGTTGTTGCCATCGGTAATGAGGGTCTGCGTGCCGCTAACGGGATCGACACGGACCAGGCTGTGGACCGTGCCGTCTGCCAAGGCCTCGGTAGCGACGTAAAGGAAGCCGCCCTTGTACACCAGGACATTGGGTCCGTTGATATAGCCAATCCGGAACGTGGACGTGGCATCGGGGATAATGTCCCAGGATGAGCTGATCGTGAGCTGATTGGCGGTATTGGAGCTGACCGTACGAGTCTGCCCGACTCCGGTGCCGCTGGTGATTTGCACCGGTACACCAACAAACTGGTTAGGGTGCCACAGGGCGAATAAACCCGAGTCGTTCAGCGTGGTCGAGCTATTGCCGCCGGTTGATGTGCCCCCACCGGTGACGAGCACGGTTTGAGCGCCATTAGTCG
>DATGIQ010000535.1:0-9937 GCA_035295665.1 Gemmataceae bacterium | reverse complement strand
ACCTGGGCCAGCTCGGCCCGTTTGTGGTCACGGCGGTGATTGGCCGCGGCGGCATGGGCGTAGTCCTCAAGGCCTGCGACGCGGCTTTGAACCGGCTCGTGGCGATCAAGGTATTGGCCCCGCATTTTGCGAGCAATGGTGCTGCCCGGAAGCGCTTTGCCCGCGAAGCCCAGGCCGCCGCCGCGGTCGTTCACGAACACGTGGTGCCTATCCACGGCGTGGACTCCTGGAAAGGGCTTCCTTACTTGGTGATGGCCTATATCGCGGGCCGGTCTCTTCAGGAGCGGCTCGACCACGAGGGACCGCTCGGTGTCAAGGAAATCCTGCGAATCGGCATGCAGGCGGCTGCCGGCTTGGCGGCGGCGCATGCTCAGGGCCTGGTGCATCGCGATGTCAAACCTGCCAACATCTTGCTCGAAAACGGCGTGGAGCGCGTCCGCCTCACCGATTTCGGCCTGGCCCGCGCCGTGGATGATGCCAGCGTCACACAAAGTGGCATTGTGGCCGGGACTCCCCAGTACATGGCTCCGGAACAAGCCAGCGGCGGGGCGGTCGATCATCGTGCGGACCTCTTTAGTCTTGGCAGTACCCTCTACGCCATGTGCACCGGCCACGCACCGTTCCGAGCCAACTCCGCGCTGGCGGTGCTCCGTCGCGTTTGCGACGAACAACCGCGGCCAATCCGCGAAATCAATGCCGACATCCCTGAATGGCTGGCCGTCATCATCACAAAATTACATGCCAAGGAGCCGGGCAATCGTTACCAATCGGCAGCCGATGTGGCCGAGATCCTCGGCAGGTGCCTGGCGCATCTTCAGCAACCCGATACGATCCTTCTGCCGACCCATCTTACCGCTGCCGCGGCCGGAAGGTACAAACGGCGGCCCATCCAATTCGGAATAGCCGCCGTCTTGCTCGCACTAATCCTAGGTACTTGGGCCGGGCATCCGTGGGCATGGTTTAGCAATCAGCCGACGGCCAGACACGACGGTTTTGGAGACACGGATGCATTGACGCCGTCTCGCCCGCCGGGCCCGGCGAGCATCGACGAAGATGATCCACTTCAACTTCGGCCGGACCAATTGCAACGCCAGGCCGCCGCCCTGGAAGCAGATTTGAAGCAATCGCGGGTGCCTGGGTACGTCGATCCGGTGGCTGCGTTGCTTCGGGAAACGCAGCAGCAACTGGATGCCTTGGAACGTGAGCTGGGCGCAACGGCGCCCAAAGATTAGGTGGTTGAGTCATTCCTCGTCCGTTAGGAAGGAGCATGTCGATGAAGTACGCAGGTCTTGGACTGGTGGCCGTTTTGGTCGGGGTCGCTCTCTCGGGAACGCAGCCGGTATCCGGGCAGGCTACCAGCAGCGGCGTAGTGCGCACCGCCCCCGAGGCGGCCCTGACGGGACCTCATCAAAATGTCCCCTGGGGCGGTTATTATCCCGCCTATGGCTATGGGGCTGGCAACGCGCCGGACCCCGAGCTTGGCAAGCTCGTTGGGGAGGAAAGTCGCATCGAACACGAAACGGCAACGCTCGTGGATGAGTATTCCCGCACCGAGGATGAGTCGCAGCGCGGCAAAATCAAAGCCAAGCTGGCCGCCAACCTGGAAAAAGAGTTTGAGCTGCAACAAAAGCGCCGCGACTTGGAAGTGGCCCGCATCGAGGCCCAGTTGAAGAAGCTGCGTGAAATCATGCGAAAGCGCGGCGAAGCCCGGCAGACGATTATTGACAAGCGCTTGGACCAACTCTTGCGCGAGGCGGATGGCCTGGGATGGACACCGCCGCACGGCACGCCCACGCCGAGATCCCCGTTTTTTGCTCCCTCTGCGACCACCGCCCCGGCAAGGAGATGATGAAGGGTTTTCTGCGAAAAACTGATGCTCCGATCGGCCGCCGCGGTTACACTAACACGGTAACTCTCTTCCTTTCCATTTGGAGAAGTACCGTGCAACGCTGGACCTGGTTGGCATTCATTCTCCTGGGCATTACCACCGCGTGGGCGGATGATGAAGCCAGGCCGGCAAAACAGCGGCGGCCGATCCTGGGCCGTTGGGATATCACCGTGCAGTCGCCAGAGGGCGCGTATCCGTCGTGGCTCGAAATTCGGCTGTCCGGCACAAAAACGTTGGTCGGCTCCTTTGTGGGCCAATTTGGTAGTGCCCGCCCGATTTCGCGGGTGGAGTTTGAGGATGGCGGCCTCCGCTTTTCAGTTCCGCCACAGTGGGAGGCCCGCAAGGACGATCAACGGTTTGATGGCCGATTCGACGGCGACACGCTTCGCGGAGAGACAACGGATGACAAGGGCCGGCGGGTTCCCTGGACGGCCCGGCGCGCGCCGGCATTGAAGCGGACACAGCCGCCGCGCTGGGCTGAGCCGATCGAGTTGTTCAATGGCAAGGATTTGAGCGGTTGGAAACCGCGCACGGCTGGAGGAAAGAACGGCTGGATTGTTCGGGATGGACTGCTGGTGAATGCCACGCCTGGAAACGATTTGCTGACCGAGCGAAAGTTCACCGATTTTCAGTTGCATGCGGAGTTCCGTTATCCGCGGCGGAGCAATAGCGGGATTTACCTGCGTGGCCGATACGAAGTCCAGATCGAGGACGATTACGGCGACGAGCCGGATAGCCACAAAATCGGCGGGATTTATGGCTTCCTGACGCCGAGTCTGAATGCCGCCAAACCGGCAGGCGAATGGCAATCGGCCGAGATCACGTTGGTCGGCCGCATGGTCACGGTGGTGCTAAATGGCGAGCGCATCATTGACCGGCAAACCATTCCCGGCATTACCGGTGGCGCCTTGGACAGTGAAGAAGGGTTCCCAGGACCGATCATGTTACAAGGGGACCACGGCCCCATTGATTTTCGGCGCGTGACGTTGAGGCCGGGGGAATAGGGAGTACCGAGGCGGGAGAGACGAAGTGTGGGAGAAAGACGAACGGCTCACTGGAAAGCCGCGGCCAACATTCTTTCCGCCAACGTCCCCGACCGCCGCGAGCCAGGAAGCCCTTATCCCAAAGTCTTCAAGCGTTCCTGCACGGCTCGGATAACAGGATCGGGCGTTGATGTTCCGGCCGTCAGGCCGACCACGCGGACACCGGCAAACCATTCCGGCTGCAATTCCGCCGCGTTGGCGACCTGGTAGGTTGGCCGGCCGAGGCGGCGGGCCAAATCCGCCAGCTTGCGGCTATTGTTGCTCTCCGGGCCGCCCACAACCACTACTACCTCGCATTGATCAGCCAGCTCATGAAGTGCGGTCTGTCGATCCTTGGTCGGTTGGCAAACGGTGTCGATGAAATGAAGGTCCGCTTCGGGAAAACGGCTACGGATCATCGCTACCAGTTCGAGCACGCGCTCGAGCGGCTGAGTTGTCTGGGCCACGATTCCCAGGCGGGGCAGTCCCGCGAGCTGTCCCAGGTCATCTTCGTGGAGGACAATCGTGTACTCCTCCAAGTCCCCAACCAAGCCGCGTACCTCGACATGCCCGGCTTGACCAATGATCACCGGGTGCCGTCCTTCCGCCACCAGTTTCGCCACGGCCTGGTGGACACGCTTGACGAGAGGACAGGCGGCGTCGTGTACCTGATAACCGTCCTCTTGCAATTGCAGTTTGACACGATTAGCGGTTCCGTGTGCGGTCAAGAGGACCGTTTGCGTTTGGAGCGACTCCGGACGCTGGACGCGCACGGCCCCGGCAGCCTCTACCTCCGCCACCACATCGGGGTTGTGAACGAGGTCACCCAAGATGGCCACCCGACCGTGCTGGGCCAGCTCGAGAGCCAAATCGATGGCTTCGCGCACTCCGAAACACATCCCCAGATGTTCCGCCATCCGCACTTCCATTGTGGTTCTCCCGCTGGGTGAGGAGGATCCTCACGCGCCTCTCTGTCCGCGCCCCTGCTGCACAATGGCTTCCAAATGATCTAGGTAGCGGGTGAAGGCGCGCTGACCGGCCCTGGTTAGCCGGCAAGTCGTTTGGGGCCGCCGGCCGACGAATTGCTTGTCGATGGTGATGTATTCTCGATCTTCCAGTTTTTGCAGGTGGACGCTCAGATTGCCATCGGTCATCCCGAGAGTATCCCGCAGTTCCGTGAACGTGAGGTGATCGACGGCAGCCAGCACGGACACGATGGCGAGCCGGCCTCGCTCATGGAGGGTCGGGTCCAGTTCTTCAACGAGACGTTTGAGAGCGTTCACAGGTGCGGCCCAGCACTTCGAGGTTCAGGCAACTTCGCGGTGGAGACGAATCGTATTTTCCCGGCGCTCGGACACCAAGAGCGCTGTACCCAGACCCACGTGACCCAGGCCGAACACCAGGCCCATCATGAGAATGGCCCAGCCAGTTCCCAACCAAACGGTCAAGCAACCCAGGAGCAGCACCGCCAGGCCAAGCCAGCGAATCGGCGATGGCGCGTACGCCGACGTCGCCAACGCCCCCTGGCCATAGCACAACATCCACACTCCGGGCAGCCAAAGATGTTCGCCCCGGGCAAAGAAAAATACGCTGAATGCCATCGCTGCGAATACCGAGGGCGCCAGGGCCAAGAGCACTGCCCGCGCGGGGCGGGACCAGACGCGCTCACCCCGTTGCCGGCCACGCAGAATGATGCTGATCGTGGCCGACAAAAGAGAACCGAAAAACACCAGCGCCCAGGTGATGCCAAACTGCCAGGCGCTCTCGGGATCGAGGAAGAAAAACGCAATCGCCCCCGCACCGGCCAGGCTCCCGGCGGCCAAGCCGGCCCGGGCCGTGAGCAGCTGGTACTGGCACGTGCGTTCCATGAGCGTGCGAATCACTTCCAGATTCCGGGCTGCCTGACGCGCGTCCATTTCCGGCCTCCACAAACAACTTTGTGATGCAAAGTAATTTAGCCTACTCCCCGGTGCGTGTCAAGTCGGTGTCATCAATTTGGTTTCCCGTCGCCCGGGGGGTACTGTTTTCCGTAGCGCGATTGGGCCCGAGCGACACACGGGAAGCGTTTACTTGACGGTAGTTAGCTTATCTTCCGGGAACGTCGTCAGGACAAGGTCTTTGAAATGGACCTCTTGAGGCATTCGATTGGAGTGCAATTGCAGGCCAATGGGCCCTTCGTGGATTCGCTCCGGCTGGGGATCGCGCCAATCGACGACCAATTTGCTGTTAACTACCACGCGAACGCGGTTGCCCTGAGCGAGGATTTCCAGATCGTTCCAGTCATGCTGCTTACCAACCATTTTGGCCGGTTTCCCGTCAACGGGCAGACCATTGCGACCAAACAAGTCGTACATGCCCCAGTCGGAAGGGAACATCACCAAGTGGCCGGCATAGGTGTAAGGGTCCCCATGCTCGGGGGCATTTCGGCCCCAAAAGGCGATGCCTGAATGCATCTCGGATTGGACCAGCTTCACCGTGGCGGTCAAGCGAAAATCACTGAAGTTGCGTTTCGTGAGGAGATAAGTGCTGACCTTGATCGGCTCCGTGTTTTTCGCGACGATTACACCATCCTGTACGGACCAGAGCTGCGGATGGCCGACCCAGCCGTCCAGGTTCTTGCCATTAAAAAGCTTGATGGTCTCAGATTTTCCCTCCCGCGGCGGTACGACAGGCGCCGTCTTCTGCGGCGTATCCTTGTCAGCGCCTCTGCTTATTTCCGCCCAAAGGAGGGCCGAACACAAGCCGAGCAACACCAAGATACAGAGGTTTGAACGGACCGTTCGTGAAAATGTTGGGATGCGGACCATGTTGCCATCCTTCCCAGAAATGGTGGCTGTGTGAGGAATCAGGACTGGACCCAACGATACCAGCAGCGCCGAAACCGTTCAAGGTGGTGCCGTTGATTTGTTCATGCAAACGATCAGGAATCAGTGCTCATCAGCGACCCATGAATGTCAATTCGCCGTAATCCTCGTAGCGATGGAAATCCGACTGTGTCAGCGGCGCCGTCGACGAGGTCTCAACGCGCTCGAACGCTACGGAATAATCATACCGGCAAAGTGCGAACCGCCATTTCGAGCCGGGCTGGGGCCGGTCCCCGCTGGAGAGGAAAGCGCTCAGCGGGATCCGTCCTTCAACAGTCCACCCAGTATCCTTGTCGGCTGGGTTGTTCAGCGTCCCTTCGAGTTTGACAGCGGATTGCATGCCAAATTTGGTAAGTGGAGCGAAACGCTGATAGCCCCCGCTGCCGCGTGAGGGCAGAAACAGTTCCAGTTGCGTGTTGGCGGCGTTGACCTGGAATTCGTAATAGGCCAGCTTCTTCTGGGCCGGCTTGAAGAACAGCTCGAAGACATCATTGGTCCAGATCATGCCATTGCGCTGGGTAACATCGGCGTATAGGTCGCTGTCTTCCATCTCCGCGGCAAAATAGAGATAGGTATCATCCCACAGAAGTCGAGCCTTGGTGGCAGTCTTGGCCGGGCGAAGTTCCCAGTAAACTGCGAAATCAGAGATCACTTGGGCCTGTTGCCAAGCCGCTTCGTCAAGTCGGCCATCAATCTGAATGGGCCCCGTTGCCCATCGGCACTCCGCCGAGCGCGCGACGGGCGGAGCCGCTTTTTCCACAGCAGAATGGGTCTTCGCTCCAAGTCCCAAGCCAGCCGCGGTGAGAATGGCCAAGCCAGCGAGGAGGCAAAGCCAGCCGGATCTGGTCGCACGGGGCATGAGAACTCCTTTCCGCACAGGGTATGAGAGTCTGGAAGCGTGTCGTTGGCACTGCCAATCGAACGTCCGAAACCGCCCGGCCGCCCATTGAGAATGGTTTGGTCTGCGGTTGCCGTCGAGTGCGCTGATTATAAAGCACTGCCCCAGGCATGGGCAATTGTTCGGCGGCCGCAAACAGCAGCCGTAAGATATCATGAGCCACACCGTGCATCAGAGGAATCGAACATGCCTGCACCGGGCTTGAACCGCTACTGGCTGAACCGCATCCTCCTCTGCCTGGCCACGTCTCTTACGGTCACGGGCACTGCCTATGTCTGCGCTTGGTTGAACTATCGCCATCTGGTGGCTCCCCAAGAATCGACCGAGCCGACACGGGCAAAGCTGGAGATGCTCCGCCAGGGCGTCGACACTTACAAGGCGGCCACCGGCCGTTGGCCCGAGAACCTGAGCGAACTGCCGGTCGTGCGGGACAAGAAGGTGCTCGAGAAAGAGGGGTTCCCGGTGGACCAGTGGGGCTGGCCAATCCATTACGAAATGGGGGAAGGCACGTACAAACTCTATTCCAACGGCAAGGACGGCAGGCCAGGCGGCATTGGCTCCGCTGCCGATCTCGTTGCCGGCCAGCCCGACCCCGCGGCCGGTCCTCCTCCCACCTTCGCCCGGTTTTTGACCGACCCGAATACCAAGCTGCTCCAGATGGCGTGTATCCTGGGCGGGTTGGCCGCCTTTCCCCTGTGCCTGTTGCAGGCTGCCGGCAAAGGCGGGAAGCGGCCCACTCTGGGCGAGACCATCTTTATCAACGTCGTGACCGCCTTCTTCGCTACGGTGGCTGCCCTGGTAATCGGCTCGCTTCACATCATACCGGGAGGCCACTGAGCCGTGCGCTTCCGTTACCTCCGCGATCCGTTATTCCTGATTTGCGTGGCGACGTATTTCGTCAACCGGCTGGTGCTGAAATCCCACTGGAAGGATGGCTTTGTCCATGAGCATCTCAACGATCTGATCTGTATCCCCTTTTGGGTGCCGATCATGCTGTTCGCGCAGCGGCGCGTGGGGCTGCGCGACGATGCGCCGCCTCGGCCTGGGGAATTGGTGATCCCGCTCATACTGTGGTCGTGGGTGTTCGAGATCTTCGTGCCGGCCATCGACGGTCTTGGCGACCGTTTCGTCGCCGACCATTTGGACGTGCTGTTCTACGCGATTGGTGCTCTGGGGGCGGCGGTTTTTTGGCGGTTGTGGTACCGGTAGGCGGAGGGCTGCACGACTTGCAGTCTCGCCGCGAAGGCTTTTGCACGCGGCCGGTGTGCTGGCCATCAATGTCGCGGAGCATAGGCAGAGCACCGCGCCTGTAGTCCTTGGAGAATCCGGCTGCGTGGTTAGCCGGCAGCAATGGCTCAATTTCATTCGATTTTACGCCGCAGTGCAAGTACCGGCACACGATAGAAACCGGCCGGCCGGCGAGATGGAACGTCACATGCGTCGAGCCGCGTTGCTTCGCTCCGCAAAGCCGGTACAATGGCAAGCATGCGTTCGAGCAGTTGAGTAAACCGGCCGAGTGGCCTAGCCCAAGAGATTCTTGGCAGCCCTCGGAATAAGTTCGGCTTGTGCTTATCACGGAACCGATTCTCGCCCTGAGGAACCTAAAGCCGGCTAGCGGCGACGAACCGAGCCAAAGAAAAGATCGACGCAAATGCATAATAATTAAAGACATGAGTCAAGACCGTTCGATTCTTACCCGGTAGTGTAACGGTAGCACAAGAGATTTTGGTTCTCTTTGTCCAGGTTCGAATCCTGGCCGGGTAGCAAACTAAACCCCTCGCAACTAGGGACTTGCGAGGGGTTTTCGTTTGTATATGCATGGATGCCTCCGTGAGATTTCACAGAAAACGACCTGACCCATCCAGTTTTCGGCGGCGAGATGGCGCTTGACTGGCAAATCTGTTTCCCCAACCCGCCATTGCTTGCGCCCCGCGGCCACCGCGCCTATGGGGCGGCATGGCCACCACCAAGCGGGAACGGAACGATGAGTCGCCGAACGACTGTGACTCGGCCACCTGGCGAACTTGTCGGGGGAGGAGGGAGGCGCGACTTCCAAGGGCTACTGGCAGTAGAAACCAGGATGTCCACAATCGTGCGAAAATGACTTCAGAACATTTCCTATCCTCCTTCGTACAGAAAGCAGGATGGACGTTCGTGGTCTGTTCGGATAGAATCGCATTGTTGCTCTACATTCCTGATGCCTTCCTCTTCCCCAGAGTGCATTCTTAGGATCTGGTGGACATCAAGTGTGAGGAGTAGGACGACTTTTCTTGTCCTCGCCAGCACGGAGATGTCAGCCATGATTCAGTCTTGCTTTCCCCAGCAGCTACCGCCCGCAAGCTAAGTGCCTCGCCTGAGGCATGCAGGCTTGGTTCACCGTACTGCCTCAAGGTACGCGGACCGGGTAAACATCCGTCCGCTAGGACTAACCGGTCCCTGGTGGGAAGAGATCTCTCCGCCTCGAAAGGACAATTCGCAATGCCGATCGCGCAGCCAGGTGACCGTGTTCAGGTCCATTATGTGAAACGTTTGCAAAACGGTGCCGTGGCTTCGTCTCGGAAGCGATCACCGGTCGAGCTGACGATTGGCATCAACCATCCCCGCCTACCCGGGTTGGGGTTGGCGCTGGTTGGCTTGGCGCCCGGGGACCGCACGACAATCCGCGTGCCCTCTGAGCTCGCCTACGGCCCATCGGATCCCACGCGCGTACACCGCTGGGCTCGCACCCGGTTTCCCAAAAACCGAGCCTTATCCGTCGGCAAATGGGTGCGGATCGCCAATCCGCAAGGCCGGTGCCGCTTGGTGCGGATTCTGGAAGTACGCGGCCCGACGGTAGTCGTCGATACCAACCATCCCTGGGCGGGGCAGGCAGTGGAGTTGGAGGTAGAACTGGTCAGTATCCAGACCCCACAGGCCGGGTCTGAGTTGGACCAATCCTGACAGGACGACCACCATCAACCGTGCCCGTTCGCGGGGTATCTCGAGTCCAATCGTGTACCTTGTTCCCGGGAACAAGCATGCCACAGCGACGCATAGCCATTACTTTTGACGCGAACCCGGGAAGCTAGGATAGTCTTCGCCAAGCCTTCCGAGAATGGGAGATCGAAGTGACGAACGGAATTTGGCCTGGCTCCCTCTTCCCGAAGCGGAGCGCCGAAGCAGCAGTCCTGTTGATCCTTGGCGCACGCGATCCGGTAGAGGGGACCTTTCGTCCGAGTGCGGCCGAGGCACGGTGCGCTAGAGAGAGCAGCGCTGGCGACGGGAG
>DATGIQ010000534.1:0-2562 GCA_035295665.1 Gemmataceae bacterium | reverse complement strand
AGAGAAGACCACAGTTCTCGATGAGTTCGTCGCCGTTGTCGGGTGCCATCGCAAACATGCGATTCGCCTATTGACCCCGGTCGGCCCCCGTGCGACCGAGCCGTCAGCCGCGGACCGCCGGACCTATGGGGAGGCCGTGCGCCAAGCCCTCGTCGTGCTGTGGGAAGCTGCCGATCGGATCTGCGGCAAACGTCTCAAAGCGATCCTGCCCGGTCTGATCACGGCCCTGGAACAGCACGGACATCTGGCCCTGGACCCTACGGTTCGTCAAGATCTCCTGTCGGCCAGTGCCGCGACCATCGACCGGCTGCTGGCCTCGGTGCGCAGCACGGCGACCAAACCCAAGAAGCGGTAGACCGCGACCAAGCCGAGTCAGCAGGTGCCGATCCGTACCTTTGCCGACTGGAAGGAGCCGTTGCCCGGTTACCTGGAAATCGACTTCGTGGCTCACTGCGGTAGCTTGATGCAAGGCACCTTTCTCTGGAGTTTCGTAGCGACCGATGTGTGTTCGGGTTGGACCGAGGTGGTCCCCTTGGTGGCTCGGGAACAATCGTTGGTCACGGAAGGCTTAGAGGTGATGCGGCTCCAATTCCCCATGCCGATTCTCGGCATCGACTCCGATAATGACAGCGCCTTCATCAATGAGACTCTGCTCGCCTACTGCCAGCAGCAGAAGTTGGAGTTCACCCGCTCCCGCGCCTACCAGAAGAATGACCAAGCCTGGATCGAACAGAAGAATGGCCCCGTGGTCCGGCGCTTCGTGGGTTATGAACGCTTCTCGGGAATGGTGGCCGGTCAATGCCTGGCGCGACTGTTCCAAGCGGTGCGTTTGTACGTCAATCACTTCCAGCCCTCCTTCAAGCTCAAGGCCAAGACGCGCGAAGGCGCCAAGGTCAAGAAGGCGTACCACAAGCCGATCACTCCCTGCGTGCGTCTTTTGACGCACGCCTCAGTTGCGGAAACCGTCAAAGAGAAGCTGCGCTGGGAACGGGACAGGCTGGATCCTCTGGAACTGCTGCAGCGCATCCGCGACAGTCAAGCGGCCTTGGCGGCGCTGGGTTCAGGGGACCTGGACAACGGTCCGCAGCGGCAAAGTTTGGAGCAGTTCCTTGGCAAACTCTCAGGTCGTCGCTTCGAAGATGTCGACCGCCTGCGTGAGGAAACGGAAGCCTGGTCGAGCGACGTCAATGCTTCGCAACGAGGAGTTGACTGGCAGATGAAGATCGACGATGCCCGAACGAAACTGAAATCGGTTTACCCGACAATTAAGCCGTGACAAAGCACTAGTCGGTGGTTGCGACCGTCCCGCGCCATCACGAGCGAAAAAAAGCCGACGTGGCGGAACGCCCTGGGGTATTCCACCACGTCGGCTTACTCGTCAACGGGCCCTCCGGCACTGCCGAGTTGCCCTTCATCTAGTCATCCAACGACTTCAACCCGAGTATTGATTGGAGCCGGCTCAAAGTACAGTAGGGCTCCGCTAATTAGTTTTGTTGTACGCCTCGGAGCGGGGAAAGCAAGTGGGTTGTTGTTCCGTGGCAGCGATTCCCGATCGGGCAATGTCCTGCCCGTGCGCTTGCGCGTCTGCCTGGACGCTGGCGGGACCGGACATGCGACCCCGACCACAACCAGAGCCGAACCCCTTATTCCATCGGTTGCTAGCCGGTGAACGCCGGGTCCTGCATTCCGCCTCCGACGCTATCTTCCGCGCACGGCCTACGACCGTGTAACGGCAGTGGCGTTGTCCGTGGGTGCAATCGGGCGGCCGCCTCTTTTCGCATAGACCTGCGTGAACTCGGCGCCGAACAACAGGGCCTGCGAGGCGTAGTAAACCCACAGGAGAATCACCGCAAAAGATCCCGCCGCACCGTAGGCCGACGCGGTGGCACTCCGGCTCAGGTACAGGCTAATCAGGTAGTTGCCGAGCAGGAACAAGAGGGCCGTTAGGCCGGCCCCGACCCAGACGTCCCGCCAGGCGATCCGGACATCGGGCAGAACCTGGTAGACCAGTGCAATCAGCACGGTCAAGAACATGAAGGAAAGGAGAAGCTGCAGAGCATCCCAAACGTGTAGTCCGCCGGGGCTCGAGGAGGCGCCGAGAAACCGGCCGAGTGCCAACATAGCGCCATTGACCACCAGCAGGCCCAGCAGCAGAGCGCCGATCACGAGCACCATCACGAAGGACCAGAAGCGATCTTTCAAGACGCCCAACATCCCTCGCCCTGGTTTCGGCTTGACTTTCCAGATCAGGTTCAGAGCGTTTTGTAGCTGGCTGAACAACCCCGTGGCCGCAAACACCAAGAGCGCCAGACTGAGGATCGTGGCCGTCGTACCCGAACCACTGGTGTAGGCATAGGTAAGCGTACTCTCAATGGCCCGGGCTACCGTGGGACCGACGGTGTCGGCGATCCGCTGCACCAGCTGGCCCTGGGCCGCTTCCTTACCAAGCGCCAGGCTGGCGACGGCGATGGTGATCAGGAGAACCGGCGCGGTGGCAAAGACGGCGTAATACGCCAGCGCGGCCCCCAGCATGAACGTATTGTCGTCGTACCAGTCCAGCGC
>DATGIQ010000533.1:0-7635 GCA_035295665.1 Gemmataceae bacterium | reverse complement strand
CGGTAATCACGACGGTCAGAGCGGCCAGGATCGCGAACAGCCGGCTGTAGTTCCAGGTTGAAAGAACGACCATGAACTCGCCCACGAAGCCGCACATCCCCGGCAGCCCCATGGCGGCGAAGAAGATCAGAGCACTGATGCCCCCGTACAGCGGCATCGGCTCGTACAGGCCGCGAAAATTATCCAGGTTGCGATGATGGGCCCGGTCGTAAATGACACCAACCAGGAAGAACATCCCCGCCGAGGTGATGCCGTGGGCGATCATCTGGAACATCGCCCCGTTCATTCCCCAAGACCAGTACTGCGAGCGATCCCCTGCCGACCAGACGGCAATGCCAAGGATCACGTAACCCATGTGGCTGATGGAGCTGTAGGCGACCAGCTTTTTGAAGTCCGTCTGGGCCATGGCCGCGAAAGCCCCGTACACGATGTTGATGATGCCGAATAGCGACACCCACCACGCCAGCGATTCCGCAGCCCACGGACAGATAGGGTAAGCGATCCGGATGATGCCGTACCCGCCCATCTTGAGCAGAACCCCCGCCAGGATCATGCTGATTGGCGTTGGCGCCTCCACGTGGGCATCCGGCAACCACGTATGGAAGGGGAAGACCGGCACCTTGATCGCGAAGCCGACGAGCAGCAGTAGAAACATCGTGACCTGAAACGCCGGTGTAAAGAAGGATTGGTCGTGCAGCCGGGCTTGGGCCGCGGCCAGCTTTGCTTCCGCGGTACGGACCGTAGCCGCGTTGCCGCCGCGCCGGGCTGCTTCTAGCTCACTCTGTGCGTGGCGGAGCCCATCCGTCTCGACAGACTTCCCCTTGATTACCTCCGCCGCCGTTCGGCCAGCCTTTTGCAGCAGCACCAAATCAAAGGTGTTGACCTTGACGCGGGCATCGGCATCGACGTCGGTCATGGTGCGCGGCCCGGTCTCTTTGACGTCCCGAACCCGGTCGGCGACGACATCCTGGCGGACGAAATCGCGCACATCCGTGAAGTAGAAGGCCAGCATCGCGATCAGGATGAAAACGCTTCCCAGGAGCGTGTACAGGAAAAACTTGATCGCGGCGTACTCGCGGCGCGGCCCGCCCCAGACGCCGATCAGGAAATACATCGGCAGGAGCATTACCTCCCAGAAGATGTAGAACAGGAAAAAGTCGAGGGCCAAAAACGTCCCCACCATCCCGGTTTCGAGGATCAAAAACAGGATGCAGTAGCCGCGCACCATGCGGTTGATGTTCCAGCTGGCAATCATGGCCAGGAAGCTCAACACGGTCGTGAGCAGAACCAGCGGCATGCTGATGCCATCGACGCCCAGGTAATAGTCGATGCCGAAGTGGGCAATCCACGGCCGGCGCGCGATCCAGTCGTGGTCGCTGTGCCGCAGTTCCAAGCTTTCTTTCTCGACCCGAGTGGTAAGCAGGCTATTGGCGGGGTTGCTGAGATCGAAATCGGCCACGTAATGGTAATAATCGTTGAACATCACCAAACTGAGCGCCAACGTTACGGCAGTGCCCAACAGCGCCAGCCACTTCATCCATTCTTCCTTGCCCGGCGGGACAAAAAGGAGCAGGATCGCGAACAGGCTGGGCACAAAGATCACCAGCGACATCAGCACCAGATCAAACTCAAAGTTATTCATGGCAGGCACTCGAGCCAAAAAAGTACCGCAACGAAAAGCTGTTCCCTACTGGGCGAAAGCCAGCGACATCACATACGTCAACACAAAAAAGATGCCGACCGCAGCCAGCACCAGGAAGAGCACATAACTGCGGATATATCCCGTCTGAATGGTTCGCAGCCAGCCGCCACAGGCATACACAACCCGGGCTGTCAAATTGGCCAGGCCGTCGATAATCCCCAGATCGAACGCCCCATCCCACTGGGCAAGGCGGATGGTGAACCGGCCCAGGGCATCCACGGTGCGATCGATGAACCCGAAATCGAAGGCACGACACCACTGGGCGACGGCGATTGCCGGCCGCACCAGGATTGCGCTATACAGCTCGTCGAAATACCACTTATTCCACAAGAACTGGTAGATGCCGGGGAATTGCTCCTTGGCTTCCGCCGGATCCAGAACCCGCGAGTAATACAGCAACGAGGCAAACAGAATCCCGATCCCCACGATCGCCAAGGCCACCAAGCCGACCACGAAATGGAAGCCCTTGGCATAGGCCGTCACGGCTGAGAAGTCGGCCGTCACCGAGGCGGGTTGCGAATGGTGGATCTGGTTATCGAGGACGCTGGCCTCAGCGTCGTACAGCGGCCAACCCCAGGCGACCGCGAAGCTCAGAATTGCCAGCAGAACCAAGGGCAGCGTCATGACCCAGGGCGATTCGTGAGCATGTTCGTAAACATGATGATCCCTCGGCTCGCCGGCGAAGGTCAAGAGCCACATCCGAAACATGTAAAACGCGGTGATCCCGGCCGTCAACAACGGCAAAAGGATGAGCAAGAGATGCTTGGGATTTTCGTGGAAAAAGCCGTAGGCATGGGCCAGGATGGCGTCCTTGCTATACCAGCCGCTGAACAAGGGAATTCCCGCGATGGCCAGCAGGCCGATTAACATGGTATAGGCCGTGAACGGCATCTTGTGCCGCAGCCCACCCATCTTCCGCATGTCCTGCTCGTGATGGCAGCCATAAATCACGCTTCCCGAGCCGAGGAACAGCAGCGCTTTGAAACAAGCATGGGTCAGCAAGTGAAACAGCCCGGCGACCCAGCCGCCGACCCCGAGGCCGAGCATCATGTAACCGAGCTGGCTAACCGTGGAATAGGCCAGCACCTTCTTGATGTCGGTCATGACGACCGCAATGGTTGCTGCCATAAAGAGCGTAATGCCGCCGGTGTAGGCAATCACGAGCAGCGCTTCCGGCGTGAACAGGGGATAAGTCCGGCCGACCAGGTAAACGCCGGCAGCCACCATCGTCGCGGCATGGATCAGCGCGCTCACGGGCGTCGGACCTTCCATCGCATCGGGCAACCAAACATGGAGTGGAAATTGGGCCGACTTGCCAACGCAGCCCAAAAACACGCCCAGCCCCGCGGCTACCAAGAGCCAATAGGGGATCGAGCCGAAATTGTCTTCATCGTAACCCGATTGGGCCGCGAACGGCTCCGAGAGTTCTTCCCGGTGGAAATGAGCGGGGAAGAGGACGATCTGCGAGCCCTCCTTGACCACCTGTAGCTTTGGCTCCTTGGTCCCCTCGGTGGCCGGGATGAACTCCGCTCGGATAAACCGGTCCTGGACGTGCGGACCCATGAGTTCGCCGTGAGAGTCCACGGCCGGGCAGCGAATCCGCTCGAAGATTTCCTGGAAGTTGAACGTGCCGACATACGTCCAGAGGATGAGCAGACCGATGATAAAGCCGGCGTCGCCCACCCGGTTGGTGATGAAGGCCTTGTTGGCCGCATTGGACGCACTGCGGCGTTCGTAATAGAAGCCGACCAACAGGTATGAGCAAATCCCCACCAACTCCCAGCTCAGAAAGACCTGAAACAGGTTATCCGCCAGGACCAGGTTGAGCATCGAAAAACAGAACAGGGACAGGAACAGGAAGAACCGGCCGAAACGCCCACGGCGGCGAAGAGGGCCCCCGTCGGTATGCACCTGATGGTCTTCAACGATCGGCTCCAGCTCATCGGCCATGTAACCGATGGAGAACAGGTGGATGACCGAAGCGATGAATGTGACCATCAAGAACATGATGGCCGTCAGGCTGTCGATGCGATAACCGAGCGCCAGGGCCACGGCCGGCTTGCCCGCCAATTCGGGCAGGGCAGCCCAGGTGACGCTTCCTCTCCAGGCATCCTCCGCGCGAGCCTCTGCAGAAGCCAGTTTTTCCTGTTCGAGCGAGCCATGCCCCTTCTCGATCACGCCCGCGGCATGGCCGGTCGCGCGATGGCCCGCCCCGTGGGTTTCCCTCCCTTGAAAGAGGATGAACCCGATCAGACTCAGAACAAACGCCATGCTCATGGCCCCGGTGGCCACGTAGGCGCCGGTCCGGACCGGCCGATCGCCGCCCAGCAGGTTGTACACGGCCGCACCAGCCGCGGTTTGGCGAAGCGGCCGGGCAGCCGCGCGAGTGGCTCCGGCCAGCAGCAAGAGCAGGAACGAGGCCAACGGCAACAGCGTGGCCCAGACGTATAGCTGCCCGGGGTTTTGCATGGCTAACCCTTGAGTTCCTCAGCGGTATCGACATCCACAGTCATGTGGTTGTTGTAAAAATTCAGCACAATGGCCAGTGCCACGGCAGCCTCAGCGGCGGCCATGACGATGACAAACAGCGCAAAGATTTGCCCCTCGACCTCGAAGGTCGGATTGTACCGTGCGAAGGCCACGAAATTGATGTTGGCACCGTTCAGCACTAGCTCGACTCCCATGAGCACACCGATGGCGTTACGCTTCATGGCCATGCACAGAACGCCGCACACAAACAACAGGGCGCCCAGGAGCAGGTATCCCGACAGGGCGTCTTCCGGATTGGGGCTCATACAACGGTTCCTCGCCGGCGCTTGGCTCGGGCCAGGTAGGCAGCGCCGATCAACACGACGAGCAAATGAACGGAGACGATTTCGAACGGAAGCAGATATGCAACCGGGGTCCGTGCCGGCGGGAGCGGCTGATTGCCGCCGGGAATCGGCATCCTCGCCTTGGGCGTCACCTGCGGCAGACCGAGGAACGCCCCAGCCAGCGTCGTACTGTTCAGCGACCTCTGCGGGTCATCCATCCGCGCCTGCTGAGTGACGGGCCAGTTCGCTTGCATGGTGCAAGACGCCAACACGACCAGTAGGACGAGTCCGACCACCATCGCGATGGCCCACTCGGCCGCCCCCACCTTCATGCTGATAAACGGCCCTTGGGCCGTCAGCATGACGCCGAAGACGACCAGCACCAGAATCCCGCCCACATAAATGATGAGCTGGGTAGCCCCGACAAAGTCGGCGCCCAGCAGGAAATAGATCCCGGCTGTGCCGCCCAGCGTCACGAGCAGCCAGGCCGCCGAACGCACAATGTTCTGCGTGACCACGACTGCGATGGCGGAGAAGCCGGTGATGATCGCAACGATCCAAAAGAGAATGGTCTGCAAGTCCATTAGCCTGCTCAAAGTTTGCCGGCGACGGCCGGAGTTTGGGGATTTCTTCCACCCCAGGCGCCCGGCATCATCTCGGTCGGCGTCGTGCCGAATGACTGAATCGCCTTCACGATCATCCAGATGAATAAAACCAGACAGAGAACGCCCAGGACGAAGTGTGTCGCGTCCAGCCACTCCCATTGGCAGGCCGCCAGCTGCCAGACGGTGACGCCGACCAGCAAGAAGCAGCTCAACGGCAGCAAATAGCGGAGGCAGGTCATCATCACCTGATCGATCCGCAGCCGGGGGAGCGTCCAGCGCACCCACATCATGACGAAAACAAGGATCCAACCCTTGACGATGAAAACGAGTACGTTGACGACATTTCCCAGGACCCACAACCAGGTCTGGCCCCCGCTCACCTCGTACAGCCAATCACTCAGCTCGAACGGCAGGAACCCGAGGTGCCAGCCACCCAGGAAGAGGAGCGTGGCGATGCCGCTGACGGCAAACATGCTCCCGTACTCGGCCATGAAGAAAAAGGACCAGCGCAGGCCGCTGTATTCCGTATGGAACCCGGCGACCAGCTCACTCTCGGCTTCGGCCAGGTCGAACGGAGCCCGTTTGCAGCTCGCCGTGGCACACGTGAAAAAGACCCAAAACGCTGCGAACGTGAAGGGGTCGTGAAACAGGTACCAATTCCAGAATATTCCCTTCTGCTGCTGGCCGATGGTCGTGAGGTTCATTGTGCCAGCCACGATGACCGGGATGATGACGCAAATGGCCCGGGGCACTTCGTAGCTCACCATCTGGGCGGCTTCGCGCATGCCGCCGAAGAGAGACCATTTGCTCCCTGAGCCATAGCCGGCCAGGATAATCCCGAAAATCTCTGTCGACATGGCCGCCAGGATGAAAAAGACGGCGATGTTCAGGTTGTACGCGACGACATTGTTGCCAAACGGCAAGGCCAGAAAGGCCAGGAACGAGCCGCAAAAGGCGATATAAGGGCTGACACGAAAGAGAGCCTCATCGGCATTTGCCGGAATGATATCTTCTTTCACCAGCAACTTCACGCCGTCGGCGATGGTTTGGAGCCAGCCGAATTTTCCGCCGACGCGCGTGGGACCGAGGCGATCTTGAATTCGCCCCGAGACCTTTCGCTCCAGCCAAATAAAGAAGACCGCCGACAGGGCCACAAACCCAACCAGGACGCTCGCCGCAATTACCGCCACAATGAGCTGGGCGAGCCCTGGATCCATATAGGCAGAGAGCCAATCCACCACGTTCGATGGCCTTTCATCGCATCCGCGTCCGCAGCCCGGGAGGTAGCCCGTCGCCCCGGAACGCTTTTGGCTCGGACATCGGGAGGGGCTCCGACCCCTCGGTTCCGAGTTCATCGCTCTATTCAATTTCCTTGACGGGCGTTACTTTATGAGCGTGGAGGAAAGTTGGCAAGCGTTGCAGGTTTAGGCAAAAAGGAAGGGGAAGCGATGCTGCCACATGCGGGCCGCGGCAGACCGGTACAGAACAGCCGAGCCGGCCTGCCACGGAACCATCGTTTGCCGGCGATTTACCGGCTCTTGGCCGACGAGGTGGGGGAGGTCGCGGGCCAAGGTGAGCTGGCCCGCGACGCTCGGTTGGCTGTGCTCGAAGCCTCCCTGTTCGCGGCTGATGAGCCGTTGAATGCTCGCCGTCTGGCTGCTGCCGCCGGCCTGACTGACGGTAAGGAAGCCCGCCGTCTGGTGCGCAAATTGCAATCGCTTTACGATAAAGACAGCACGGCCTTCCAGGTGGAAGAAATCGCAGGCGGTTTTCAACTGTTGACGCGGCCGGAATTCCATACCTGGCTTATCCGCTTGCGGCGAACCGGGCAGGAAATGCGCCTGTCATCGGCCGCACGCGAGACCTTGGCGATCGTCGCTTACCGCCAGCCGATCATGCGCGCGGACATCGAAGGGATCCGCGGCGTGCAATGCGGCGAGATTCTGCGTCAGCTCATGGAAAAGGGACTCGTACGGATTGCGGGCCGGCATGATTCGCTGGGCCGGCCGGTGCTCTACGGCACGACGAAGAAGTTCTTGCAAGTATTCGGGCTACGCAGCTTGGCGGACTTGCCGCAGGTCGAACAACTGCGGCCGCCGCTTCCCTAACCGCCAGGAAAGCTTTGCGAAGGGCTGATTTTCATCACCAATGCACTTCCATCCGCGGCAAAGGCCGCTCCCCCCTTCTCTGCAACCCAAGCTCCATTCCGCTACCCACCAGCGCGATGATGTGGAACAATACGGCACAACCAAGCCAAAATGTCCGGGATAGATTCAGCCGGCTGATCTGCAGTCCGCGTTCGATCTGCTCCTCCAAGGTCGGGGTGGCCGGTTCTTTCTCCGGGCTCTTCAGGGCTACGGTAATGACCGCATTCTCAAAACCCGAGCCCCCCACAAGGAAGCGGAGCAGGATCAGGAACGCCAGAAGCGTGAGGATCAGGACCAGAAGTGTTCGCCACGGGAGAATCTTTTGGAGCGATTGCGGGAGTGGATAAGGGGTGTGTGCCTGCACTAGC
>DATGIQ010000532.1:0-16200 GCA_035295665.1 Gemmataceae bacterium | reverse complement strand
GGACCAGTACCGCCGTGGACTGTACACCTTCTGGCGGCGGACGGCGCCTTACGCAGCCCTGATGGCATTTGACGCCCCCAGCCGGGAAGTATGCACCGAGCGCCGGCCCAGAACGAATACCCCGTTGCAAGCCTTGGCAACCCTCAACGATAAGGCATTCGTCGAGCCGGCCGCAGCACTTGCTCGCCGCATGCTCGGAGAAGTTCAGGGGACTGAGCAAGATAAGGCGATTCATGGATTTCGGCTGTGCGTTGCCCGGAGGCCCACACGTCTGGAATTGGACCGGCTGCTCGAACTGTATCGGGATAGCTTGGGGAAGTACACGGAAGATCCGGCCGCGGCCCGAGCCATGGCGACGAGCGGATTGCCGGTACCCCCCAAGGAAATGGACATGGCGGAGCTGGCGGCATGGACGGTTGTTGCCAACGTGTTGCTGAACCTGGATGAGACGGTCACGAAGGGTTAGATTCCAGGAAGCGATTGGCGTTCGGCGATCAGCCGGAGTTATTACGCTGTTTTTCATTACTTTCGTGCTTTCTTGGGAAAACGCCCTAGACGAGATATAATCCTCTTTAACCCTCCACGAGCATCGGTGTTCGCCAACGCACACAGTACTCACGACCAGGATTCGCCATGAACCTCCGCGAAGAAATCCTCAAATACCGCACCCGCCGCCAATTCTTCAAGGACTGCACGACCGGCCTGGGCACCATCGCTCTCGCATCGCTTTTGAATGAGGGTCTTTTTGCAACGTCGCCAGCGGTAGCATCCGAAGATCCGCTCGCGCCCAAGAAACCCCACTTCCCGGCCAAAGCCAAGAACGTGATTTACCTGCACATGGCGGGTGCCCCGTCCACGCTGGACCTGTTCGACTACAAGCCCAAACTGAACGAGCTCAACGGCAAGCCGTGTCCCCAGTCCTATATCCGCGGACAGCAGTTCGCCTTTATCAAAGGCACACCCAAGTTGCTTGGCACCCCGCATTCCTTCGCCAAGCGAGGCAAATCGGGGCAGGAAATGTCGAATATCCTGCCCCATCTGGCAACGGTTGCCGATGAGCTGGCAATCGTCAGGTCGATGTACACCGACCAGTTCAATCACGCCCCGGCCCAACTTTTCGTCCACACCGGCTCGCCGCGGCTGGGGCGACCAGGGATGGGCGCGTGGGTCTCCTACGGTCTGGGCACGGAAAACAGGAACCTGCCCAGCTTCGTGGTCCTCATTTCCGGCACGGCAGCGCCGGACGGCGGTGCGTCGCTGTGGGGGAGCGGATTCTTGCCCACGATCCACCAGGGGGTCCAGTTACGCTCCCAGGGAGACCCGGTTCTGTTCCTTTCCAATCCCGCGGGGATGGACGCCGGCGAGCGGCGGCGATCACTCGACACGCTCAAGGCGCTCAATCAACTTCATCTCGACGCCGTTGGCGATCCCGAAATCCTGACGCGGATCTCGCAATACGAAATGGCCTACCGGATGCAAACCAGTGTGCCGGAGGTCATGGATATTTCGAAAGAGCCCAAAGAAGTCCACGACCTGTACGGCACGAAACCGGGACAGAAGGCCTTCAGCAATAATTGCCTGCTGGCACGGCGGCTGGTCGAAAGCGGAGTTCGCTTCGTGCAGCTGTACCACTGGGGTTGGGACCAGCATGGCGACAGCATGGGCAATGACCTTCGGTACGGGCTGGTGGAGCGCTGTCGGGAGACTGATCAGCCGATCGCCGCGCTGATCACCGACCTGAAGCGACGCGGGCTGCTCGAAAGCACACTGATCGTCTGGGGCGGGGAGTTTGGCCGCACACCCATGAACGAGGAGCGCAATGGCTCCAAGTGGCTCGGCCGCGACCACAATCAACATGCCTTCACGATCTGGATGGCGGGCGGCGGCGCCAAGCCGGGCATCAGCTATGGAGCAACTGATGATCTCGGGTATCATGCCGTCGAAGACCGGGTGGGAGTGCATGATCTCCAGGCAACCATTCTGCACTTACTGGGACTGAACCACGAGAAGCTGACATTCCGTTTCCAGGGTCGTGATTTTCGTCTGACAGACGTGCATGGCCAGGTGGTGACCGGGCTGCTGACGTAGCGCGCGGCCAAGCCCGCTGCCTGCATTCCCGGGAATGGGTTCCGGGTGCGCGGACAGCGGGCTTGGTTGGGCGAGCGGGGGGAGTTAGAACTTGGTTGGCTTCCCTTGCTTTTCCAGCGCCTGCAGCACACGATCCATCTTTTGCTCCAACCGCTCCATGCGGCGTTCGAGATCCCGTTGTTCGTTATCGCGGACCCTCTCGGGCCGAGATTCGGCAGGGGGCGCCTTCTTGGCTTGGCCGAGATTGGTCTTCGCTCGCTCCATTTGCTCGTTGCTCCTCTTTATCGCCTCGTTCAGCTGCTGACTACTCCGTTTCAACGCCTCATCCACGCGGCGCTGAATCTGCTCCATGCGCTCGGGATTGACACTTTTGGCGACCTCTGCCTTCACTTTTGTCTGAATCTCTTCGATCAGCCGCTGAATCTGCTCGGGAGTCATTTTCTCTCCTTCGCTCAGGCGGCGCTTCCAATCCTTGGCATCTGCTTTTTCTGATTCCTTGGTCTTGGCTTTTTCATCCGCGAGCATGGCCTTCCGCTGGGCCGCTCTCGCTTTTTCCATAGCCGCACGTTCCGGCGTGCCTGGCTTCTCTCCCGGTTTTTCGCCGCGCTGAGCATCCAGCTTTTGCATCAACAGATCCATCTTCTCTTCCAGGGTGCGGAGCCGCCGCTCCGTATCCCGGCTGTAAGAATCCTGTTCCGCCCGGACAAGGGCTTTCTCGCCGGACAACACAGGGGCCGGCTCGTCTTTCGTACTCTGGGCCGCCAGGCGTTGAGGGGCGAAGGACAGAAATAGCAGGCCGATTACGACCACGGCCAGATGGACCGGCCACGGCATACGAGGGCAGGAGGGTTGCCGTACGATCATTGTCAGTCTCCTCTTCAAGAGATGCACATGCCCTATCCCGCTCGCCACCGGCGGCAGAGCGGCCCGGGCATCGAGAAAATCCACTGTTTGTAACAATGCCTTGGCATAAGCCTTGGCCACCGCGGGGAGTGTCCATACGACCCACGCATCACAACATTCCTCCTCCGCTTGCTGAAGTTGGCGCCGGGCCCACCATGCCACCGGCCACCACCAGTACAGGCCGGCCACCGCAAATTCCAGCCAGCGAACCCAGTGGTCACGCCGCCGCGCATGAGCCAACTCATGAGCGAGCAGACTCCTCCGTTGCTCTGGCCCGAGTTCGCCCAGCAGTTCCACGGGTAGCACAAGGTAGACCCTTCGCCCTAGCGCCCACAAAAGAGGGGAAACGCGCCCAGGGACGAGCCACACAGTGGGACAGTGGGACAGACCAAGCCGATGCGCCAGCGCAGCGGTTTCGTCCTGAAGCCCCCGCGGTGCGGCTCGGCCAAAGCGGAGCAAGCGATGGAAGCGATAAATCCGCATCCCGGCCAGGATAAACCACACAATTGCCCCGGTCAGCCAAACGACAACAATGACACGTACCAAATCCGAGATGCCCAGACCCGCTGCCAGCGCCGAGACCGGGCCTGAGTTTTCGGAAATGGTTGGCGGGGGATTCGCTTCATCGTCGATTCCAGTGACCAAGACTTCCGTGTCGTACCAGGCCGAGTCTTCCTCGTACTGGCTCGGCCAGTCATGTCCCGGGTCAGCCGTCGATGATGCGGTTTGGATGACATGGGCCACAGGAAACATGGCTTCAAGAACCGATGGATAGGCGACGTGAATCGGCAGCACCGGCGGCGTGATCAGTTTGAGCAAGACCAGCAACCAAAGCGTGTGCCGCACGGCAGGGCGAACCGAGAAGAACCCGATGCCGGCCGCCACCAAAGCCCCCGCCGACGCCAGGACGATGTTTGATAAACCGATCTCGAGCAGGGTTTGCATAATCGGCTCCTATCGGTGCAGAGGCTGCGGTCCTTGGGCTCCGATCAGCGATCCAGCTCATCCATGAGTTTCCGGATCTCGCGCCGTTCCTTGGGCGTCAACCGCTTGGAACGAACCAAGTTTGTAAGCAGCGGAGTCAGAGATCCGCCGCAGAGCTTCTCGGCCACCGCTTGCAGTCGGCGGCCAATGAGCTCGTCGCGATCCATCGTGGCTTGAAAAACATGCGCCCACGCACTGCGGTCCCGGCTCACGCATCCTTTCGATTCCAACCGCTCGAGCAATTTTTGGACCGTGGCGTAATGGGCATCCGTCCCGGACGGGTACAGCGTATCCGTCAGTTGCCGAATCGTGGACGGGCCGCGCTCCCATAACGTTTGGAGAACCGCCAACTCGGCATCCGGTAAATCCTGAAGATCACGGATCATGACTGTCCTCTTTCTCAGACTCGTTGTCTGGGATATTATCAGACTGCGTGTCTGACTTGTCAAGAGCGTTTTTGACTCCTCAAGAACTGCCATTTGACCCGGACCAGGCTGTGGACGTATGGGGCTAGCCCGCCGCCTGGATGCACGATGGCTGGCCCTAATGCGTACTTGCCGTTAGTGTCCTCCCCGGTCGCCAGGAAGCGGTACACGTCGCCCACAACGACAATGGTGAGGTCTTCACTGGGTCTTTTGACGAGAAGTGCGGCCGGACTGCTCATCGATCTATGCCTTCATCACTTCGCCGGCAGTTTTTCCACGAACTTCAACGTGCGCTTGATCCAGCCGCGCAACTGGTCGTCGTCCTCAATACCCTCCAGACCAACGACAACCCATCCTTTCATCGTCCCCCGGCCCGTGATCTTGAAGTCGCTGACATGAGCTTCCTTTAGCGCCTCATCACTCTGCGCCGGATCGATTCGAACAAGCAGGGAATCCTTCCGGACACCAACGAGCAGGTTGCCGTTCAGCAAAAAGCCGACGCCGCTGAACATCCTTTTCTCCTCGATGTCCTTGCGCCGAGCCAGTTGTTGCCGGATTCGCTTCGCAAGTGCTTCGTTGATCGCCATTGGCGTGACTCCTTCAATCGATCCCTTCGCATGCCTCCAGCATCAACCTGAGTGGCTCTGGGTCGGCCAGTCGATGATCCGTGCCGACGTCCACCAGTGCCGACGCTGGCAAGCCGCTCCTCCTGACGAGTTCCACGCTATCGGCGAAAGGCACCACCTCATCGACTCCGCTGTGGAGGATCACCGTGCCCGGCTTGACCATCTTTGCTGTTCCCCACTTCTTCCAGGCTGGGCAAAGAAGGACCAACCGGGCGCTGCGGTTACGGATATTCATGGCTACTGCGCCGCCTCGTGACGCGCCGACGATCACCTGGGGCTGATGCTTGCCGAATTCTTCCTGGGCGATTTTGACAGCCTCCTCGAAGTCCTCGTCGGGCAGCTTTGGGTTAATGACCTCATGGCCGTGCTGCGCCAGATAGGTCGGTTTAACGCCGCCGGGAACGGACTGCCAGCCGTGAAGGAAAAGGATGATCATGGAATCGTTCTATTCGATGCCGGGCTGTCTACACAGGGCAGAGAGCCGGCCCCGCTGCACCGACGAAAAGCTTCGGCGAGCGCCGTGGCACCATGATCTTGCGGTTTGGCAAATCTTACCGCTGGTCTACAACCAATCCGACAAGTTGGCGGTACAGGAGTTGGCGACGGGCACGGCCATTGAAAAACCGAGCAGATCGGCTACGTTGTCTCCCATGAAACTCGTCATCCATCCGCCGGTTGAGGCAGAACGCCTGCGACGCATCATTGCCGTGGCCTCTCCCATGCAGGTCGTCAATGCCGCCAGCGCGGATGAGGCGGCAGCGGCTCTGATCAACGCGGACGCGTTCTTCGGCAAAATCACGGCGCCGCTCCTGGCTGGGGCGTCACACCTCCGCTGGGTCCAAGCGCCGACCGCGAGCCTCGAGCACTACATCTTTCCCGAGCTGGTTGACCACCCGTGTACCCTCACCAACATGCGCGGACTATTCTCGGATGTCATCGCAGAGCAGGTGTTCGGCTACATCCTCTGTTTTGCGAGGAACCTCCACCTGTACGTCCGCAATCAGCTTGCGGCACGGTGGGCACCGGTTGGAGGTGAAGGCCAGCGCGTGAGCTTGACGACGGGACCAGGCGTGGTCAATGCCATCGACCGGGCGCACCAGCCGCTCGGCGATGCCGTGCTCGGCATCATTGGCCTTGGTTCCATCGGCAGCGCCGTGGCCCGGCTGGGTTTGGCCTTTGGCATGAAAGTCGTCGCGGTCGATCCGATGCGAACCGAGGCGCCGGAGGGAGTCTCCGCGCTGTGGGGGCCGGAGCAATTGCCGGACTTACTCGCGCAAAGCGACTACGTGGTCATCGCCGCACCACACACACCGGCAACGGAGCAAATGTTCTGCCGGCCGCAACTGCTTCAGATGAAACGGAGCGCCTACCTCATCAATGTGGGGCGTGGCGCAATCGTCCATCTGACCGACCTCACCGCGGCGCTGCGGGCCGGCGAGATCGCGGGGGCGGGTCTCGATGTGTTCGAGGTAGAACCCTTGCCGCCGGATCACCCGCTCTGGGGTTTCAGCAATGTCATCCTGACCCCGCACGTGGCCGGCTATTCTCCTCGGATTGCGGCCCGGCACCTGGATCTTCTGCTGGACAACGTAGGCCGCTTCCAGCGCGGCGAGTCGCTGCACAATGTGGTGGATAAGAGGCGCTGGTTCTGACTGCTAACGCTTCTTGCGCCGCGCCTATGCCAGCTCACGTTTTGGCTCAGCTCGTTGAAGCTTGACGCCTTCAACCCGGCCGGAATTCGATCCACTCGAGAGGAAGCGGCCTGGCGGTAGGGCTTGTCAAGGAACCTGCTTCAGGTGCTTATCAAACCAGGCCAAGATTCGATCCTCGCGATCCCGGCGCATCTGGGGATCGTCGGCCAGACGGTGTCCAGCGCCCAAGTATTCTACCAGAACGGCTTCCTTGCCCAGCAGGCTTAGCCCCTGAAATATTTCCTCGGATTGCTGCACGGGAACGCTGGTATCCGCAGTGCCGTGAAGGAGTAAGAGCGGGGTTTTAATCCTGTCCAGGTGGTAAACGGGCGAGTTTTTGATGAAGCTTTGGGGATCCTGCCAAGGCGGTGCCATATCTTCCGCATTGCGGTTAAGCACACGGTCTTTGCTTAGAAAAAAACTAGCCCAATCCGAGATGCCAGCGCTGCTGACGGCAGCTTGAAAGCGATCCGTATGCGTAATGAGTACGTTGACCGTATACGCTCCGATGCTATGGCCCTGCACGCCGATGCGATGCTCGTCGATGGCCCCCGTCGCCACGGCCGCGTCGAGTGCAGGCAAGACGGAAGCGAGAATGGCGTCCGTTTGCTCGCCCTGACCCAGCGGTATATCCGGAATAAGGGATGCGTAGCCGTGCATATCACGGTCGCCTTGGAAATGCAGGAGCAGACTACTACTGCCGGTCGTTCCGGCGGCGGGGGATACGATCAGGGGAACCTTGTGACCTGGGCCAGCCCCGGGCGGAAGACTAAGAAAGCCGTCCGCTTCCTTTCCCTGGGTTGTCTTCCAGCGCAGCACTCGAACCGTGGGGGCTTTCACCGCATTCCAGGCAGGATTGATTCTCGTCACCTGTCGGGGCTGTCGCAAAAGGGAATCCGCCAACCAGATCTCGGGTGGCTGCGTGGCCGACTCGAGCACAAAAACGCACTTCCCCGCGCGTGGGGAGGCGTCCTCGCGGAAATAGCCCTCCGAATCGCCGCAACGCTTTGCTTCCTCCCATAGTTGTTCCGTTTGCCCCGTTTCTAGATTGACCCTGCAAAAGCCGAAACGGTGTTCCTTGGGGTCCCGAGTGGAAGCGAACACCGACTCACCGTCTTCGGAGTAGAACACGCGGCAACCGTCGTGAGAATGAAGGACATGATCGATTTGCCGGGGAAAGTTTCGCGTCAGATTGCGCGGCGGCTTCCGACCGTCGACCGGTAGCAGCCAAAGATCGCCTTGGCCGATGCAGACTACTGCCTTTCCGTCCCGAGTCCATAAGGGCGGGCACAGGTCGCAGTAGAACTTTGGCGTCGGCCGCACGTCGTAGACGTACCAACGGGTGCGGTAGGTTTTCGGGCCGGGCGGAACCTCCAGGTCTGCCGTCAAATTCCCGGGCGAGCGCGTCTTCACATTGAGAATGAAAATGTCCTCCGAAGCGAGCCGGCCCCGCGTGCCATAGGCCAGTTGCGAAGAGTCCGGCGACCAGCTCAGATTCATCGGGCTAGCCTCACGTAAGCCCTTGTGAGCCGGTAGCAAAGGCTTCCCGGCGGCGTCCAGGGCGACTTCCCCAGATTTGAGTTCATGGAGCCTGGTAGCCAGTTCCGCTCCATTTCGGTCGGGAACGGGAAGGAGATACAAGTCGAGAAGATCCTGGTCATCCGTTTCGCGGCGCCAGTTCCCCATCACGGCAAGATGCTTGCCATCAGGAGACAGGCAAAGGCTAACCAAGCCTCGGCCGCGCATCAAAGGGACGATTCGACCTGTCGTAACGTCTACGCTGAAGATGTCGCGGACACCGGCCAATCGTTGCTCTTCCGGGGCAACGGCCTTGAGCGTGCTTTCGGCAGCGGCTGCATCGGCACGTGGGATTTGCGGCTCTCGTGTGCTGAACACGCGAATCCGTGTGGCGCCGGTATGGGGCAGCTCGCTGGCAGCTTCTTTGGAAGGCGCGCCGGTCTTCGCCCTTGGGTTGTTGGTTGTCATGGGCTCGGAGTGAACCGGGTTCGAGCCGATGAGGAACAATTGTTTTCCATCGGGCGACCACTGCGGCGGTTGCGGGAGATTGATCGTGAAGACCACCAGATTGGAGAAAGGCTGAGCTTTTTCCCTGACGACATCGAAAACGCGGAGCTGCAATTGCCCTTCCTGTTCCGTGTAGTAGGCGACTCGAGTGCTATCCGGGGACCAACGCGGGGCAGAGACCTTTTGGTTCCCGAGTGTGATTTGGCGATGCTTCCCGGTTTCAACGTCCGTAATCCAAAGGGCATCGCGCATCACGTAGGCAAGCAATCGACCATCGGGTGAAAGGGCAAGAAAACCGCCATCTCCAAGGGACGTATATCCGAGACGCCCCTGCTCGGCCGATAGCCCGTGCAATTCCGCTACCAGAGCGAGGAGAAGCGCGGCGACGAGGAGCCTGCGCCATGTCATCTGGGCACCTCATGTCAAGGATAAGAAAGGTCCCGGTGGACAACGCTTCCAGCCGGCTCTTAGTCGTTTTTCAATTTCTCTAGCACGAGAAGTGGGCAAGCCGAGTTATCGGCACGCTTCGAAGCACGATAGAAGGCTGTTGGCCGCCGTGGCGAGTCTGCCGTCGCCAGACACAACGTCAGAGATTGATCCGTAAGGTCGTAAATTCCTGCCACGGATCGCCTGGGGTCGTCATCGCCGATGGCAGTCACGTCGATGTACCTGGGTGTCTTCGTCTCATCGAGTTGAAAACGCATGACCTCCAGGTTACCGTCGCGGTAATCAACCATGATTTTATCTCCGCTGATCGTCCAGAATTGCGCGGGGTTGTCGTGACTCCTTACCTGAATGCCGTTCACCGTATGCTCCACAACTTTCCACTTTCCTTGGAGAAGGGCGAAATCCATCGGGGATTCCTCCAGTTTGGCAGGTTTACGCGGATGCACTTCGGTAGTGTCAGCAGAACTCCAACTTGCGACGCTTCGATATGCCAGTGCTCCTGTGCCCATCAGGAGTGCCGAGCTTGCAAGAAGGACAGTGACATGCGTCTTCCACTTGGCAAGAAGCATCGTTTTGCTCACCTTGTGCACCACGTGCATGACCTGTGCGGACAAGACGGAGGTTGTCGATGCCTTGCTCATCAACTCCAGGACGCCTTGTTGTGTTGCGTCGGCCAAAGGGGCTGGCACGATGGCGAGCGCTTTTCGGGTTAATGCCAAGGCGGATAAGGTCGCCGAAAGGAGCACACCACGACGCGCCAGGCGTTGCCGGAGCAGCTTTCGCGCCTGCGCCAATCGTCCCGATACCGTCCCCTCTTTCCACCCGAGATCGAGCGCAGCTTCCGCTTTGGTTTTGCCCTCCAGGCAACAAAGAACAAAGGGGGCCCGGTATTTGTCCGCCAGCCTCGCCACTTCCTCCTGCAGGATGGCCTGCAGTTCACGCCAGCTGCTTTCGTCGGAGCATGGTGGCTGCGCCTTCATTCTTGCCTGCCTTTCGTGCTTCGCCCGCCGCGCCCCAGCTCTTTTGACTTGCAGCGCGCAGTGGCAAGCCGCTCGATGGAGCCAGCCAGCGATGTTTTGATGACTTACCACTGACTCCGCCTTGCGGGCCAGTACCAAGAACGTCGCTTGAAAGGCATCCTCGGCATCCTGCTCGTGGCCAAGCAGATTTCGGCAGACCGTTAGGACGAGAGCGCCGTGGCGCTGCATGAGAGCAGTGAACGCCGCTTGGTTGCCAGAAGCCGTGAACCGCCCGAGGAGTTGGGCATCTGTTAATTCCTTCAATGCTTGCCCGACGGTCAGTCTCTGGAGGTGCCGCAGTACGGAGCCCATCTGTTGATTGGTGATCATCGATGGTGACCTTTCGCGATAATTTCCTCTCTAACTATAATCGCCGGCAAGGGGCAATTTGGTATATTTTTTCGCTCGGCACACGATTGCCTTTAAGAGGAAAGTAAGGGCCCAGCGATCTGCGGCACGCTTGTGCACACCTGCGGCAAGATCCCGAACGGCGACACCGGCAACCTGGCCTACAACCACGACCACTGGTTCAGGGAGGACGTGAAGCGGACGAAGAACTTTAGGCGCGACCGAGTACGGATTCTCTATCCCCTGGCCGCGCATCTTCCCCGAGGGGACGGGTCAGCTCGCGCACGCTCATGCGCGCGGTTAGCGCTTCGAGTGCTCACGCGTGCAACCGCGGCCCGCCGCCGAAGGGTGGACCCGGAAAACGTGCCAGGACATGCGCTCGGCCCACTGCCGCCGCAGAAACTGACAGTATTAGGGGCCTCGGCGCTCGTCGCGTGCCATGTCGTACAGCGCCTTGATATAGCCGATGCTGAAGGCCCACGCTGTGCGGCGGTCTCCGATCATCTGCGGCACATGGTCCGCGATAAGAATGCCCCGAAAATCCACGGCTACGAGGGCGCGCATGATCTGCTTCATGTCGGTATAGCCGTTATCCACAAAGGTCTCGACGAAGCCCGGAATGGGCGCGCTGACGTTGCGAAAATGGATTTTCCAAAGCTTGCCCATGCTGGCGAAAGCCCGCATCGCTTCCAAGACATCTTTGCCCATGCCGCGGCCGCCTTCCATCCAGGTGCCACAGCAAAGACAGACGCCGATGTTCGGACTGTTGGCGATTTCCAGAGCGCGCGTGAAGCCATCGAAGCTGCCGAAGATGCAGCGCGGCACGCCGCCCAGTTCCGGTACCGGCGGATCGTCCGGGTGAATGCCGATCCGTATCCCAAGCTCTTCGGCCACGGGCGCCACACGCTTGATAAAGTAGGTGTAGTTATCCCACAGCTCTTCCTTGGTGAACTTGCGGCCGTGCGTCAGAGGTGACTCGAAGGTCTTGCCATTCCACGAGCCTTTGGCGGTTTCGAGGTGAAAGGCGCGGGCAGCCGCGCCGCCGCGCGTCGTTTCCCGTTGCGAGCTCCAGATGCCGTTTCCCATGTGCGCGTAGGTCGTGTAAAAGATCCCGGCCCTGGCCAGGTCGCGCAGGTACTGCTTGTATTCTTCGATTTTCTGATCGCGACCCGGGAGATTGAGTGTGACCTCGGGCATGTTATGCACGTTGGCGTTACCGATGTTTGCGACTTTAAGACCCGCAGCCTCGACGCGCTGCTTGTAACGGGCGAAGGTCTCGTAGGTACCGCCGCGAGTCGGGATGCCGACATACGCGATGCCCAATTGTCTGGCGAATACGAGATCTTCCGCGGTGAAGTCACCGGGGATCTGCAGGGAAATCTTAATGCCGGGCGAAAGCGGATCGAGAGGCCGTCCACCGGCGAAAACGGGGCCGGCACCAAGCGTGGCGGCGCCAAGGGCGCGGACGAAATCACGTCGGTTCAAGCTGCGATTACGGTATCTCATCGGGACTCCCAGCTTCGCCTCCATCGACTAGCCCAGAATGCCATCCCAGCCTTTCCGGTACGGACGCCGGATGAACTGGTCGGCTTCCGGCGCGTTACGCGCGCGCAGGTTGACGTGGTCCCATTCGAGCTTCTTCCCGGTCCGGTAGGCCACGTTGCCAAGGTGGTTCGATTCGGTGACCCATCCTGAATACAGGAAATTCGAACCGGGCGCCGGACCCTGGTCCTTGCACGCCTGGATCCACTCAATGTAGTGGCCGGGCGAACGCGGCAGGGTTTCCGGCGGTGTCGGGTAATTCTTGAACTTCTCTTCGGGCAGCAGAAGGGGTCCGCCGCGCCCACCGCTGTAGATCATGCCCTTGTCGCCAATAAACAGCTGACCGCGGTCGCCCATCCTTTTTGAATCAAATTGTGGCGGCCTACCCTCGCCCTGGTACCAGACAAGCTTGAGCGGCGGATGTGAGCCACGGGCCGGGAATTCATACGTCACGGTCATCGTTGCCGGCGCCAATTCCGGGTGAGCCTTGCCCATCGGAGACACTGCCTCGACCGTCAGGGGATAACGGATGTCCAACACCTGAAACGCGACGTCGTTGTCGTGGCCGCCGAGGTCGCTCATCGTGCCGTTGCCGAAGTCCCACCACCGGTACCAGCGCGGTCCAGGGAGGTAGGTCGCATGGAAGGGCCGCATCGGCGCCGGCCCGATCCACAGATCCCAGTGGATATTGGGCGGGACGGGCATCGCTTCCGGGAAGCGCTCGGTGATTTGGATGCCGTTGTAGAACCCGTGGGGCTTGTCGTACTTCGCTGCCGCCGCGGCGCTCTGCAACCCCCATGCACGACCCGCCCAGACGTGCACCTCGCGCACCGGTCCGATCGCGTCGGCCATGAGCAGTTCCTTGATCTGCCGGCGCTCCGGCGAGGCATGGCCCTGATTGCCCGTCTGCGTGGCGAGCCTCGGGTACTTCGCAGCGGTCTCGCGAATCAGCCTCGCCTCCCAGACATCGTGAGTAAGCGGCTTCTCACAGTAAACGTGTTTGCCGTGTGTCAGAGCCAGATAGGTGGCGAGTGTATGGGTGTGTTCGGTGGTGCTGACCATGACAGCATCGAAGTCGTTCGGGTGATCGAAGACGCGGCGGAAATCATTGTATTTCTTAGCTTTTGGGAATCTCTGGGCCGCAGCATCCACGGCATTCTGGTTGACGTCGCAGAGGACCGTGATGTTCTCGGCCGGAATGCCTGTGGGAAGAGCGGATGGGGCGACTCCGCGGCGCCGGCTGCCGCCATCGCCGTTCATGTTCGCGAGGCCACGGCCACCGCAGGCGATCATCGCGATATTCAGCTTGTTGTGGAGGTTCAGGGCTCGCAGAAAGGTCGGCGCACCCGTAATCACGCCGGCAGCAGCCAAGGTGCTGCCGACCATCTGGCGCCGGGTAATCTGACGCTCTTGCGTGTTTTCGGTGACCTTTTTCTTCATCGTGTGCTCCTTCTGGGAACGAGAGATACTTCGATAACGTTAATGGAGCGAGCAGTCATCCGCGCGTCACGCTCCCGGCAGCCCCCCCAAATTGGCTTCGCTATGCCGATAGCATAGGAAATCCGCCCCCGGCCATCTGCGCCCACGGAAAAGACAGTGAACAGTTACCCGGCGCCCAGTATACGGTGCGCCTCCGCCGGTGGAATCCTCGCCTGGATGGATTCTCAACTCAGGTTAGCGCCTCGAATCCTGGTTGAATGCTTGCAAAAGACGACACTCAAGGCCACCAAACCGACGTCGCCGGGAGGTGGTGTGAATTTGCCCGGCTGGGTGGCTGGGCCAGTGTGAAGCAGTTTCGAGCGACAGACCCAGGGTACGGCCGCAGCCGCCCGGAGTCCCGGCCCACCGCCGAAAGTCCTGGAGATCCAACCTTGCCTGCTCCAATCTTCTCGACCGAAGCAACGAAGGTGGTACAAGCAGCCTGATCCGGTCCAATCCCCTGCTGACGATGGGGACCAATGCGCTGCCCCCCGTGCATCGCGGTAACCGGGCAGGGAGTGGCAAAGATACCGGTTGCAGTCCCGGTGCAGTCCCTGTCGGCGCAGGGCACGTATAGCCAACCATCGCGCCTTCGCGATAATGAACTCATCGCCCGCGCGAGCGGAGAACGATCCCATAATCCCGGCACTGATCCTCGCCGTTTCGTTGCAACCCAGGCGCGAAGAGGGATGGTGGCTTGAGTAATCGTTGCCTTCCAGCTGAGCGTCTAATACGGATGGCCGACGAGACATCATGGGCGAACCATATCGGGGTGTGCTGTGTCCATCACACACCGATGGGGCACTACTGCTTCGATTACGGTGGGTTTGCGCAAGGACCAGCACCTTCAGGACAAACCAGCCTCGGCGGTCGTATTATACCCTCTACTCAGCCATCGGCTTCCGACGGTTAACCTTCTAATGACGGAGGGCGAATGCCGAACTCTACGAAAACGATCGACAAGTCGGAAGCCTTTAACACGCCATCGAGCGGAGGCCCGGCTCCCGCTCCCCGATTTCTTCAGGTGATTTGGCAGGCGATTCGCGGCACACACATTAGCTACGACTACACCGAGGGCGACCTGGGCCACTCCATCATGCTGCTCGCCGTCCCGATGGTGCTGGAGATGCTGATGGAGAGCGTTTTTGCCGTGGTGGACGTGTTCTTCGTTGCGCGGCTCGGCCCCGAAGCCGTGGCGGCGGTCGCGATCACCGAGTCGCTGATGACGCTCATTTACACGCTGGCGATTGGGCTCGGCATCGGCGCGATGGCATTGGTTGCGCGCCGGATTGGTGGGCATGACCCGGAAGGCGCCTCAAGTGCTGCTGCGCAGACCATCGCGATCGGCATCCTTGTCTCCGTCGTCGTCGGCGTGGCCGGTGCGGCGTTCGCGCCGAATCTGCTCGCGATGATGGGTGCCTCGTCCGCCGTCGTCGAAAAGGGGACCGGGTTCACGCGGATGATGCTCGCGGGGAACGCTTCGGTCATGCTGCTGTTTCTCGTCAACTCGGTCTTCCGAGGTGCGGGCGACGCCGTAATTGCGATGCGTGTACTCTGGCTGGCCAATGCCCTCAACATTCTGCTCGGCCCCTGCCTCATCTTCGGCCTTGGCCCGTTTCCTGAACTCGGTGTGACGGGTGCCGCCGTTGCGACAACGATCGGTCGCGGGACCGGCACGCTGTACGCGTTCTCGCGGCTGCTGCGTCCGGGCGCGCGCGTGCGTCTGGTGTGGCGCAATCTGCGGCTTGAGCCGTCGGTCATGCTGGGCCTTATCCGCCTGTCGGGCATCGCGACCTTTCAGGTCTTTATCGGCATGGCGAGCTGGATCGGGCTGGTGCGCATTCTCGCGGGCTTCGGCGACGCAGCGCTGGCAGGCAACGCCATCGGCCTGCGCATCATCATGTTCGCACTGCTCCCCTCGTGGGGTCTGTCGAACGCGGCGGCCACGTTGGTCGGGCAGGCACTCGGCGCGGGGAAACCGGAGCGTGCCGAGCAGGCTGTCTGGCGCGCGAGCTTTTATAATATGTGCTTCCTCGGGGCCGTCGGGCTCCTCTTTGTGGTCTTCGCCGACCCGATCGTGAGTGTCTTCACGCAGGCCTCCGGCCCCGACGTGCACCGCTACGGCTCGGAGGCTTTGCGGACTATCGCGTGCGGTTTTCTCTTCTACGCCTACGGCATGGTCATCACGCAGTCGTTCAACGGCGCCGGGGACACCTGGACACCGACGATCATCAATCTCATCGTTTTCTGGCTCTGGGAAATTCCACTCGCCTATATCCTCGCCTTCGAATTCGGACTCGGGCCGCGCGGCGTCTTCCTCGCCGTCACCATCGCTTTCTCGACGCTTGCCCTCGTCAGCGCCTACCTATTTCGGAAGGGCCGTTGGAAGACAAAAGTCGTCTGACATAGTCAGCAAATAGATTCGAAAGCCTTGGGTCGAACTTCCACACGTCGGTCCGACGCGCCTCCGCACTTATTGCAGTTCCGCCAATCTGCTCCGGTCCTTTCGACCGTGGTGCTTCCGACCGGAGAGCCCAACGAACATCGTCTTGCCCGCGCTTGTCGATGAAACGACAGAAAATTGGCGCTGTTGCGATCGGTGCTGAGATGGGGCGAACCTCAG
>DATGIQ010000531.1:0-4692 GCA_035295665.1 Gemmataceae bacterium | reverse complement strand
GCGCTGGAGAATTGGCTCCGCACCGAAGGCAAGACCTGGTTGGCAGAGCTCGTCGATTATGCCTATCTCCATGCCGCGGTTCAAAAAGGGGCATCCGCCCGCCGGGAGATTGCCAATGGCTGGGCGGAAATCTGTGCGCGTCACGGCTTGTCCCTGAAGAGCGGCGAAGAATTTCTCAAAAACGAGGAGCTGGAGAAGGCACTGCGCGACTTTACGATCCAGAAAATCGTGCAGCACGTCCGCCGGAAGGACGGAAAGCCCCTGGACAAGAAGAAGGTTAGCTTGTTCCTGGACGAGTTGAGCTCTCCATCCACAGGCACCCGCAACACTCTCGATCATGCGATGGACCAAGTCATCGCGCAGAAGTACGGTGGTAAGGAAAAGTTCCAGGAGCAGGTAGAGCGGCTGTTTGTTCAGATCGCCGGCCTGCATGTGACGCTGGCATTTCCCGGCGACGACTTCGATTTTGTGCTGACCGTGCCGGGCGAAGTCATCGAAACGACGGGGCAAGTTCTGTCCTGCAACCGAGTCCGCTGGCGATTTGTGGAATTCGAGGCTTATCCGCTTGGGTACACCATGAAATGCCGTTCCTTGTTGCCGATTCTGGATATGCAAAAAGACCTTCTCCAGAACCAGCCGCTGGCCGATCGCGAAACCATGCTTGCCTTCATCGCCATCCTTGCCGACCGCGAACCCCTGCGTCAGACACTCGAGGAGTGTCGCCGGCGAAAGAGCATGACGCCCTTGTATGAATACCGTGATCGACCGGCCGCCCGGAGAGACGAAAAGGAAGTGCTGGCCATGCGACGTCTATTCGAACTGCTCAAGTTGCCGCCGCGACTGAAAATGGGCAGCCGCGGCCTCAGCCTGCACTGATATCCTTCCGCGAAGTCTCGGACAGACGCAGAACGCAAATCAGCGAAATGATAGAAATCACGATGATGTAGAGTGCCAAGGGCCAATACCGGTTCGGGAACGCTTCGACGAGGGAGTCGGCGATGATCGGTGCCAGGCCCCCGGCCAGCGGGGATCCCAGTTGGTAACCGAGGGACGCTCCCGTATACCGAAGGCGGGTGCCGAACAATTCCGGGATCAACGAGGCTTGCACGCTGTAAAGAAGTGCATGGCCGATCGTCAGGCTCAGGACCACGGCCAACACGATGGCACCAGTGCGGGTCGTGTCCAGCAGGGCGTAATAGGGAAACGCAAACAGCGCCAGAAAGACACAGCCCAAGACGTAGGTCCCTTTCCTCGAAAACCGATCGGCGAGCAGACCGAACAGGGGAATCGTGAAAAATTCAATTGCGGCCGCCAAGCTCACGGCTCGGAGCATCAGCCCTTTCTCAACGTTGAGTACGATCCTACCGTAGGTGAGAACATAGGCAGTGAAAAGATAAAAACAGGAGTTCTCACTGAGCCGGCTGCCGGCCGCGAGGAGAATTTCCCGCCAGTGGCCACGTACAGTTTCCCGAACCGGGGCACGGGCTAGCTGATCGGTCGCTTTGAGTTGAGCAAAGAGAGGGGTTTCCAGGATTCGCATCCGAATCACCAGGCCGATCACGATGAGCAGACCACTCACATAAAACGGGATCCGCCAGCCCCAGCTGAAAAACGCTGCGTCCGATACCGAGATCTTAGCACGGCAAAGCTCCAGGACTCCGGTAGAGGTTAGCAGACCCAGAGGAACGCCTGCCTGCGGCCAGCTGGCGTAGAATCCACGGTGTTTACGGTGGCCGTACTCCAAGGCCAAGAGCACCGCTCCGCCCCATTCGCCGCCGACGCCGATGCCCTGGATAAAACGAAGCGTAACCAGTAAGAGCGGGGCCGTCGCACCTATCTGCTTATGCGTCGGCAAAAAGCCGATCAGCAACGTACTCACACCCATCAACAGCAAGGTGCCGACGAGCGTGGATTTGCGGCCGACGCGGTCGCCCAGATAGCCGAAGAGGAGCCCTCCTACTGGCCGGGCGATGAAGCCGACCGTGAAGGTGGAAAAGGAAAGGATTCGGCCGAGGAAGGGATCGACCGTGGGAAAGAAGATCTCGGGGAAGACGAGGGCAGCTGTGGTTCCGTAAAGGAAGAAATCGTACCACTCAATCGTGGTGCCGACCGTACTGGCGATCACCGCCTCCACGAGCGAGCGGTGCTCTGTTCGTGATGGAGGCGGCGATGCAGACACGATCGTACCTTCCGGGTAATTGCCGCGGCAGAGGAGCGAATCAAAACATTCCCAACTGCAGCTTGGCCGCTTCCGTCATTCGCTCCGGGGTCCACGGCGGATCCCATACGACATCGACCTTGGCAGATTTAATACCAGGAATGGCCGCGATCTTGGTTTGGACTTCGCCCGGCAGTGATCCGGCAACGGGACAGGCCGGCGAAGTCAGCGTCATGCGCACCACAACATCCCCCGATGGGTTCACATCGAGGTCGTAGACGAGCCCCAGTTCATAGATATTGACCGGGATTTCCGGATCGTGACAGGTACGCAGGACCGCAACAATCTTTTCCTCGAGCTCTCCAATGTCGGTCGGTCCAGTCGGGACTTGGGAGCTCGGTGGCGTTGGCCCGGGTAGCGACTCCGCGGGATGCTCCGTCAGCGGCGGCATCTCCCGGGAGTTGTCGACTTCAAGCGGCACACGCTGGGGTTTTGTCTCCATCGGACCTCCGCCACGCACGGGCCATCCTCATTCCGTCGATACCATCTTGTCCTCGCCTTCAAGGGCCGCATGGAACGTGTGCCAGGCCAGGGTGGCACATTTGACGCGCACCGGGAATTCACGCACGCCCGAGAACACTTCCAGTTTGCCCAGGTTCAAGTCATTACCGTTGCTCTTGCCGGTGAGCAAATCATGGAACGCCTGGAAGATCGCTTCGGCTTCCGCACGGGTTTTGCCTTTCAGGCTCTCGGTCATCATCGAAGCCGATGCGGTGGAGATCGCGCAGCCGGTACCCTGAAAACTCACATCGCGCACTCGATTCCCGTCGAGCTGGACATAAACGGTCACCTTGTCGCCGCACAGCGGGTTGAAACCTTCCACGTGCCGAGCCCCCTCCAAAATGCGAAAGTTGCGCGGCTTCTTGTGATGATCGAGGATCACTTCCTGGTAGAGTTCACGTAGATCGGACATCAGGCAAACATCTCCTTGGCCTTGTACAGCCCGGCCACGAGAGCATCCACGTCTTCCTTGGTGTTATAGACGGCAAACGATGCGCGCGCCGTGGCCGGCAGATGAAAGCGATCCATGATCGGCTGACAGCAATGATGGCCCGTGCGGATGGCAACCCCTTCCTGGTCCAGGATCTGTCCAAGGTCGTGCGGGTGCACACCCTCCAGGACAAACGAGACAACTCCGGCCCGCTCTCGGGCTGTGCCTACGAGGCGCACTCCGGGAACATCGCTAATGGTCTGGGTTACGTACGCGAGCAGCTGCTGTTCGTGGGCAGCCACCACATCCAGACCGATGGTCCGGACATACTCGAGAGCTGCCCTGAGACCTACGGCTCCGGCAATATGCGGTGTACCTGCCTCGAACTTGTACGGCAAGGTGTTGTAGGTTGTCTTGGCGAACGTGACTGAGCTGATCATGTCCCCGCCGCCCTGATATGGCGGCATCATCTCGAGGAAGGCGGCTTTGCCGTACAAGACGCCGATGCCGGTCGGACCATACACCTTGTGGCCTGAGAACGCGTAGAAGTCGCAGTCGAGCTCCTGGACATCGACCGGCATATGCGGCACAGCTTGAGCCCCATCGATGAGGACGGGAATGTTTCTCCGGTGCGCCAACGCGATGATCTCTCGAACGGGATTGACCGTACCCAACGCATTGGACACATGAACCACCGAGACGAGCCGGGTACGCGGATTGAGCAGCTTCTCGTACTCGTCCAGCTCCATCTCGCCCTGATCGTCGATTGGCACGACCCGCAACACCGCTCCACGCTCTTCGCAGAGGATTTGCCAGGGAACGATATTGGAGTGATGCTCCATGTGCGAAATGAGGATTTCATCGCCGGGCTGGACCTGCTTGCGGCCTAACGTATGGGCAACAAGGTTGATTGCTTCGGTCGTGCCGCGGACAAAGACAATTTCGCGCGCCTGAGGGGCGTTGAGGAATTCCTGGACCTTGTGGCGGGCTGCCTCGTATTCTTCGGTCGCGCGCTGGCTCAACAAGTGGACGCCGCGGTGCACATTGGAGTTGTCGGCCAAATAGAACCGGCCGAGTGCATCGATCACGCACTGCGGTTTTTGCGCGGTGGCTGCATTGTCCAGGTAGACCAGCGGCTTGCCGTGAATCTTCTGACGGAGAATCGGAAAATCTTTGCGAAGCTTGCGCACATCCAAGCACGCCGGCATCGCTTCCCGGTGAAGAGGTTCCAAAACCTCCGTTGCAGGCCGAATGCTCATGGGACCTCCGAAGCCACCATCACTTTTGTGGCAGATGCTGAGCCTCTAGCAGCGTCTCTTCCAACCGAGCACGAATTGCCGCCACGTTCACCCGGCTAAGGATGTCGTTGGCGAAGGCAAACGTCAGCAGGCTACGCGCGGCTTCCCGGCCGATGCCGCGCGAACGTAGGTAAAAAATCGCTTCCTCGTCGAGTTGACCGACAGTTGCACCATGCGTGCATTTGACATCGTCGGCGTAGATTTCTAGCTGCGGCTTGGTATTGATGACCACATCTTCGGAGAGG
>DATGIQ010000530.1:0-2892 GCA_035295665.1 Gemmataceae bacterium | reverse complement strand
TCCATCTGCCGTTCGGCGGCGTCAAGAAGAGCGGCAACGGGCATCCGTCGGCAGCGGGCTTGATCGAAGCGGTGACGCACAAGACTGCCTGGACGGTCAACTTCGGCACGGAGGTAAAAATGGCCCAGGGACTCACCACGGAGATCGAAGGGAGCCCGGCCTGACGCTGGGCGTTCGCTGCGCCGCTGCGCGCAATTCTTCCAACCAAGGTGTCGCGCAGCAGCGCGACCAACATGGAGCCCCAAGAAAAAGTTAGGGGTGGTGCCAGCCAATTCCCGATGAGAATCGGGCGAAAATCTTGAATGAGGATGAGCCATGTGGCAATTTGATCATTGCACGGTACCGCAGATCAAAACCGAATTGCCCGGACCCCGGGCTCGGGGACTACTCGAACGCGATCAACGATTCATGTCGCCGTCCTATACGCGCATTTATCCGCTGGTCGTGGAACGCGGCAGCGGGGCCGTCATTGAAGATGTCGACGGAAACCTGTTCCTCGATTTCACGGCCGGGATCGCGGTCACGTCCACCGGGCACTGCCATCCCCATGTCGTCGCGGCCATTCAGAACCAGGCTGCGAAACTCATTCACATGTCCGGAACCGATTTTTACTACGAGCCTCAAATCGATCTCTCCCAGCGGTTGGCCGAACTAGCGCCGGGGAAGTCGCCGAAGCGGGTTTTCTTTACCAACAGCGGGGCCGAAGCCCTGGAAGCAGCCTTGAAGCTGGCCCGTTGGCACACGGGGCGTTCGCGGGCCATCGCTTTCCTGGGCGCGTTCCATGGCCGGACCTACGGAGCCATGTCGCTGTCCGGCTCGAAGCTAGTGCATCGGCGCGGGTTTTCGCCGCTGGTTCCCGATATCCATCATGTTCCCTATCCCCGCGGACCGGAGGCCCGCCAAGTACCCAATTTTGGACGCCATGCAGTGGCACAAATCGAAGAGACCATTTTCAAGCGCGTCGCTCCGCCCGACGAGGTGGCGGCCGTGTTCGTCGAGCCGATCCAGGGGGAAGGTGGCTACCACGTTCCGCCTGCCGATTTCCTGCCGGAACTGCGTGCCCTGTGTGATCGCTACGGGATGTTGCTGGTCGCCGATGAAGTCCAGACGGGCATGGGCCGGACGGGCGAGCTGTTCGCCGTCCAACATTGGGACATCGAGCCGGACATCCTATGCCTTGCCAAGGGGATCGCCAGTGGAATGCCCTTGGGAGCCATGATCGCCAAGGACGAAGTGATGGACTGGCCCAGCGGCAGCCACGCCAGTACGTTTGGCGGCAACCCGGTGAGCTGCCGGGCGGCCTTGGCCACCTTGGATTTACTTCAGAACGGCTACACCGCCAATGCCGCGGCCCGCGGGGATCAGCTCCGCCAGGGTCTGAGCAAGCTCCAGCGTCAGTTTGCGCAACTGGGCGATGTGCGCGGCCTTGGCCTCATGGTCGCCGTGGACATTGTCCGTCCGGAGAGTCCGCAGAGCCTCGATCCGGCCGGCCGGGATGCCCTCGTCGAGAGCGCCTTTCGGCATGGTCTGTTGTTGCTCGGTTGTGGAGAAAGTGCCCTCCGCTTTTGTCCTCCGCTGTGCATCACCGCCGAACAGGTGGAAACGGCGCTGCGCATCCTATCCCGGGTGCTCGCCGAACGAGAACCCGAAAAGCGGGCGTACGGATCGCCGGCCATCCACAGTCCCGCGGAGTGATTCCCTCACACCAAACGTGCGACCATTTGCGCAGCCGGAGTTCGCGGTCTATAGTTGAGTGGACTCTTGCCGTCTTCGGAGGCGAACGTCTCGGGCGGGAGTCGTCGGAATATTCGCCTTCAAGGTTAGAGGAACTGAGATCATGTTTGGTGGCATCTCAAACCGAAGATCGGAGCAACCTGCTGGAGTTGAGGAGCATGATTTGCCCGCTGAAGAAGCCGACCTTGATTTCGAGGTGCCGGCTACGTTGGCGCAGGAAGTCGAGCTGCTCCGCGCCGAAAAGGCGGCCCTTCGGCACACGTTGGACGAGCTGGAGAAGCTGCTGGAGCAGAAGATGCTAGCGGCCCAGACGACGTATGCCCAGCAACAACAGCATGAGGCTCTCCTGGAGGAAAAATCAGAGGAAATCCGCGAATTGCATCTGAAACTCCTGGAAAAACCTGGAGTGGGTGTCTCTCAGGAAGAATCCGGGGCCGGCCCGCGCGAAGAGGAACTCCTCGCCTTGAGTGAGGAACTGGAATTCGAACGCCGTCAGCTCCGGTCGGATGAAGAGGCCCTGACGAGCCAAATGCGCGAGATGGAAATTCAGATGTCGCGCGAACGGGCCGAGTTGGCCCGCCAGCGCCATGATCTGCAACGGCTGCACAGCGAAGTGGTGCATGAAGTCGAGCGGGCCTCGCAACACTCGGCCCTGCGCGAGCGCCTTCAGCCGCTTCAGCGCCGGCATCAAGAGCTGTTAAATCGGGAAGCGGCCCGAGCGACGCGCGAGGTTCCGCCCCCCGTGGTGAAGGCCCCCGCCCCCGTGCCGCCGGCGGCACCGCCGCGAATAGAGTCCCAGCCGCCTGTGCCACCGGTAGTACCCACGCGAACGACGTTTCAGCCGCCTGTGCCGCCCGCGGCACTACCGCAAGGTGCGTTTCAGCCACCTCCGCCGGCACCCGTCCCGGTCATGCCCCCGACGCTGGACCCGCTCTCCGAGGAGCCACCAACCGTGGTGGCACCCCCGGTGGCGCCCGCCGCAGTGGCACCTCCTCCGCCCGCACCGGAAAGACCGCTTCCGCCTCGCGCACCGCAGCAGCCGCCGGCTCCGGCTCTGCAGGAAGATGATCTCCTCCAGCGGCTGTTCGGTTAAGCGCCCATTGCAACAGCGAGCTGGATTCTGGGTGCCTGCTTTCGCGGCCCTTGTTAACCACTGGA
>DATGIQ010000529.1:0-6379 GCA_035295665.1 Gemmataceae bacterium | reverse complement strand
CAGTTCCTCTTCGGCCTCGGTGCGGTTCGGTTGGGCAAGCTGCTGAAGTACCTCGATTACCACATCGCCAAAGCGTTTCAGGTACGCATTTCGGTCCGTGTCCACGGGGATGAGGCGGGCGAAGCCGACGGACGTCTCCGGCAGCGCAGCCAGCTCGCTGGTGACCACGCAGCAGCCGCTCGCCATCGCTTCGAGAACAGCGATGCAGGAAGTCTCGGCGAAGGTGTTCGGATAAGCCAGGACCGAAGCGGCCCGGAGCTGACGGGCCAGCTCCGGCTGCGGCAGCGAGCCGACATATTCCACGCCTTCGGTCTCCCGGCACTGTTGGTAAAGGGAGCCGAACCGCGCTTGCTCCTCAGATTCGGGGACGTGGTACACCCGCATGCTGGAAAAGACTTTCAAGATCATGCCGGGGACGGCGCGACGAATTCGAGGAAATGCCTCCAACAACCTGTCCAGGCCGCGGTAAGGCGTGCTGGTGTAAGCGAGGACGGGTGGGTTCCTTTTCTGGTCGAGGATGGCCAGGTTGTCGGCAAAGAGGGCAGCGAAAGCCGGGCTGATGGCATTCTGAAGGACCACCATCCGCTTGGGATCGAGTCGGAAGTGCTGCCCGTATTGTCGACGCTGCCAATCACTCACAAAAACGAAGGCATCGTAAGCTCGTCGCTCGCCGGCATCGTGCAGCGCCTGGACCCCTGGCTGGTCCTGCGCATGCTGGCTCCAGAAGACGAGCGGCGTGCTCCGGGGAAGGAGCGTGCGTATCTCTCGGCCCTTGCCGGCGAAGTTTTGCACGATGAAGGCATCAAACGGACCGAACTGGCGGATGCTGGCGGCCGACCGGGGCCAGCAGTGGACGCCGCGGAGATGCACGGGTGCTCGGGTGGCGGTGAGCAGGAAGACTTCGTGCCCTTGCTGGGCAAGCGCTTCGGCCAGGTAACAAAGCGCCGATTCGGAGCCGCCCAGCGGTTGGCTGTAAGGCGTGTCAATCGTGAAGGGAAACGGGCTAAAGGCTGCGAAGGCCAGGCGGAGGCGATTCGAATCTAGGGGCCGGATATCGATATCTGCTGTAGGCTTGTTTCCCGCGGTCTCGTCCAGCTGTCGCTGGGCCATCTGCTGAAGCTGGGCCAGTTGGGGCTCGTCGGGGCAGTGGCCCTGGCCGGCCTGACAAATCGCCACGACCTCGGCCAAGCGGCGTTGTGCTTGCAGCAGCACCGCCAGGTTCCGCCATGCCTCCGCCTGACGTGGGTCGAGATCGAGGATCGCCCGCAGCACCGGCTCGGCTGCGGGGAGATCCTGACGTTGCAAAAGGACATGGCTCAGGAACACACGTGGGCCCACGGCGCGGGGATCTTGCCGAATCGCCTCTTCCAGCAGCGTTTGGGCTGCATCGAACTCCTTGCGGGCCAGGTGAGCCCGCGCCCGCAGCACCGTCGCGTCCGCAAGGAGTCGGCCATCGACGTGCAGATGACTTGTCGCCTGTTCCAGCTCTGGCCATCGAGCTTGCGCCAGGAATACGTCGGCCAGACCCTGCCAGGCCGGGAGAAACCGAGGCTGCTCTGCCAGCACCGTCCGCCAGGCGGCTTCCGCTTCGGCAGCTCGGCCCTGCTCCCACGAAACCCAGGCCAGCAAGTTGCGGGCCTTGACGCCTTGTACCCCGGCATCCAGGCTGGCGAAATGATTGCTTGGCCGCAACGTCAGCAGTTGCCGGAGACACGCTTCGGCCGAAGCCGGTTGGCCTTGTTCACGGAGGAGCTGCGCCTCCTGAAACAGCAATTCTGGATCGTCGGGACAGTGGGCTCGTCCCGCCCGGCAGGCGGCCAGGGCTTCCCGGGCTTGGCCGGAGGTGCGGAACGCCTGGGCCAGCAATGTGTATAGCTTACGCACGATCGAGTCGCCCGGCTGGGACAGGGCGAGACTCCGCCGCAAATAGGGGATCGCCTTGGCCGCTTGTCCTGTGTCCTGGTAGACCCAGCCGAGATTGAAGAGGATGAAGGGATCGTCGGGGTCTTCCGCTTCTTGCAAGTGCAGCAAGCGGAGATTGCGCTCGGTTTTGCGGACCAATAGGGCGGCGTCCTGGTAGCCGGTGTGCTCCAGACAGATCTCGGTAAAGCGAATCGCGTGGCCGGCTTCGCGCAAGGCGGGCAGGATCTGTTCATGGACCCGGTACCGCCAGCGGATCTCCGGCCGATTGCGGAAGAGCCGGACCTGGTCCACCAGGGTGGCGGAGTTGCCCGCATGTTCCGGGGCCGAACGCTGCTTTATGACGTAGGCGGCCAATTCCGGCTTCAGCTTGGTGAAGAGTATCCGCAGCTTGTCGCGGTTGTCCGCATCGAAGTGTTCGTCGCCATCCAGCCAGAGGATCCAATCGCCAGTAGCCCAGCGGATGCTTTCATTGCGGGCAGCGGCGAAACTATCGACCCAGGCGAAGTCGATCACCCGCGCCCCAAGCTGGCTGGCTACATCCTTGGTACGGTCCGTCGAGCCGGTATCCACGATGGTCATATCGTGGACCAGGTCCTTCACCGACGTCAGGCACGTGGGCAGGTTGGCCTCTTCGTTCTTGGCGATCATGCAGAGGGAAATGCGCTGGTGCATGGTCATTCTTTCTTCGAAGCGATCCTGGACAGCACTTCGCGTGCAGTTCGGCGAACATTCTCGTCCCGGTCTGCGAGCGCCTCGCGCAGTGTGCTTATCCAGGTGTCCGCCGCGGAGGGGTTTTCTCCGAGAGCCTGGATGGCCATTTGGCGGACGAGGGGACTTGGGTCGTTCAACGCGCCGCCGAGCGCTTGCATGACGGTCAGGTTTTCTGGGGCGAATTGGCCGAGGGCGGCGGCCGCATTGCTGCGCACATACGGGTTGCGGTCGTAGAGGGCGGCCAGTAATGCGGGGATGGCAAGGCGGGCCTGGAGGCCGACGTGGCGAAGGGCAATCGCGGTGCTGACGCGAATCAAGTCATCCCGGTCTTGGAGTGTCTCAGCCAGAGCCAGAACGGCCCGTTCATCGAGGACTGCAAGCTTCTCCAAGGCTTGCACCGCCTCTTGCCGGTAGATTGGATCGCGGTCTTCCCGTTGGCGCAACCACAAACTGGTTGGCCGGCCCTGATAAACGGCCTCGCCGTGCCCGTCGTAAGCCGACTCTGGGGAAAGGGATAGGCATGACAAACCCAGCCACATTCCCACCCCCAGACCAACAACAAAGCCTGCCATGCTTGCAGGAATGATGCCTCGCATGGGTCATGCCTCGCATGTAAACCAAACCAAGTGTCCCATTGCTCCGGCGACAACCCGAGACGTGCGGATGGACGGGCCTTACTCCGCGAGCCTGCGTTGCGCGGAGTTTCTGCGCAGTGGGCCGTCCGTGGGTATCTCGGCAACGATTCGATTTTCTCAATCAGCCGAAGAGGCTGGAGACAACCTCCTCCGCTTCCGCCCACGAGGCTTCTGGAACCTCTTGCGTCGTGGCAGCCCACCCATGGGGTTTGGCCCGTGGGAACAGACACCCTGCCATCTGCTCCGCTTAAACGGTGGATACCCGGCCGGCCCGGTCGCAGCCCATTGCACACCGGCATTCCCAGCAGCCTGCTACGTTGAGAGCCAGCCCGCATACTCACGGCAGGTTTGTTCTTCGTCATCCCTGGTGCGCATAGGACTTCTCTACTTTCACGAATGTGGCACACTCACTGAGTACCCTCTCCCGGTACGACTCATCCCCCACGGCCACAACAGAATAGTTTTCCCACTCCTCACATCGTTCTTCTGACGGCCACGTGGACCAAGACAAGCAGGTTAGAGTCCGTCCGATAAGGGGTCTCAGCCGGCGTCGCGATAGTGAAACTCCTCTTGGTGTTCTTTGGGGCAGAGGCGATTGAGCATCAGATGAATCATCGCCAAACGAATCATGGCTTCGGCCGAGAGCGTACTCTTCTCCCGGTCGATGCTCAAGCGCCGGCACTTCCCCAGCCAGGCGAACGTCCGTTCCACCGTCCAGCGGATCGGCAACCGCACCCATCCATCGGCCCCCTTGGGGCGGCGCACGATTTCCAGATCGTACCAGCCGTGGTCCGCCACCCAGCCGTACAGGGCATGGTTATGATACTTGGTGTCGGCGTAGGCGCGCTGCACCTCGACCAGCGGCTGGTCGGCCAACTGCTTCAGCGCCTCGGGGGCCGCCGCCGCGTCGTCGAGGTCGGCGGCCGTCACGACCACCGCCAGCAGCAACCCCAGGCTGTCCACGACGATATGGCGTTTGCGCCCGTTGACGTTCTTGGCGTTGTCGCGGCCCCGCGCCGCGCCGCCCGAGCTGGTGTCCACCGATTGGCTGTCGATGCTGGCCGTGCGTCGCGGCTTGCCGGGTTTCTCCTGCTTGCGGAGGCGGTCGCGCAAGGTGCCGTGGATGTCCTCCAAGGTCCCATTGTGGCGCCACTGGTCGAAGTAGCCCCACACCGTGCTCTTGGGCGGAAAGTCCTTGGGCAGGTAGCGCCATTGGCAGGCCGTCCGTAGGATGTAGAAGATGGCGTCCAGGACGTCGCGCATCGACGTCTTCCGCGGCCGTCCGCCGGGGTACACCGGGATCCGACGCTCCACCAAGGCCCACTGCTCGTCCGTCAAATCGCTGGGATATTTATGTGTTCTCATCCCAACGACTTAGGACAACACCCTTTATCGGACAGACTCTTAGGATTTCAAGATGGCAATACGCTCCTTAGAGGATGCCCATTTGCTCTTCTCACATCTCACCATTCTGGTACTGCGTCCAATGGACTAAGCAAATACGCAAAAATAATTTGACAAGCCCTTCGCTCCCTGGTCCGCTGGAAGGATCGAGGAGAATCCAATGGCCCCCTTCAAACTGACCTCCTGGCAGCGGCACCGCCTGCGGCGGGAACTCCAGCAAACACGGGATGCACTCCTGTTCCGGAGAATCCTGGCTGTCTTGGAATACGATCACGGCCGCTCCGCCGCCGACATCGCCCGCGAACTGGGCGTGACTCGCCAGACGGTCCACCTCTGGGTGGCTGCCTACGCGCAACGCCGTGACCCGGAAGCGTTGGCAGACGAGTCGGGCCGAGGACGCCCCCGACTCCTCGATGAAGACCAGCAGCACTTCTTGGAGGTGCTGCTGACGCTCGCTCCGCAGGATCTCGGCTTTCCCCATACCAGCTGGACGGTCCCCTTGTTGCGTGAGGCCGTGGAGGTCGCCACCGAGCAAACCGTATCGAAGGACACCATCCGCCGTGCCCTGCACCGCTTGGACTATGTCTGGAAGCGGCCGCGCTACGACCTCGAGCCAGACCCGGAGCGCGAGAAAAAAACGTCGCATTCGCCGGCAAATCCGGGCCCTTCCCCGACGCAGCGTCGTCCTGGCGCAGGACGAAACCGACCTGCTGCTCTTCCCGCCGTTGCGTGCCGGCTGGTCGAAGCGTGGTGAAGTGGCCAGGGTCTGGCTGACCGGCCGCAATGCCCGACGCGTGATCTTTGGGGTCCTGAACCTGCGGACCGGGCATCGGCTGTTGGTGGCACGCGACAAGGGACGCAGCGCGGATTTCCAGGCATTCCTCGGCGAGGTGCGAAGGGTCTACCGAGGCTGGCACGTGGCCTTGTTGCTGGACGAGGACTCCAGCCACACGGCCCAGGCGTCGCGACGGCAAGCCGAGGGGATGACGCTGTTGTGGTTGCCGAAGCGGTCGCCCAAGTTGAATCCGATGGATACCCTGTGGGGGCAGGCCAAAGAGATCATCAGTGCCGGCAAGCAGTACGCGAGCATCGAGGAGCAGGTGCTGTCCTTCCTCGGTTACCTGCGTGGTATGTCGAACCGGCAGGCGCTGCATACGTCCGGCGTCCTCTCCAAGAAATTCTGGCTCGCGGGCGCGCTGTCAAATTTATTTTGCGGGCTTGCTTAGCTCTCCATTTCTCACCACGAAGTATTCAGAGCTGTTAAGTATGGTCAGTATCCTCGTGCTGCCATATTCCTCAATGTCGAAAGCCGCTGACGTCTCCTCACTCAGAGCAACCAACTCAACCATCCTCCCTTTTGCAAGCGTATAGACTCCGGCCCACGGGTCGACCTGAACATGAATGGGAAGATCATTGGAGTTGCTAAATCTAATTGTAAACCGAAGCATAATTCAGTTCCTTTCAGGGTCCCCGATAAATCGGCAAACCAGTTCGTGCTGCAAACTGGACCACCGATGGTCCAGGATTAGGGCCTAGACCGAGCAAATAGTTCGCCCGAGCCTGGTTGAACGCTGCCTGTGCATAGCCAGCCACGTTGTTAGATGCGACGGTCGAATATAAACTTGCCAAGGATAAGCGCATAAATAATCTTGCCAATACCCTAAGACTTAGTGTGGTGTGATGGTGTAATTCCAATCGCCATGAAA
>DATGIQ010000528.1:0-2565 GCA_035295665.1 Gemmataceae bacterium | reverse complement strand
CCGCTGGAGACCCTCGTGGCTAGCCCCGCGAACGCTCCTCAGATCGCCCAGGATCGCTCACGTCGCGTTCTGCTCCCGCGAGGGGACCAACGCCTCCGCCTCGGCCCACAGGCGCGTTCTGGGGCCGACCAGGCGTCGCCTTCGTACCCGGGCACGCCGACTACAACCGGGAGCAGCGTCTCGGAGGAGCCTTGAAGAGAGTGTTTTACGTCCTTTGCGCCACCACCGTAATGCGAACGTGCGCATTGAGATGCTGTCCGATGCCAAGTCGTGCGGATTGCAGCAACCGAGGGATCAAGCAAACCAGATCGAGCTGGTTTTTGCATCGCCGCTCTGACGGAGGCGACCGTTTCCCCCAATCACCGCCACTCCCTTACCGCTCCGGCTCATAGAGCTGCACTGGCAGGTTCCAGCCGCCGCCGAGCACTAGGGTTCTTGCTTCATGGAACACGTAGTGAATGAGTCAAGTTTCATGCGGGGACTTTCTGCTCCTTAATCCAGCGGTCAATGGCGGCGTCCAGTTGGTCGAAGCGCCGGCACAGGACGGGATCGTTCAGCGCGGCTTCCGGGACCACCTGGGCCAAGCCCGGTCGCAGGATGCGGTTATAGGTGCGGGTGCAGAACAGTGCTGTCCGCCAGCCGCTGGCGGTCACTCGGTAGCGGTGGGTGCGGGGCATACGCTCGATCAGCCCGTGCAGGCGCAGGCGGCGCAGGTGATAAGTCATCTGGCCCGGGGTCAAGGCTTCCGGCGTCTTTCCCAGAAGCGGCGCCCAGTGATCGCGCAGGTCGCGGTTGGAAAAACCTCGGGGCAGCAGACGAAACACCAGCAGTGCACTCAGGAGCGCTTGCACGGCGCGGTCCGCGAAGCGCAGGGCGCTAGCCCGTTGTTCATCGACCGTTACCGGCTCATTGAGCCGGCGGAAGGCGTCCTCGCCCAGGGCGCAATCCTGGCTGATCGTTTGGACGTCCAGCAGACGTCGGTTGGCTTGGAAGCCGACCTGCCGCAAGGCGGGCAGGTTCACCAGCCGCTTGCCCAGGCGGAAGTCGCGCGCGTCGTTGATGGTAGTCTCGGTCCGCAGGGCGCGGCCTTCCTTGTGGTATTGCTTGATGCGCGAGCGCTTGTAGTCGATGTGCAGCGACGGCGTTACCCCTTCCGTCAGCACGCGCGTGCGGAAGCGTCCCGGCGTCTGGGTGGTGACGCGTCGTCCGAAGATCAGTTGGACCTGGTCGGGGCGGCCCAGGTCCAGGTTCTCGCGGATGACCTCCTCGAAGAAGATGCGGCCGGTCAGCGGCCGGTCCAGCACCTGGGTCAGGGAGAATTCCGCCTGGAGGATGGACAGGTCGTAGCGGTAGCCGGCCTTGCGGTCTTGATCTGTAAAGGGGTGAGGCAGGCGGGCCAGCCACTTGCGCAACAGAGCGTCGATTTTGGCACCGGACAGGCCGTCGCACAACTGCTGGAGGCGCTGGGGATCGGCACAGGAAAGGATGCCGTTGTCGAGGGCCTCGAAGGCAATGCCCTCCTTGGCCAACTGGCGTTTGACGTACTCGTGGCCGTTAATACAGAGCTTGGCGTTGTACGGGAAGTAGGTGCAGAACTTGAGGAAGAACGGGCCGAAGTCCTCGTCGATGCCGTAAAAGTAAAACTGGTTGACCATGGCCGTGGAGCGCACGATCCAGGGGTACGTCTGGCCCGTCTTGGGGTTCTGGCGCTTCTCGGTGCGAAAGACGGGGGTCTTCTCCTGGGCCTTGCCGACGAAGAGGATGCCTTCGCTGCCCTGGAAGCGTGCCCGATACTCCAGGGCAACCTCCTCCTTGCGCTGCCGCGGGGCGAAGGCAATGAGCGGGATCTGGTTCCGTTGGGTGAAACTCTCCACGCTGGCGATGAACGCCTTGGTCAGGGGATCCATAAGGGCCGAAGAAGCGAAGGTGTGACCACGATGGGAGCGGAAGAAGGCAGCGACCTGACCTTCGCACTGGAGCCGGGGCTGGTAGACGTTGAGGTACATGCGGTCGATGCCCTCGACCTCCAGGGTAACATGCTGGCGCAGGACTTCGGCAACGGTGCGTGGTACACTCACGGGTGGCTCCGGTCGTCATGGTCCTTCGGGACCCATCAACCGCTTCGCGGTTTTATTGGGGATGCTTCCAGCATACCCCGGCTTAGGTACGACCGGAGCCATCTTTACATCTGGTCGGTCTGAGGCGAAGCCTCGTTAGGCGTAGAGCACCATCTGCAACGGATCTTCCAGCAGCTCGGCGAGCCGGCGCGTGAACCGGGCCGCCGCGGCGCCGTCGATGACGCGATGGTCATAGGACAGAGACAACGGCAGCAGCAAGCGCGGAACGACCTGGCCATCGCGCACGACAGGCTGGAGCCGCGAGCGCGATAACCCGAGGATCGCCACCTCCGGGTAGTTGATGATCGGCGTGAACGCCGTGCCGCCGATGCCGCCGAGGTTGGAGATCGTGAATGTGCCGCCGCGCATCTCGTCGAGTTGGATCTTCCGCTGCCGGCCGCGCTCCGCGACCTCGGACAGCTCCTTCGCCAAGTTGATGACGCTCTTC
>DATGIQ010000527.1:0-10852 GCA_035295665.1 Gemmataceae bacterium | reverse complement strand
ACGGAGGCCATAGCGCAGGGCATTGTCCAGCTTGCGCCAGGTTTCGCCAAGGGGGCCGGTGTAAACCCGCCCGCTGTAGACACCAGGCCAGCCCCCAGTGCGCTGGTAGTGGGCGTCCGCCCAGGCGAGAATTAACGCAAGGGATAGTTGCCTACACTCGTGTCCAGAGCGGCAGCGCGTCCTCTGACGTTGCCAGCTATCTCGGGGCATAGGTTTTCCTCTCTCCTGCTCAGGCAGACGAAGGCTAGGATGTGCTTACTCCCCCCTTCCCTGGCCCTCTTGCCAAAGGACTTGCTTGATCCGCTCCCGCGCCGTGTCCGAAAGCGTAACAGCCGTGGCCAGGCCCGCGCGCTCCGCCTGACCAGCAAGGTGGCCGAACTGTTGTAACAACTCGGATTGGCACCGGAAGCGACGGCACATGCCACAGAAGTACAAGTGGATACCCAAGCCCAGGCGGTGCCGGGCCCCCAGCGGGGTTTCCAAAGACTGGGAGATCAAGGCGGCCGCTCGCTTGCAGGAGATCATGCGCGCTCCTTCCCGTGCTTTGGCACGAGACCTTTTTGTTCCAAGCAATGCCACAGCCGGAGCCGTGCCCGATGCAGCAGCGTCCAGAGATTAGTCGCGGAAATTCCCAAAGCCTGACAGATTTCTGTGGCCGGCACGTCATCGAGCAGCCGCAGCGACAGCACCTCCCGTAGCCGCGCCGGTAAGGCCTGTCGGCACCGCTCAAACGCTTGGCAGAACTCCTCTTGTTGCAATAGTTCGACCGGGTCACTCCCCCAGCGTCCGGGGGCGGCTTTCCAATGCCCGGTCCAGTCGTAGAGCTGATTGAGCCAGTCGTCTGCCTGGCTCAAGTCGGTTAGGATCGCCTCTCGGTGACAATGACGCACGCGGTCGATCAGCTTATGCTTCAAAATACCGGTCAGCCAGGTACGCTCCGTCGCTCGGCCTGCAAAGCGATCCACGGCCGCCAAGGCTGCCAAGAAGGTTTCCTGCACGAGGTCTTCTGCGGCCTCTGGAGAGCCTACCCGGGCCAGGGCGTAGCGATACAGGTAGTTACCGTGCTCGTCGACCCAACAGGCAGGATCCGGCCGATGCGGCAGCGGCATCGAAGACGGTGGACTCATACGGCCTCTCGATCGCTGGGCTCCGGCCCTCGAGGTCGGGAAATGGCGCGGCCCAGGATGCTGAAGGTCTCCGTTTTCGTTTCGCGGCAGTTTGCCAAACCGCGCGGGGCACACAACCCTGCGGTTCTGCGAACCGGCGCGAAACAGATAGCATGAACCGGATCGTGTCTTCGATTAGTCGAGGATCTTCGCGAAACCTTGCAAACGAATGGAAAGTCTGAGCTGTCCTAGCCCTTACCCCTTTCCTTTTGCCGGGTTCTATCCCGCCCCGTTCCGCTGTAGCAGCGGAGGTACGGTTCTCCCACTGGATGACTGTTGTTTTTCGCAATTGCTAGCGGGAGCCCATTGTTGACGCTAACGGCGGATACACGGCATATCCCGAGACATTTACCGGAAACCGATACACGGTCTTCCCCGCCGTAACGTACAGCGTCTTCCGCTCAGGCCCGCCGAAAGCCAGGTTGGTAAGGAGATCTTCTGGAATGGGAATGCAGCCAAGCAACTTACCGTCCGGTGCGATTACGTAGACAGCGGCGGGAACATCGAGCGATTCGCCCGGGTTGCCACGTGGGTGGTTGATGCCAGCCGCCACCCACAGATTCCCTTTCACATCCACTCGCATGCCATCGCCGCCGCGACCCTTGCCAAAATCATAGACAAGACGCTGTTTGGAGAGTGTTCCATCGGCAGCCAGATCGAACGCCCAGATCTTGCGGTTGCCACCGACCTTGGGATGACTGTCGATTACGTACAAGATCTTATCATCGGGGGAGACGGCGATGCCATTGGGCCGGTCGATTTCCTTTTGCGTGAGCCGCCGCATAACCTTGCCGCCGTCGATGCAGTAGACACCCTCTACATCCATCTCGAGATCGCTGCGGTCGGGACCGTAACGCGGATCGGTGAACCAGATGCGGCCCTTGGCATCGACACAGCAATCGTTCGGACTGTTGTAGCGTTTGCCGTCATACTTTTCCGTCAGTACGGTGATTGCCCCCGTTTTCATGTCTGTGCGAACCATGCGGCGACGACCAGTACCTTGCTCGCCGCCCTCGCAACTGATCAAACGCCCTTGGGCATCAAAACCATTGCCGTTCGTACGGCCGCTGTCGGCGCGGAAGGTCGTGATGGCGCCCTTGGCGTCCATTTTAAGGATGCGATTGCCGGCAATGTCGCTGAAAAAGACGCTGCCCGCAGCGTCGACGGCAGGGCCTTCGAGAAAGCAGACGACTGCCGCTGGTGCGGGAACTGTGTCCTTGCTAACCAATCCGTCTGGCAAAGGCACACGGGATAGATCGGCGGCGTTCAGAGACCCGGCAGGCCCTGCCATCGCGGCGATCGTCAACAGCATTCGAAAAGTTCCCGGCGATGGCTTCACCATGGTAAACCTCTTCTTCAACGCATCGCTTCGCAATGCAATGCCGCATAGCAGACGGTTGATTATCTCAGCCGGCAAGTGGAGGGTCAACGGCGCCGCAGGGAGAGCGACGCCCTTGGTTCCTGATTCTCGATGGGAACCAAGCGGCTGCGGCCTTTAACCCTTCCTATGGTCTCTTGGAGTGACGGACAGCCCAGATTCCTCCCTCGTTTCCCATTCGGTACAGATTTGACAATTGCTGAGCTTCGAAGTACGATTCTCGCTGGCTCGCGGCCTTGCTATCCCACCTGTTGGAGCTCCACGGATGCGCGGGTTTTTCCAGACGCTGGTTGCTGGTCTACTGGTAGCCTTGCTGCCGCAATGGAGCCGAGCCGGGGAAGAGTATGCACGAGCCGCGGGAGCTAAGGAAAAGGTCTTTACCGAAAACATTCGTCCTTTGCTAAGGTCCTATTGTTTCGCATGTCATGACACGAACAAACGAAAGGCCGGCTTAGACCTGGAGAAAATTGATAGCGCTGCGGCAGCGCTCAACTTAGTCGACCTGTGGGATCAGGTAGGTGAACGCCTGCGCAGCAAGGAGATGCCGCCGGCCAAAAGCAAGCAACCCACCGAGGACGAGCGCCAGACCTTGCTTGCTTGGGTCAAGCACGTAGCCGATTCACAACTGAGCTATACCCAGCTGACGAAGGAGCAGCTCGAAAACGCGCTCGCTGGCCCTACACTCAGTCGCCGGTTGAATCGGACGGAGTACAACAACACGCTGCGTGATTTGTTCGGCGTCGATCTGCATGCTGGCGACCTGCTGCCGTCGGAAGGTGGCGGTGGCGAGGGCTTCGACAACACCGGCGCCACGCTGTTCACTACGCCGGTGCTCATGGAGAAATACCTGGAGGCGGCGGAACTGGTCCTGTCCACGCTGTTCCCTGCCACCGTCGCCCAGCATGATAACGCGCTCGCCGACAAGAGCCAGGCCGCCCAGTTGGAGACCGTTCGGCGCAAGCTCCTCAAAGCGGTTCCCGGCCCCGGGATAGCCTCGCACGCCGCCGCACGCCAGGTTCTCGCTTCCTTCCTGCCCCTGGCCTTCCGCCGGCCGGCCACGGCTCAAGAGATGGAGCGCTATTTGGGCATCTTCGATAAGGCGGCCGAACGCGGCGACTCCTACGAACAATCTCTCAAGCGCGCGCTCAAAGGTGTACTGATTTCGCCAAGCTTCCTATTCTTGATCGAGACGCCACCGGAAAAGAAGGGCGTCTATCGGCTCAGTCATTATGAAGTCGCTTCGCATGTTTCGTATTTCCTCTGGGCGTCGATGCCGGATGAGGAGCTCCTGCAACTGGCCGCGCAAGGCAAATTGCATGACGACCAGGTTTTGCGCGGGCAGGTCCAACGCATGCTCCACGATCCACGCGCGCGCAGTCTGGCGGAAGGATTTGCCGCGCAATGGTTGGGGATCCGGCCGTTAGGCGCAACCATCCGTCCCGATGCCAAGGTGTTTCCGGAATTCGACGATGAGCTGGCGGCAGCGATGCGCGAGGAAACCATCCTGTTTATCAACTCCATTCTGGTCGAGAACCGGAGTATCCTGGAGATCCTCGACGCCAACTACACATTCCTCAATGAGCGCCTGGCGGCGCATTATAAAATCAATGGGGTTACGGGGTCCCAGATGCGCCGCGTCGAGCTGAACGATTCCATCCGCGGGGGCATTCTGGGACACGCGAGCATTCTGACGGTTACCTCGTTTCCACACCGCACGAGCCCCGTATTACGTGGCCGATGGATCTTAGAAGAGTTGCTGGGCGTTGACGTGCCCCCGCCGCCGCCCAATGTGCCGGTTCTCAATGAAAGGAATCGAGGAGGCACGGCTCGGACCTTGCGAGAGCTGCTCGAAACCCACCGCTCCAAAGCAGAATGCGCTTCCTGCCACACTCGCATGGACCCGCTGGGCTTTGGTCTGGAAAACTTTGATCCCCTGGGCCGATGGCGGTTGGAGCAAGGCGGTCGACCCATCGACAGTGCGGGCGTATTGCCGACCGGCGAACAATTCAACGGGCCGGTGGAACTGAAGAAGCTCCTTCTGGAAAAACGCCGGCTGGAATTCCTTCGGAATTTCTGCCGCAAGCTGTTAGGCTACGCGTTAGCCCGAGAGATCAAGCGCGTCGATCTGTGTGTGGTTCAGGATTGCATCCAGGCTCTGGAGCAGGGCGAATTCCGCGCCACACGTTTGCTGGAAACTATCGTGACCAGTTATCCTTTCGCGCATCGCAGCCAGGGGGATTAGGAGGATAGCATGAGTGTGAAGTTCAAACCGCTTTCACGCCGCACGTTTCTCCGTGGGGCTGGCGTAGCCCTGGGCTTACCGCTGCTCGATGCGATGCTGCCGCTACGATCTGGCGGCTCGGCATTGGCTGCCGATCGAGGGAGTGTAGCACCGGTGCGGGCGGCCTATTTGTACTTTCCCAACGGCGCCTGGATGGATGCCTGGATCCCGAGCCAAACCGGCGCCGACTACGAGTTGCCCTTCAGCTTGACGCCGCTGGCGCCCGTGCGAGACTCCGTGCTGGTGCTGAGTGGTCTGGACAAGCCGTTCAGCCGGAGCGGTGACGGCCATTATGCCAAGACCGCCAATTTCCTCACCGGTCTCCATGTCCGCAAGACGACCGGACAAGATCTGAATTCAGGCGGCATATCGGCCGATCAGGTTTCGGCCAGCCACATCGGCCACCTGACACCGCTGCCTTCGCTGGAGCTGGCCACCGACCCCGTAATCAACGGCCTGGACCGGGCGGTCAACTACACCCGGATGTACGGTTCTTACATTTCCTGGCGTCGACCGAATCTGCCCATGCCGCGGCTGATTGATCCACGCGCGGTGTTCGAACGCATGTTCGGGGCCCGCGATGCGGCCGGCCGGCCTTTGCCGCAACCGTCGTCTGCGGACGATCGGAGCTTGCTTGATGCAGCCCTCGATGATGCCCACGACCTGCGCCGCCGTCTCGGCCGGGGCGATCAGCACAAACTCGAGGAGTATCTGGATTCTGTGCGCAGCGTGGAGCGACGGCTGGGCTTTGTGCGCGACAAGAATGCCGCCGGCTGGCGGCCGCCGACTCAGCCCGATTTGTCGACTCCGCCGCCCAGCATGCCCCGGCCGCCCATGCTCTTTACCAGCAGGAACAACGGGGGCGACGACGCGTCCCTGCCGGGAGGGCCGAGCATCAATCCGCCGGAGCTGGTTCGTCTCATGCTGGACATGATCGTTCTGGCTTTCTGGACTGACACCACGCGCAATACTACCTTTATGTTCGCCAATGATGTCTCGCCGCGCAGTTTTTCCTTTTTGGAAGGCGTCCGGGAGAATCATCATGCTTCCTCGCACCATGCGAACCAGGAGTCGAAAATCAATTCGTACAAGATCATCACGCGCTGGCATGTTGAACAGTTCGTGTATTTGCTGAGGCGGTTGCAATCGGTCCAAGAAGGCGAGCGAACGCTCCTGGACAACTCCATGATTATGTGTGGCTCCAGTCTATCCGATGGCAACCGGCACGATCCCAACAATCTGCCAATCTTGCTGGGTGGCAAAGGGGGCGGTCGCCTTCGGACCGGCCAGCACCTTGCCTCTCCGTCCAATACGCCGCTGTGTAATCTTTACCTCGCCATGCTCGATTGCATGGGAATTCAGCTGCCGCGCTTCGGTGACAGCACCGAACCACTGCGGGGAGTGTTAAGGTGAGAAAGCTCCGGTGCTCATTGCACCGGTGATAACCCCAAGGCTTTGAGACAAAACGGCGGACAGGATGGCCGCATCCGCAGGGGTACCTCCGACTTGGCAGAGAAGCCTGTAAACTGTTAGCGCGATGGGTGTTGTGGTGCCTGAAGGCGAGTCTTTCTATCCGCTTTCTGATCCGTCGGTTGCAGATGTGAGTCCTGCCGGGGATTCGATCCTTGGTAGCGGGCGGGAGCTTGGGGGCTACCCGCCCGCGCTGTCGCATCCGGACTTGGTGCAGCGACCTTCCAGTCAGGACACCGGGAAGTTCGCTCAGAAAGTCCAGGCGGTCATTTCCTCAGCGCCTTTAAACTATTCTCAACGAGCTCCTCACGGATATTCGCTTGGAGCGTGACGGTACTTCCTTGGGTAGTGACGCGGACGCTGCCCACAACATCCTGCAAGGAGCTGAGCTCCCGATGCTGTTCGGCGAGGCTTGGGAAAAGCTTCTTCGCCTGCTCCAAGGCTAGGTTGATCTCCTGGGCCAGTTCCTTGGCGCTGGCGGCGCTCTTGGCGGCGATGGCGAAGTCGATCTGGAGATCCCGGTCCACCGTGAGTCCGGCCGTGATGCCGGTCATCTTTTCCAGGCTCTTCCGAGCGTGTTCATCGCCCGACCAATCTCCCTTCGCGAATGCGTTCGCCGTGGCGGCGAACCAGATGCTTTGATCTTCGTCAACGTGTTCGATCAGGTCGCGAAGCGCTTGCTGCACCCGGGCTTGCTTCTTGCTCCGGCTTTTCGCAAAGGCATCCCGAACGTACTGCGCTTCGGGACCGGCCACGATGGTCGAGTCATCGAGGATGCCGATAAAAAGCGGTTTCCCTCCGCCCTGTGGCTTGACTTCGTAAATCGGATGCGCCCCGGCTCGGTGGATGGTGAAGACATCACCCAACTCCTCGGCCACTTCCTCGGCCTTCTCCGCGAGCAGGGTTTCATCGAAATCGCCGTGAAAAATGATCAGCCCCTTGGTCTCACTCCCCAGCACCGTCAGGGCGGCCGTGATGCTTGTCAGATCCTCAAACGGATCGAAATCGAGGTCGTTGAGGATGTCCTTGATCGCATCATTTTGCTGGATGAATGTGCGGAGGGGCTTCACCATGTGCTTCTTGATCGCGGGAGCGTCGAACAGTTGCTCGGCGTTGATGACCACCACGACCTCGGTGTCTTCGGGCAGATACTTATCTACTTCGGCCGCACGGACGGGCACCGCCAGGGCCAGGATCGCACTGGCGATCCACGCGGCAGCGAATCGGCGCAAGCTAAGCATAGAAACCTCCAAAAAGAGACTACCCTTCCCCAGTACTGCCTCCACCGTTGTTTGTAGAACGCATCACTTGCAGAACGTTTTCATCCATGGTCCGGTTGGATGTGTCCGTTTAGCGGCGCTGCGCAGAACCGCGCGGGGCGCATCTGCACGCGGTTCTGCGCACTGCCGCTCAACAAAAACGGACGCATTCAGCGGGACTGGGTATGAGAAGAACGGCATGTTCCCAGGATAGCATCGGATTCGAACGGGCGCAGGGCCAGCCGTTGCCGCCGCCGCTCAAGGGAAGGCGTTGTCGAAGATATTTCACGCCGGGGCAAATTTTGGTGGATCGAGCGCAAGCAGACCGATCGATCCGCCCGGGGAATATTGTTCCTTCGTCAATGGGCGCGGTGATTCTTCTCCTACGCCAGGTCAAACAACAACACTTCGGAGGGAACGACGGCACCAACCATCACAGAATTCTCGTCCGTGATGGCTACGCCATCGCCGGCGACCAGATTGCTTTCGAGGAGATCCACTCTTCCCCGAAGAACTTGAAGCCACGCGGCACGGCCGGGCTCGATCTGCTGCGATACAGACTGGCCGGGCAACAAGGAAGCCAAATACAGACGAGCATCTTGATGAATGGTCAAGGAGCCAGCAGCACCATCGGGCGAGGCCACGAGGCGAAGCCGGCCAAGCTTATCCGCGCTGGTCAACGCAAGTTCTTCATAGCTGGGCTCCAGCCCTTTCTTCTGAGGCAGCAGCCAGATTTGGTAAAGATGCACCCAGTCCTTATCCGAGGGATTGAACTCGCTGTGCTGAATGCCGGTCCCCGCGGTCATGCGTTGCAGTTGGCCGGCCCGGAGCACCGAACCATTGCCCATGCTATCCTTGTGTTGCAATGCACCTTCCAGAACGTAGGTGACAATCTCCATATCCCGATGCCCATGCACGCCGAATCCTTGGCCGGGCTGGACGCGATCGTCATTGAGGACGCGCAGAGAACGAAAACCCATCTGAGCGGGATCGTAGTAATCGCCAAAGGAAAAAGTGTGGTAAGTGTCGAGCCAGCCATGGTCGAAGTGACCGCGCTGGGCACCGTGGTGGATGCGGATCATATTGACCTCCCATATTCTACATGATAATGATTGACATGTGATGTTAATCTCTAAAAAAATCTAATCCTCTTTCGCCCAGGGCGCTCGGACCTTCTCCAGCAGTTGGATAAGCTCCTTGAGCTCGCCCTGGGAGAGATGTCCCAAGAGTTCGCGGTGCAGGCCGTCCAGCGGTTCATCGAGTTTAGCCAGGGTTATCATGCCCTGATCCGTGAGCGCGACGTAAATGACCCGGCGATCTTTGTCGCATCGCAAGCGGTTGACAAACCCGGCTCGCTCCAGCCGATCGATCAAGCCGGTTATCCCGGGGACAACGGCAATGGTGCGGCTGGCAATCTCCAGAATAGGCAGAGGTTTACCCTCACCGCGCAGGATGCGCAGGATGTTGTATTGCGACGGGGTCAGCCCATATTTCCGAAACAACCGCGCGAATTGAATTTGAAGCTGATCGCTGGTACGGATCATACTCAGGGCCGCTTCCTGATGCGACGACTCGAAGGGCCGCTTCTTTTTCAGTTCGTGCTCGAGTTTCGGAGTCGTCATGCGTAGATCTCCGTTCTTCATCTGCATGTAGTTTACATGTAAACTATATCCATGTCAACATCGTCTCTTGAATTTGCTCACACCGTGGACCAGCTGCCACACGCTTATCGCCCTGGACAGCTATCCGTTCCTGCCCCGTGGCCGGCTATGGGGCATGCTCACCAGCCCCTGCTCTGCTTACGGGTCGGATCCCCGGACATCAGCGATTTCCGATAATGGGGAGATGCATGAAGTATGGACAGAGAGAACTTCTTCGCCGGTGCGTTCGGCGATTATGGATCTCCAGGGCGATGAGGGGGCCGCGGCGGTTTCGGTAATGAGCGTGAGGATGGGGACCTGCTCCCCTGGCAGCCCAGTAGGCCGAGCAGGAGGAGCAGACCCCAAGTGGGACGAGGAGAAGCCATAGTCGTCAACACGTTCAAAGCTGGGGCAGAGGATTCTCCTTTCCCGACGTCGGTTACGGTTCACGATCGGGACTACGAAGGCCGCCGGGGCGATGTGCCTGGCCCAGTGGCGGGGGGTGAGACAAGCAGCTTCTTGAGCGCGGGGAACTGCCGTTCGGCATTCTCTCCGGGCGCAAACCCGCCCTTGCCGTAAGGGTAAGAGTCCGGCGCTGCGAGGACTGCCTTGGGCTGACGAAGATGGACATGCACATCGGGTTCTCCGCAAATTCCGAAAGAGATCAGCCGTTCCTTCTTGGCCATTTTCTTCAGCACAGCCCATTCCTTCCGGCACTCTTCTTCGGCCCCGCGCGGGGCGGCATAATACAAATAGCCGCGCTGCGGAGGGCCGTAAGAATTGCCTTCCTGCAACGAGAATGAACCCCAGATCTGGATGCGCGTGGGCGTTTCCTCATTGGGCTCGAAAACCACTTTGTCAAGGGCCACGTAGACTGGGGGAGGCCCGCCAGCCCTCGCCTCCTGATTCCCCGCCAAGGCGACCACCAAGCCCGCGAAGCAAATCATCCGCTTCATCCTGGATCCTCCAACTACGCTTGCTAAAGACATGGCCCCGGCAGAGCGATCAAACGCTCCCGACTGCCAGGGGTCTTGCTTTGAGCATAAGGCCGCAGAAAGACTACAGGAAATTGTTTTTTATTGATTTAATCAAGGTTATTGTTGTATTCAGCAACCCCGTCGGCTTCACGCGATGGCAACGTACCCTTCCCTTTCGACCGACCAAGTAGCAGCCTTCGTCGAGCTGGCCCGGCACGGCAGCCTTCGGCAAGCCGCTTTGGCTTTACACATCACCGAGCAAGGGGTTCGCAACCGGCTGCTGGTCTTGGAGAAGCGGCTCGGGGTGCCGCTGTATCACAAGCGCCGTGGCCCGCGCCGCTTTCAGCCGCTCACGGAGCAGGGGGAACACTTTTTGCCGCAGGCGCATGCCTTCTTGGACAGAGCCCGACAATTGGCCGAGACGTTTGCTGGTCCAGCGGAGCCGCACGAAATTCATGTTGCCGCCACGCAATATCTGATCCTGTATGTCCTCATCGACGCGGTGCGGCGGTTTCACAAAGCCTTTCCTCAGATCCGCGTTCGCCTCAGCAACCGCACTGAGCAGGAAATTGAAGAAGTCCTCCTGGGGGATCCGGGGATCGCTCTCGGCGTGGCCGCGCCTTATGAATCGGCGCCCGAGCTGGATTACTTGCACTTGTTTTCCATGGACTGGAGCTTGGT
>DATGIQ010000526.1:0-7413 GCA_035295665.1 Gemmataceae bacterium | reverse complement strand
CCCGGCTGGTGCAGGTCGGGCTCGGCGCGGGCCTGGCTTACTTGGCCATGACCTTGGCGACGGGGCTCATGTCGGGTCAGCCTTGGCGGCCGATTCTCTGGGAAGGGGGCCTCAATTTTGTATGGGGCGCGTCGGCCGGCTTTTTCCTGACCGGCAGTTTGCCGCTCGTGGAACGTGCGTTCGGCATCATCACGGACGTTCGCTTGTTGGAGTTCGCGGATGGTTCGCATCCCTTACTCCAGGAGCTCATTCGGCGGGCGCCCGGAACGTACACGCACAGCATGATCGTGGCCACGCTGGCGGAAGCTGCCGCCGAGGCGATCGGCGCCAACCCCTTGCTGGCGCGGGTGGGAAGCTATTTCCACGACGTGGGCAAGATGCTCAAACCCCATTACTTCATCGAGAACCAACTTGGGGAAAATCGCCATGACTCCCTGGAACCGGCGCTGAGCACGCTGGTGGTCATTGGCCACGTCAAGGATGGGCTGGCCTTGGCCCGCCAATATGATCTTCCGCGCCCGATCGCCGACTTCATTGCGCAGCACCACGGCACCACATTGGTGGAGTACTTCTTCCGAGAAGCTTTGCGCTTGCAGGAAAACCAAGGCCAAGGCAGCACCGAGCTCGAAGCGTCCTTCCGCTACCCGGGCCCCAAACCCCGCAATCGCGAAAACGGCATCGTCATGCTGGCGGATGCAGTGGAGAGCTCGAGCCGTGCCTTGAAAGAACCGGCTCCCGGTAGTCTGCGCAAGCTGGTCCATGACTTGCTGATGAAACGGCTGCTTGATGGCCAATTTGAAGAAAGCGGTTTAACCCTGAGCGAGCTGCATCTCATCGAGGAGAACCTGGTAACCAACCTGACCGCCCTCTACCACGGCCGTCTCAAATACCCCGAAGAGAACCAAACGGGGTCGCTGGATGTGCGGCAGGCCTCGTGAATTCCGCGCCGGGTACCCTCCGCATCTGTGGAATTGAGGAGTTAAATGACTAGTCGCGCCAGCACCGAATTCCGCTACGAGAAACTGACCTGGCCCGAGATCAACGATGCCATCGACCTCGGCAAGGTGTGCCTCGTGCCTTGCGGTGCGGTCGAACAACACGGACCGCACTTGCCCCTGGACGTGGACTTGATCTGTCCCACGGAAATTGCTCGTGGAGCGGGCCGGCAGATTCCCGATCGCTTGCTAGTCTTGCCTACCGTGTGCTATGGCTACACCGGCCATGTCATGGATTTCCCCGGCACGATCAACAACGATTTCGAACACTTCATGCATCATGTCCTCGACATTACCAAATCGCTGGCGTACCACGGCTTCAAGAAGCTCGTGCTGCTCAATGGCCACGGTTCCAACATGCCAAACCTGGATCTGGTGGCCCGGCGGACGAACCTGGAGACCGACGCCGAGTGCATTCTGGTCGCTTGGTGGCATCTCTTGACCGTCGATAAAGACTTTCTCCCGCGCTGGCGGCAGAGCCGGTTTCCAGGTGGCTGTGCCCATGCCTGCGAGCTGGAGACGTCGCTGTATCTCTATCTCGATGGCGACAATGTGCGCAAGGACCAAATCAAGAACGGCAGTATCTCCTTCAATGAAGAGAAAAGTCCATTCAATTATGTGGACCTGTTCGGTCAGGGGCCGGCCACCAAGATTTCCTGGACCAGTAGCTATTCCGAAAGCGGGGTCCTGGGCGAGGCGGAGCTGGCCAGCGCGGAAAAGGGCCGACAAGCCTATGAGGAAGCCGTGAAGCAGCTCATCTGGTTTGTGAGTTGGTTCCAGGAACGGCCACCGGACCAGCGTCAGGACCGACACCGGCGGGCACCCACCATGCCGGTCCCCTGGGGCCAACGATCCCTGGGGCCGAACGCGAATCACGGCAACGCATAACGCAGCAGCCGGCAGGGAATCTTGCCGTTGAAGAGCGGCACCTGTTCTACCGGGGTCAGGCCGATCGATCGAGCCAATTGGGCATTCCCTGCGAAAACCAACACCTGCCATCCCGAGCAGCGTTGCCGAAACACTTCGCCCAACGTCTGGTATAGCCCCTTGAGGTCCGCAGCTTCGCCGAGGCGTTCTCCGTAGGGCGGATTGCATAGGAGCGTTCCCGGTGGCCCTGCGGGCGGCTCGAAATTCCGGACATCCCGGACGTCAAAATGAATCAAGTGCCCGACGCCCGCGGCCTTCGCATTCTTTCGCGCAAACAGGATGGCATCCCGACGCAGGTCGGAACCGACAATGGGAGCCATCAATTCTTTCCGTACCCCGCGGCGGGCCTGATCACGCAATTCCAGCCAGAGGTGGACGTCGAAGTTCAGCCAGCCCTGGAAACCAAAACGCTTGCGCGTCAGTCCGGGGGGACGCCGGGTCGCTAGCCAGGAAGCTTCAATGGGCAGCGTACCCGAGCCGCACAGGGGATCGGCGAACGCGCTCTCCGGCGTCCATCCGCTCAGCAAAATGAGCGCTGCCGCCAGCGCTTCGTTGAGCGGGGCTTTCGTCAGGATGGGCCGGTAGCCGCGTTTGTGAAGCGATTCGCCAGAACTGTCCAGGCTCAGCACCGCCTGATCCCGGTAAATGTGGAGATTCAGACCCACCATCGGCTCTTCGACATCTACACTTGGCCGGCGACCGCAGCGGTCGATGAATTGATCACAGATGGCATCCTTGGTCTTCAGAGCCGCGTACTTGGAGTGGGTGATGCGAGAATCGCGGACGTTGCAATCCACGGCCAGGGTATGATCCGGCGTGAGGTAGCGCGTCCAATCCACGGTACGCACCGCATCGTACAGCGCTTCCGGAGAATCGACCGAGACTTCCAGAATCGGCCACAGCACGCGGATGGCGGTACGCAGCCAAAGGTTGGTCCGGTAGAGCAACGCCTGGTCCCCGCAGAAGTGGGCCCCGCCGCGGCCTTGCTCCACCGCACTGCCGCCCAGAGCGCGTAATTCACCGGCCAAGACCGGTTCGATTCCACGGGCACAGGTTGCGAAATACCGCTGTTGGTGCATAGTTCCCCTTCACTATTCTAAAGGACCATGCATGATCCTGCATCACACAAGCCAGACGCACCAACGAAGGACCGCGGCATCCTGAGCGGATCGCCCGGCTGGTGTGCAGCGGAAGGAGTACGGGCACTTGCTGGGCCGCGGTTTCCGTAGAATGAGGAAAGAATACTACCGGGCATCTGGCGGCTCCCGCGCGAGCCATGTGCCTCCACGAGCTCGAATCAACCATGCAAAACGATCTGGATCCATCTGTAGCCGATCCCCTCATCGCCACGGCGATCCCGGCTCATCCTCAAAAAAAGGGTCAGTCCGCCCTGGCCTGGATCATGATCGTTCTTCTCGTCCTGCTGGTCCTTGTGATGCATGCGATCGCTCCTCCAGGAGCCGCCTTCTCGTCAGGGCAGGGTTTGGATGTGCGGCTCATGCAAATGCAGGCACGCTACCTGATCGGTGCGAAGGAGCTGTCCGGCATGTCGGGAAAGGATGTCTATGAGCAGGCCAAGGGCTTGAACGGTGGTCGGGTGGAACAGCGCTTACGGTTCGTCGTCTTGGCCGGCGAACTAGCCGGGCCGGCAAAAGCTCTCGACGAACTGAACGATCTCGGCGCCAAACTGAGGGAGGCCGGGGTCGACGAAACGCCGGAGCAGGCAACGCTGGAAGATGACCTCCGGCGGTTATACGAAGATTACCGGGCGGGCCGGCTCCAGGCACCTTCTGTGAGCAACGATGAGAAGCAACAACTCCGCACGGAGCTGGGTTGGTTCGGAGATTTGGCCCTGGCTCCAGCCGGTGGCCCAGACCCGGAAACACGAGCCGCCATCCTTGGCTCCGCGCATCGGACCGTCCTCGCGCTTCTGGGTTACATCATTGGCCTGGGACTGCTTGGCTTGCTCGGCTTTGTTGGCCTGGTGGTTTTCGTCATCTTGTTATTCAGCGGCAAGCTCCAGCGCGGGGTCCAAACGGGGCTACTTCATGGTGGGGTTTACGCCGAAACTTTTGCCGTCTGGATGGCGCTTTTTATGGCCCTGAGTTTGGGGGCAGAACGCCTTTCCTTTGGCACCGACCTCCGCTGGCTCTTCACGGGTCTGGCTTCGCTGCTCAGCTTGTCGGCCCTGTTCTGGCCGGTCTTGCGCGGCATTCCCTGGTCGCAGGTGCGGTGGGAGATTGGCCTCAAGCTCGGCAAACGGCCGCCGCTCGAGCCACTGATCGGTGTGGCCACGTATGCGATGGCGATACCGATGGTCGCCCTCGGTCTGCTTGTGACGTTCGCTATCTTGCTTCTCGAAGGAGCACTCCAGGGTCTTGGCGGCACCGCGGAGAACTTCAATCAGGGACACTTCCCTTCGCATCCCATTGTCGAGTATGTGGCCAGTGGCGACTGGTGGGCACGGTTGCAAATCCTGCTGCTTGCCAGCGTGATTGCGCCCATCGTCGAGGAGACGATGTTCCGTGGCGTGCTCTATCGCCATCTGCGAGAGGCCAGTGCACGGCTCGGCCTTGGTTTGAGCATTTTGTGCAGTGCTGTGTGCGTCAGCTTCCTCTTTGCCGTGATCCATCCGCAAGGCCTCGAAGCGGTCCCCATCTTGATGGGGCTGGCGTTCACCTTCTGTCTGGTGCGGGAATGGCGCGGGTCGTTGGTACCGGCCATGATTGCGCACGGAATCAGTAACGGGCTGGTTTTGAGCTTGTTGATCCTCGCCATGGGGGACTGAAACGGGCCCAGGAGGCGTGCGTGGCCGGAAGTTTGGCTGAAACACTTGCCCTGTTCGATCCCACGTTGCCGCTGGAACGAGCACATACCATTCCGAGTGCGTGGTATTTGGATCCGACGATTTATACCGCGGAGTGCCGTACGGTCTTCGTCAACACCTGGCAGGCTGCCGGGCGTCTGGATCAACTGGCCGAGCCCGGATCATTCCTCACGACCGACATTGCGGGCGAACCGATCGCAGTGGTCCGGGATCAAGAAGGTATCCTGCGCGCCTTTTCCAACGTTTGCCGGCACCGAGCCGCCCGGGTACTCGAAGAAGCTTGCGGCAAAGTCTCCCGCCTGCGCTGCCGCTATCATGGCTGGACCTATGATTTGGCCGGCCGGCTCCGTGGCACTCCGGAATTCGAGGGAGTTGCCGATTTTCACCGGGAAGAGCAAGGGCTGGTTCGCTTGGCGGTGGATACCTGGGGCCCCCTGGTCTGGGTTCGCCAAACGCCGCCGGGCCACACTCCCCCTGCCCTGGCGGAATTCCTTGCCTCGCTGCCTGAACGGACACGCGGATTGGGTCTAGAAACACTCCGGTTCGTGGAGCGGCGCGAGTATGTGGTCGCTTGCAACTGGAAGGTATTCGTGGACAATTTTCTGGACGGTGGCTACCACGTCAACAGCGTTCATCCCACATTGGCCGGCGTCCTGGATTATGCCCACTACCATACGGAAATCGCCGACCACACCAGTGTGCAAAGCAGCCCGCTCCGCCCGCCGGATCCGAACAGCGCTGCCGCAGCAGCGGCCAAGGTACGGACCGGAGAGATGGCCTATTACTGGTGGGTCTTTCCCAACTTCATGCTCAACATCTACCGGGGCACGATGGACACGAACTTGGTCTTGCCGCTCGGTCCCGATCAGTGCCGGGTCATTTTTGATTTCTATTTCGCCGACACGGAGGGGCCTGAAGCAAAGGCACGCATCGCCGAAAGTATTGCCGTGGCCCATCAAATCCAATTAGAGGACGCTGGCATCTGCGAAGAGGTGCAGCGCGGCCTGGCCAGTCGATCGTTCCATACAGGCAGGTTCAGCGTTCGCCGCGAGTTGGCGGGCTATCACTTCCACCGGTTGCTGGCACGGTATCTGCAGAGCGGTTGACTTGCGGAGTGCAGAATCACCTCGCTCAGCCCAAACCAGCGAAGCTTTGATCGACGGCTTCGGCCTGCTCGCGAAAGATTGGGCTTTGCCAGGAAGCCCGGCTGCGCGGTCGATCACGCCAGGCTCGAAGGAATTGTTCCAAGCAAGCAGCTCGCCTTCTGTCAATCGTCCCATCGTTGGAAATCCCATTGCCGAACAAGGGTGCTTTGCCGTCGCCGATGGCCAGGCCGTTGGGGATGGTTAAGGTATCGCTGGTCAGCGCAATCGTGCCGCTCAGGCCGGATCTCCAGATAAAGGCGTCGGCAGCTTTTGAAGGGCAGACGTGTCTTGCGAGATGCGCCGCATGCGTCATTCGGCGGTCTACCAACCTGACGTGCCAGCGAAGGATCGCGGCAACTTCGCTGGCACGTCAGGTTGGTAAACCGCAGGATCAGGCACCGTCAGTTAGGCACCTTTCCGAACCCACAGACAATGTGCAAAGCTCTGCTTTGTATGGGAGGATGGCAATCGATGAGGAGATGAACGTATGAAAATCGCGTCCGCAGAGGAAGTGCACGCCCAGTTCGATGCCTACTTGAACGCCACGGCCAAGGGGACGATTATCGTGACGTGCACTGCCAAGCCCGTTGCTGTGCCGCATTGGTGAAAGAGTCGGATGAGTTCGAGGGAATCGGCCTGAGCCATTCGAAGAAGCTTCGGAGAATCTTAAACAAAAAGATTCCGCCCGCCGCCGTGAAGCATCACTTCCGCACGGGCACTTCGCGCAGCTCCATCGGCGCCCCGCAGCAATCACAGAGCTTCTTTTCGTAGCGCTTGATCGTACAGATATCGCACCAGTAGTAGACTTCTTGCAGCTCATTTTTCTGGTTGTAACTGTGGATTTCGACGACCTGAAGCAACTGGCTGCCCGGCAGGAGGCGGCCGGTCAGACGCATCGGACGATTCAGCAGCCGCGTGTCCTTGAAAAACATTCGTGAGCCATCATCCTTGATCAGCGGATAGATCTTGCCATCGTCGCCCAGCAATACCAGCCATCCCGCATCCGCATCGAGCTGGACGCCGAATTTCTCCACGGCCTTTGCCAACGGAACGACCTTGCCCTTGAAGTATTCCGTTTTGAACTTTTTCGCTTCGCTCTCGGCACGGCTCAGCGGCACAACGGACCAACTCACAGCGACGGCTGCGCACAGTCCAAGGCGAACGAGAGAACGGCTCGACATGGGATGCTCCAGGGTCGGCAATCTTCTACAAATCTTTCCACAGCTCCGGCGCCGGCCGGGTGCGCCTCCGCTCCTTCTTGGTGTCGGGGCTGCGGACCGGCTGCTCGGTCCGCTGTACTTTCCGCGGCGGTTCCTTTTCACCGTCGGCCGGCTCGTCTTCGCGGTGTTTGTGGCGGAGATAGAGCTTGATCGGCACATCCGTGAACGGCAAGTGGTCGCGGAAAGTCTTCAGCAAGTAGCGCTGATACGTGGGAGCAAACAGCTCCGGTCCATTCGTGATCAGCACGATGGTCGGCGGGTTGGTGGCCACCTGGGTGGCGTAGGTGATCTTGGGCCGG
>DATGIQ010000525.1:0-6896 GCA_035295665.1 Gemmataceae bacterium | reverse complement strand
ACGACCTGCAAGGGATGCAGTTGCCCACCCGGGATTGGTGGGAGTTGTTGCGGTGGACGCCGGAGCAGTTACGGCAGCAACTCCAGCTTCCGAACCAGGTCGCTGCCGCGCCGCCGCCACAAAAAGTGTCCGGGCTAGAGGTTGCGGCCTGAGAAAGTCCCCAAGGGGCGGACTTTTCGGACAGCGGCACCTCGATGACCGAAGGACTGGAATCCTTCGGTCAGGCAACTTCGAGCCGTGGGGCGGGCATGGGCCGGATGATCCACTTGGCGAGCAGCACTCGCATCCTCACCAGCACGCCCCGCTACGGCATGTACACGCCCATTACCCCGACATCCACGACCGCCATTCCCACTAGGAGTAGCACCTTGCTAACATAAACGGCTCTGCTCGCAAACAAGGGCATTCGTCGGCTCACTTTGATTCCTCCTTGTGACCGGCACCGTCGTGTCGAATCCGCGATGCTCTCGGATAGGACGTACGAACATGAGAACCATTCTTTGCGTCGCCTCATCCTTCCTTCTCCTGGCCGTTATCGCAACGAGGCTCACCGAAACGGCGCGGTCAGAAGAGCCAAAGGACGTGAAATGGCCTCGTATCGACCAGGCAGAGTATGTTGGTTCGATAAAGTGTGCCGAGTGCCACAAGAGCTATTACGACGGATGGAAGGATACGGCCCACAACAAGATGATCCGCAAGCCGATCATGGATGGGCCAAACCGAACCATTCTTGCCGACTTCACCCAAAAAAGTGAATTTCGCAAATTCGAATTAAAGGACGTGAAATGGGTGATTGGCCATCGCTGGAAGCAGCGATTCATCGGAGAGGTGAACGGACTAGAAGTGGTCTATCCGGCACAGTGGAGCCTCAACGAGAAGAAGTGGCAGCCTTATGGGGGCAAGAGCGATTGGTGGTATCCTACCCATAAGGACTGGAAGACCCGCTCGAACTTCAAGCTTTGTGCAGGCTGTCATAGCACCGGCTCCGACCATTACACACGGAAATGGGTGGAATTGAACATCGCCTGTGAAAGCTGTCATGGCCCAGGGAAAACCCACGCCGAAACCCCGAAGCTCGGGAATATCGTCAACCCTTCCCGTTTGAGTGTGGAACGCTCGATGGACATTTGCCTCTCCTGCCATCTGGCAGGCAAGCCGCCGGGAGATGAATACGCTTGGGCCGTGGGCTACATGCCCGGCCTGGAGCTGTCGAAATACTGGAAGGGGTTCGAGCCGGAACCGGGGAAGGAGACAGCCGAGTTCTGGCACAACGGAACCGCCCACAAGAATCGGGTACAGGGGAACACCTTCTTGCAGAGTGTGATGCACGATAATGGGCTGCAATGCACGAACTGCCATCAGTCGCATGGGTCACTTCATCGGTCACTCACTGTCAAGTCGGCTGAAACCAACGCCCTATGCCTTACCTGTCATGGACCGGGCAAGAATGTTGGCCCGAAGTACAAGACGCTCGCCGAACATACTCACCACGCCCCGCTCAGCGTCGGCAGCCGGTGCGTCGAGTGTCACATGACCAAGACGGGCGAAAACTCGGTCAAGGCCGAGGCTCGCAACCATACCTTCAATTTCATCTCCCCGGCCGAAACAATCAAAAACGGCGACCCCAATAGTTGCAACACCTGCCACGCCAACAAATCTCCTCAATGGGCGTTGGACAACGTGAAAAAGTGGTACCCGAGATTCAAGTGATATGCTAGGTTGTGTGGACAAGGACGAGGTAGTGTAGGGGGTTTTGGTTAGCGTAGGAGCACCATGATGGAGGCCACCAGGACAAACCCGAGGAAGTTCCGGGCGGTCTTTTCATACCGGGTGGCGACCCGCCGGTACTCCTTCAGCCGACGCCAAAACCGTTCGCCCAAGTTCCGATCCTTGTACCGTTCCCGATCATCCGCCCGGGGCTCCTTGCTGGTCTTGCGCGAGGGGATCACGGCCTCGGCACCGCGTGCCTCAACGGCTTTGACCACCGTCCGGCTGTCGTACCCTTTGTCCGCGATTCCCACCTCCGCGGGCAAGCCCTCAAGGAGCGTTTCCGCCTGGGTCACATCCGCCGCTTGGCCGGGCGTCAGCACGAGCTTCGCCGGCAGTCCCAAGCCCGTCACGCTGGCGTGGACTCTGGTCCCGAAGCCGCCGCGGCTGCGGCCCAGCGCTTGCTCTGCTTGGCCGCCACTGCCATCCACTTTTTTTTGGCGCCGGCAGCGTGCGGGTGGGCACGGATTACGGTGGAGTCGAGAATCAGCCACTCCAAGTCGGGGTCTTGGAGGACCTCGAAAACCCGTTGCCACGTCCCCTTCCTGGACCAGCGATCGAAACGCTTCCAGACGTTGTTCCAATGGCCGAACCGTTCGGGGAGATCGCGCCAGGGCGCGCCGGTCTTGGCGATCCACAGGACGGCATCGACGAACCGTCGATTATCCTTGGCCGTCCAGCCGGGCTGGCCCGGTCGGCCGGGCAAGAGATCCTGGATCCGCTCCCAGTTGGCATCCGAGATCGCATGGCGGGGTAACATCGCAGGCCCTCAGTGGCTCGTGGGAAAGCCCGCCTTTTACCAAAACTACCGCGCCCTTGTCCACACAACCTAGGGCCGATTGGCCTACCCTTCCGCCTTGAATTGGTCGAAGTGCGTTTGTGCATCGGCCTTCGACCAGAGCCCCACTTTGCCGGCGTCCTTGTAGGTGTCGTCGGTGATCTCCCACATTTTCTCACCATCGAGGTAACCGGCCATGTTGCTGCCCTTTATCTCCACCTTCAGCTTGTGCCATTCACCCGTCTTCACCTTCAGACCTTCCTTGCCGCCCAACTGCGTGCGCTTGCCGGCCACGACTTTATAGACACGGTAGTTGTCCTCCAGCGGGTTCATCCGGCAGATGTAGTAATTGTTGTGGTCCTGGTAGCGCCAGACAAAACCGCCGCCCTGGTCGGTCTCACCGGCGATGGCCTTGTAGGAAACCGACAGTTCGACATCCTTGTAATTCGTTTCTTCGGCGACACAGATGTTGAAGACTTCGGCCGGGCTCTTGGCTGTCTGGGCCAGCGCGCAACCGGCCTTGGATGGAGCTGTCGCGTCGGCCACGACTTTCCACACGCTTCCCTTGCCCTTGCCGGTTTGCTCGGCTTTCCAGCCCTTGGGGACCTTCCCGACATCATGCTTGTTGAACGTAAACACTCGCTCATTCTCTTCTGCTGCCCAGACCGCCGCGTTTGCCAGCGCGATGACGAGCATTCCTGCCGTTGTCCACCGCATCGTTCAATCTCCTTGTCATTGCGGAACAGAGACAACCTCCATTGGCATTGTCGGAAAGGAGGCGGCTCGCGGAAACGGGACGCAGCATTAGGAATGGTTAAGGTTCGGGAGAGTGCAAGCCGGGGTGAAATATGGTACGCGCCTTTGTGGGCGCTCGGATAAGAGACCGGAAAGAGTTAGGCGCCGGGCTCTGGAACGGAAATGCGGGCAATTTCGCGATTCAAGCCCTGCGCATTGCAAGCATCATGGGGAAGGGCTCTCTGGCTCGGGGTCCATGGCAAGCGCCAGGTCTCCGACAGCAGCGGACAGGTCGTCGCGCGCTTGGCGCAGTTCATAGAGTGCGTCGAGGTAGCCGTCGCGTGCCTTGAGCAGCTTACGGCGAACGTCGAGGATACGCAACACATCGACGCTGGGTTCGCCCGCCGCGAACAATTTCTGGGTGGATTCGAGGCTTTTCTGGAGCTCAGGCAATAGCTCAGTGCGGTAGGTTTCCACCCAGTGGCGGGCGGCACTCAGCCGGGCCTGGGCGGCGGCGAGGTCCTGCTGAATCGTTACTTCGGCCTGGCGGAGTTCCAGGGCTGCCCGAGTCCGCTCCGCCACACGCTGGCAGATTTCGCCGCGGTGGGTATTCAGCACCGGGAGTGGTACGGTGAACTGGGCGCCAATGAGGTTGATCCGGGTGGGATCGTATTCATACGCAGGTCCGACGTTCGGGTTACCATACCGATCCGCGAGAGCAAGGCGCACGCGAGCTTCTGCTTCTGCGCCTGCGGCTTGTCGGGCGTGCAGGTCGGGCCTTTGCTCCAGAGCGGTTGCGAGCAGCGCCGCCGTATCATCCGGAGCGTGCGATACTTCCAGTGTTCCCTGTACCGTGAAGTTCCCGTCGGCAACGCCAAGAGCACGGCGTAGCTCGTGCCAGGCTTTCTCGTAAGCGACACGGGCCGGGCCCAGCTGCCCCCGGATATCATTTACCTCCGTGCGGATGAGGATAAGATCGATGGCGCGGAGTTTGCCCTGTTGGGCAAGCAGGCTCACGTCTTTGGCGGCCGCTTCGTTTAACCGCAGCGTGTCTTCAACCAACTGCAGCTTATTCTGCTGATAAATCACCGCGTCGAAGGTGCGCAGGATGCGCACGGCCAGGCTAAGTTCTTGAAAGGCGATTTCCCAGTCGGTGCGGGTCAAGGCGGCACCGGCCGCCTGCCTGCGGTACTGTCCTTGGTGACGGACCTCCACATCCATCAACAGCTTGTGTTCGTTGCTGACGCGATTACTGATACCAGCCGAGGTAGGGCCGCTGGCGGCACGAACCTTCGCTTCCCAAACCGGATTAAACGGGTAGGTCTCGGCGATGATGACAGCTGCAGCCGAAATACCGTGCTGTTGCCGGATCGCTGCCAGCTCTGGGTTATTCTGCAGGCCCCAGCGCACAGCCGCTTCGCGCGTCAGCATGTTGGGCATCGTGTCGGCAAGTGCCGTGCCGGTCAATAGGCCCAGCGAGAGAACTGCAAAGAGGCGGACAGAGGTTACCGGAGATGTCAGCAGTGGCATCGCAATGGGTCCATGCATTTGATGCCTCGCGCATTGGTTGCATAGAAGAAGCTCGCCAGCCTTTTGTAACTTCGCGAGTTACCCGGTTTACTGGCCTTGTCATTTGCGAACCGAAGAAGGTTGAGACTTTTACCTGGAAATCATGACGCGTGCAATCCAGTCTTTTAGCGAGCAAGGCAAGCGGTTTCTTTGGTAGAGCTAAGGACGAAATGCTGACAGAGCTAAGGATCGATTTGGGTAGTTTCTTCGGGAAAACACGCGAAATTTCTCGGACTTCTCGGACAAAAGCAGTATACGAACGATCCGATGATTCTCCATAAGTCCTTATCTGTCGAGTGGACAGAGCCGGGATCGAACCGGCGACCTAAGGATTTTCAGTCCTTCGCTCTACCAGCTGAGCTATCTGTCCTCATGCCTGTTCATTTTAGATGGCCGTCCCCCACTTTCCAGCCGATTTCTCGATCGTCAAAAATCGTCTCCGACTGCCTCGCCCCCTGCCATCGTGGACAATGCACGATACATCGCCGGATTCACGTTCTCCGCAACAAAACGGACGCTCCCATCACAGAACAGGAAATTGCAACCACCCAAATGCATGCTGCGGTACCCTGAAATCGTATCGTACGTCTCGGGCGCGGTCCCGCTGTTCGTGCAGCCGCAATGGTAGTAGCGGGCCGCCAAAACTAACGGCTGGTTCATCGGCTCGTCCATCACTGGGGTATGGCCGCCGCGCTGGGCCGTCACCCCGAAACAGGAACCGAACAAGAACGCGTTGGAATGGAATGCCTTGGTCGACAACGGGCCTGAGGACCAGCTCTGGTCTATCTGCTCTGGCTGGCCGGGGAACAGATCGCTGGCCGGCGCCGTATCGGGATAGTACCGGCGGATGCCGTAGCGCGGCGAATTCCCCGCGCCCTCGCCGATGGCAAACGTATAACTGACCCCATCCCGGATATCGGTTAGCCGCGTCCGGGTGTTGACGTCGAAAACGCCCCGGGCCTGCAAGGGCACCTGAGTGACCTGGCAAAGCGCAGCGTTGGTTCCCTTGCACAGCAAGTAATCGGTTGCCGCGGGACTGGGCAGCGGCCGGCCCGCAGCCGCTGCCATGAACTGTAGGTCGATGTTCGCGGCCGTGCGGTTGCTCGGACACAGGTAAACCTTCACCGAGAGCGAGACCGTATCGAAGTTCGGCGGCTCATACCAGGCGTGCTGTGGATCCCAACGGCGTAGCCAATTCTCCTGCTCCAAAAACGCCAACAGGGGAACAAACCCGCTGTTGGCGCCTTGCTCCAGGTCCTCAACGCCGGCAACCATTCCCGGTGGAAATGCTCCGAGTGCATCGTGGTAATGGTGCAGGGCCAGCCCCATCTGCTTCAGATTGTTAGCGCAGGCCATGCGGTTGGCCGCTTCCCGCACTTTTTGGATGGCCGGCAGCAACCATGCGATCAGCACCGCGATGATGGCGATGACGGTCACAAGTTCCACAAGCGTAAAGGCGGTCCGCTTCATCGAAATGGTCTCCACCAAGCCCCATCCAGCAGCTTAACCGGGCTGAAGAGGAACACAAGAGACCTTGGCTGTTCCCTCCCGGAACGAGTCTCTAAATTGAGCATCATGAGTGCATGGTTCAAAACCGAAGATTGGGCAGCCGTCTGGATCGGACTGCTCCTGTGTATCCTCGCGTTGCCGGTAGTTGCGGGGGTCGATCTCCTGGGATGGGCGGTGGCCACCAAGGAATGGCTGGATCTATCCAAAGCTACAGCCCCCGTGTCGACGGCGTATGCGAACCTGCCGGGGTTGGCCAGCCTGGTTCTGAGCTACCTGTTCCTTCTGGTGCTGATGAGCGTGGCGGCCTGGGTGCTTGGGTTTCGAGCGCGCGCGTTCGCGCTGGGCTTCAGCGTCATCTTCTGGATCAGTTACGCCTGCTGGCTCGTGGGTCACAATGCTTAGGGCCCGCGAAAAAATAACTTCGCCGAATTGATCTATCCGTGTTAGGACGGTTTTGGGATAAGCGGAGCATGCATGATGCAACTGCTGTCGCACGTATACAACGGAAATTCGCGGCCCTTGACCCCGTGTTGGATGA
>DATGIQ010000524.1:0-10128 GCA_035295665.1 Gemmataceae bacterium | reverse complement strand
TCCGCTGGGGTGACGCCGTAGACGTAGGCGGTGGTTTGCGATGGTGTGCCGGCCGGCTGCATGGCCGTCATCGTGAGCACGTGGTTGTCGCCATCGTAACTGTAGAGAGTTGCGACATCAGAGCTGGCCGCCTCGGCGTTGCCCGTGTAGTCGGCGATGACTTCCATAGGCCGGCCCAGGGTGTCGTAGTCGGTGTGGGTGTCGAGGCCACGCGGATCAATGGCGTCCTGTGCCCAACCGGCCGCAGTGTACGTGTAACTCGTGACCAATACCGTGTCGGATCGGGCCGGAACCGAGCTTGGCCGTACCCACGCCGTGCCCCCATTGGTGCCGACGTTGACGGTGGCCGTCAGCCGATCCGCCGCATCATAGTAAGAGCCTGTGGAGTAGACCCGTGCCCGGGGAGCCGCGGTGCTCTGGGGGTCGCCCAGCTCTCCCAAACCCGTCGTTTGGTCGAACCGCTGGCGGCTGATGGTCTCAACAACGTTGTTGTTCCCATCGTAAACCGTCTCCGTCTGCTCCAGGACGATGTCTCCAGCTACGCTGGCCGCATCGATCCAGCGGGTTCCGCTGCCGCCATCGCTCCGCGATTCAATGGTCAATCGGCCGGCGCCATCGTACTGGTTCTTGGTCCAGAGCCCTCCCGGATCACTCTCGGCCAGGCGGTTGCCACGTTGATCGTAATAAGAATTGGTTGTCAACGCGGTGGATGACACGGCACCGGTGGCCGGATCGACGGCGAAGACCATTTTCTGGTAGACACGGCCTTGGTCGTCATAGGCCACGGCGGTTTGGCCCCGCAGCAACGCCGCGTCCGGCGGTTGGGGCACGCCGTCGACCATGCGGAGATTCACGCCGTCGCCTTCATACTGCTGCACCAGCACCGCTTCGCCCAGGTTATCGTAGGTGGTGTAGCGAATCGCGCGGTTCGTCTTGTCGTCCTCATTGTCCTCGACTCCTTGCTTGCTGGCGAGCAAGCGGTCGCGCCAATCATAGAAGTTCTGCGTCACCCGCGGAGCGGCTCCGCCACCGGGGAATGTAATCGCTTCCGTCACGTTGCCGTCGCCCACCCCGCCCTGATCGTAGACCTCGGCACTGACCTCGATCATGTTCGCGGGGGCCGTATTGTTGTCCGGGGACCAGTAACCGCTGGCCGGGCTATCATTGGTCCCGACCCAGGTGCTCACTACCCGGCCGAGGGCATCGTAGAGGGTGCGGGTGATCGTGCCGGTGGGGCTGATCGTCCGATCCAACCGCCCGCGCTGATCATAAGCCAAGAGAGTCGGATAGTAGTTGGTCCCGGCGATGCCGAGATAGGGGGCGGTCCTGTAGGTTACGCCGGCCAGGGAGAAGTACTGATCCGTCTCGATGAGCTGACCGCCGGGACTCGTGAAGCTGCGGGAGAGGGTCACTACGCCGCTGATCGGCTCCGTGCCGTCGGGTCGGCCGTTCGTCAGGTGTGGCGGAGCCGACATGGTCAGGGTCTCGGTGTAGCTGGGCGAATGCGCGAAATCGTGCCGGGTGACCTGCGTCGGACCGGTGGGCATCCCCGTACTGGCTTGCCAGCCGGCATAGGTCCGGACTTCGTGCTCGGCGTCATCGTACACCGTGTAGGTGGTGTTGCCATTGGGATCCGTTTGGGCGATCGTCCTCCCAAAAGCGTCGACTTCGTAGCGGGTCACCAGGTGGAGACCGCCACCCGGCGGAGTCGCCCAGCCAGCCGGCAGATTCTGAAAATCTCCGCTGCGTGTGGTGTCCACATCGGTGATCTTCTCGATAACGGCGCTGGTTGCCGGGTCATAAGCGGTGTAGGTCAGGAAGCCATCGCCGTCCCTTTGCCAGATGGGCCGGCCAGCGCTGTCGTAGATCGTGGCCTGCGTGCCGGCGACACCGGGCCCGTTCTGGCTGGCAGAAACGACGGGCTTGGTGATGATCTGGGATTCCATCCGCGTCGAACCGGCCAACCAGGTGTATTCATAGCTGGTCGTCTCGGCGCCGGTGCCGTCGGTGTTGCGGTAAACGGTGTCCGTGGCGACCGGATAGACTGTGGGCACCGTCTGAGGCGGCGTGATGGCGCGAATCGCACTGTCCGAAAGCAGGGTGAACGAGGCCGCTGGGGTCCCACCGAATGCGACGGCGGTGGCCCCGGTGAAATTGCTTCCAACCAGGACCACGGTGTCGCCGCCCGCGGTCGATCCAGAAGTCGGACCGAGACCGATCACCTTCGGCGGACCCGGCGGGGGTAGAGTGGCCACATAGCTGAACTGGTCGGCCGGCGACGTAGCGGAAGTGCCACTCAATGAAGTGACCGTGACATCGACCGAGCCGGCCACATGGGCTGGGGCGCGGGCGGTGATCACATGGTCGGAGAGAATCGTGAATGAGGTTGCCAAGCCGCCGAAAGAGACCGTTGTGGCTCCGGTGAAGTGACTACCGGCCAGTGTTACTGTAGTACCGCCCTGGCTCAAGCCTGAGGACGGGCTCAGAGCCGTTATGATGGGTGCGGCTGGCGGCTGGTAGGTGAATTGGCCGACGGCTGACACGGCCGAAGTGGCACTTGGCGTGATCACGGTCACGTCCACTGCGCCCGCGATGTGGGCTGGGCTACGAGCGCTAATGACGCCGTCGTTCAGGACCGAGAAGGAGACGGCCGGGGTAGTTCCAAAGTAGACGGCCTTGGCGTTGCTGAAGTTGCTGCCGACGAGGGTGACGGAGTCGCCGCCGCCGGCCGAGCCGGAAGCCGGAACCAGTCCGGTGAGCACCGGGCCCCCGTCCCGTGGCGGCGAGGACCAGTAGGTGAACCTGTCCGCTGCGGATGTCGCTGAAATTCCGAACCGGTTGGTGACCGTGATATCCACGACACCCACAGCGTGGGGCGGTGCGATAACACTGATGACGTTGTCCGTTGCGACGAAGGAAACGGCCGGTGTCTCGCCGAACGAGATACCGGTAACCCCCGTAAAGGTGCCGCCGACCAGCGTCACAATGCTGCCGCCCGTGTCCGTACCGGAATTGGGCCCCACCCCGGTTACGGAGGGAATCGGCGGCGGTGCATAGGTAAACTGGTCGGCCACTGAGGTGACGGAGGTCCCGGCCGGAGTGGTCACCGTTACATCCGCCGTCGAATCGGTAACCCGATGGGTGAAGTACTGCTTGCTCTCCTCGAGGATGGGCGTGCCAAGCTGGCCCTGCTCCATCTCCCTATCCTTCAGATAGCCGGCCACGCCGCCAGGCGTTGCTTCGGTGGCGGTCGTGGTGGCATAGTAGTCGGTGAGTTCGATCGCGCCTTGATGATCGTACAGATATCCGAAATGGCCGGGGGAGTCGCTGTTGAGCAAATCGGACTGGCTGTCGTTGTAACCACTCACCGCCGACGGGTTGGCCTTGAGGATAAGCCGCCCCTGGCCGTCATAACGGTAAGCCGTCGCCCACTGTCCCGTGACCTTCGTGACGGTGCTGTTGATTGTCAGGCCGGCAATCGTTTGGTTGATGGAGGGAGTTGGAGCAAGGACCGGAGTCGTGTAATTGGACGGAAGCACGAAACGGAACGTGTTGGCATCGATCCGTGCAACCGTGAATACGCCGTCATAAAGTTCCGGCAGCACGCCGCTGAGCGCGACTAGGTCCCCGGTATGGAACCCATGATTGGCGGCTGTGACCGTGATCGTCGCGCCGGTCGCCGACGAGGCGGTGATGGTCATTCCCGTCACGGCCAGGCTTGGGCCTCCGACCTGAACAAACACGTCCAAGAGCGGCTGACCGACCTCGTCGGTGTAGACGACTTCGCGATTGTGATCGCCCCAGTTGGGGCTCGTGGGGGGCAAAAATTCGGTGGTCTTCATTCGCCAAGTGTTGTACTCGATGCTGTTGAAGCCGAGCGCCGTCGGATCTTCATTGGCGGCATATTCGTACTTGTAGGTGCCCTGTCCGCCGGCGCAGAGGGAACAGCCAGCGCCTTGAGCCATCTCCTCCGTGGCTCGATACCGCGTCCCGAGTCGATAGCCGGCCCGCCAATTGATGTCGATGTTCGTCGTATCCCACGGTTGCGATCCATACGCCCCGTCGGTCCCGATGTGGTCATCCCAGCGCTCATAGGTGAAAAGGTTATTGACGTAGGGCTGGATGGCTGCATCGGAGGCGGATTGATAGTTCGGGACCGCGGCCGCCAATTGATCGAACGCCGTTCCCGTCACCACCGTCTTGAGGCCACTGAAAACCAGGTCATCGAACGGGCTGGGTGCCTTGGGATCGTAGGGCCCGGCAGGCTCTAGCGGTGCCGGGCCGCCGGTCGTGGCTGCGATATTGGTGGGGCCCTGCGAGGGAACGCCATTGGACTCACCCGTCAACTTGTAGTAGCGATAGTAATCCGTGTTGATCTCCTGCCAGGTAAGCGATCCATCTCCAGTAACGACAGGGTTTTCGATCTGAGCCAGTTCAAGGTCCCCCAGCCGGCCGTTGGCATCGTTCACCCAGCCACCCACGCCGTTGGGGAGCCGGCCGGTGTAATACGTGTACTGCACCCGCTGGACGGGCTGCCAATTGCCGTTCGCATCGGGCCGCTGGAGAGTGACGCTGGCCACCAGTCGCGGCGGCGTGGTTCCCGCCGCGGCGACCAGGTCATTGGTGACCGTGGCGTAGGCATAAACGAATTGCTCGGTGTCGCCCGTCACCGTGTCGCTCCGGGTGACGGTCGTCGGGTAGCCAGCCGTGTCGTAGCTGGCCACGACGTTGCTGGTCCCACTGGCGGGAGTGTAACTTTTGAAGCGGCCGAATTTCTGGGCAAGGTCGACGCCGAGGGAATGGCCTAGCGGCCGGCCGGTGGCGTCCCGGGAGACATCGTAGAAATCGGTCACGTCGCCCTGGGAATCCGTCAGCCGCAAGACGGGAGTAGGCCCGGGGATCGAGTCGAGCCGGATCTTCTCGGCATCCCAGGGGACAAAACTGGCGTAGGGCCCAGAAGCCGGCACACGGAACGTGAAGACCTGCCCGCCCCCTTCGACTACGGAGATGCGGTCGTCCGCCGCCGTTCCGTAAAGGATGCTTCCCTGGCCATTCGTGCCGCCGCCCACGACCAGGTAAGGGAGCTGGCTGAGCGCCCAGCCGTTGCCGTTCAGGCTGGAATTGTCCAGACCGGTCCAGCTACGGGTTTGACCCCACGGAAAGCCGAGGGCGTTGCTGCTCAAATCGTTTGCAGTGACCAGCGGCAAGCCGTCGAAGTCCCGGACCGGCGCGTCGGTGGAGGCCGCCCCTCCCTGGCCGGTGTTGGCATCCGGTTGAACGACCGGACTCGGCTGCATGCCGACCGTGTTGCAGTCGGGGGGAGTTGGCGCCACGGGCGGCGGCTGTTCGCCGATCGGCCCGTCGGGGAAGTACACGAAGGGCGAAGCGGATCCCGAGCCGCCCGAGGTTCCGCCACTGCCTGGTGGCTCAGAGAGGATAAGCGGGTTGGATTGCGACAAGGGGTTGGCTTGAAGCGAAGCCGGCGCCGAACTTGCCGGTGTTCCCATGCCTGCACCCGACGGGGGAAATGCCACCGAACCGCTCATCCCTCTCCCGGCGGTCGGCGGCAGGATCGGGGCGGAAGGGCCACTGGGCAGCGAAGTGGCCCCGTCAGGCGGAACCGATTCGGCCCGGCCGCCGGCATCCACCGGCGGGGCCGCTGCTGATCCGCTCATGCCTTGTTCGCCTGGAGCCGGGCGGTCCGGTCCTGCTTCGGGAGCGTTTGCCGAACGTTTCTCGGGTGCCGAGTGGCAGGGGAACGGCACCGACCAAAGCCGATCCGCGTCCTGGGCCAAGCTCCGGTCAGGAAGCGGATGGTCCGGATTCCAGGCATCCACGACTTGCGTTCGGTTACCGCCAGTATTGGCCCGTTCTTCGCAATCGGTTTGTCCAAAGTCGGACAGCCCGGCCACTTGGGCAGTGAAGGCACCACTTTGGGGAAGGATCTGGACAGCAGCCAGCGATAACTGCGCGCGCGTTCTTGGCCGATCGTGAACGCTGATTCCCGATGTCCAAGGATCGTCGCTGCCCACGGAGGCACGCTCCGCAAACGACGCTGCCAGCAGGCCGCCGAGCAAAGCGTCCCCGGGGGCCAGACGCATTTCCAGTTGCTCCACCAGGAGGCGGTATGTTGACGCAGAGTGGAACTTTCCGCGGCGCAGCATGGCACGTTCCCCCAGAAACAGGATCTGTGCAAGCCCGGCTCGCTAGCCGAACGTCGGCGCGCTTGCCGGCATCAGTTCATGCAGAAAAGTCCGCCAAAGTGGCCATGCAAGGATCGATTTTTTCAGGCCAATTTGAAAATCGGCCGTGTTGTGCGTAACAAGGGTCGATTTGTGGACCACTGCGACCGCCGCGATCATCAGACAGGGCCAAGGTTCCGAGCACGCTTCATTCGGCCATTCGACATCCGCTGCGGGGATCAACGCTGGCGCGGCAGGCGTGCGGGTTGCATCCCCACTTTGTTTCCATCGGCCATTCTCACTTAACCCTCCTTGCGACGTTCCCGACCGATCCTTAAACTATCCGAAGATGTCGCCCCAGTGCCGATCGAGGACCTCTCTCATGTCCCGCAAGCCTCCGAAGACCGCGGTGGTCGCGTTCAAGGTGGAAGAAGATTTGGCGGAGTTTCTCAATAAACTTCCCAACAAGAGCGCCTTCATTCGTAAAGCGATCGCCGCCCAGCTGGGAATGGCTTGTCCCCTCTGCAATGGCAAGGGGGTCGTCCCGCGGGGCGTACACGATCATTATGCGGCCCTGCTGGAACAGCTCAATCGCCGTCACTGCGATGGTTGTGGCAATGAACTCCCCTTGCCGCGCGACCCCGGCGAGCTGGCTGCCGAGGACCAGGCGCGGTTGGAGCAGTTTTTCCATGGCGGTCCTCTCTATTGCGATCCCTGCTACGACAAGGCTGCTGCCTGCGGCGATTGTGGCTGGCACATCGCTTCCAATCAAGTTGCCGAGCATCAGCGGACCGCTCACACCGAGTAAACAGCGATGGATGCCCGATGGGAACAACTACGCCGGGAGCTGGCCACGCCGATGCCGCATCCCGACCTGGCGGCGCTGCGCGCCATGACCGATCAGACGGCGGCATGGATTCTCGAACATTTTGCGAGCCTGCCCGAGCAACCGCTCGGCCGCACTGCCCCTTCGGCAGAAATGGAGTCTCTCCTGCGGGAGCCGCCGCCCGAGTCGGAAAGCGATTTCTCCCACGTCCTCGACGAATTCCGGCACAAGATTGCCCCTTACGCCATCCGGATCAATCATCCACGATTCCTGGCCTTCATCCCGAGCGCGCCGAACTTCGTGTCGGTGTTGGCCGACTTTCTCTGCTCGGCTACGAATTTTTTCGCCGGCGTTTGGCTGGAGGCCGCTGGTCCAAGCCAGGTTGAACTGGTCGTCCTCGGTTGGTTCAAACAATTCCTGGGCTATCCGCCTCAGGCCAGTGGCATCCTGACAAGCGGTGGCTCGGAAGCGAACTTGACCGCTCTCCTGGTGGCCCGAGAGCCACTCTCTTACGAAGATCGCGGTCGGGCCATGCTGTATCTCACGCAGGAGCGCCATTGGTCAATGGACCGCGCCGCCAAAATCATCGGCCTGCGGCCGGACCAACTCCGCCCGATTCCTGCCGATGCTCACTTCCGCCTTGATCCCGTGGCCCTGCGGCAAACGGTTCAGGAAGACCGGCGTGCAGGCCGGCTCCCCTGGGCCGTGGTGGCCAATGCCGGCGCCACCAATACCGGAGCCATCGATCCGCTTACCGATCTGGCCGACCTGTGCCAAACGGAGCGGCTCTGGCTTCACGTCGATGCGGCCTACGGCTGGCCGGCCGTACTCGTGCCGGAGGAGAAACGGCATTTCGCCGGCATCGAACGGAGCGACTCGCTTACCCTCGATCCGCATAAATGGTTCGCCCAGCCGTTCGAAGCCGGCTGCGTGCTGATCCGGGAGGGCAAGCGCCTGGCCGAGACCTTTCTGCTCCGGCCGGATTACATGCAAGATGTGGAACCGAGCTCGGAAGAAGTGAACTTCGCCGACCGGGGCGTGGCGTTGACGCGGCGGTTTCGGGCGCTGAAGATTTGGCTTTCGGTCAAGGTCCTGGGCGTCGGCTGGTTCCGCGACGGCATTGCCCGCAGTTGTCGTTTGGCGGAGCTGGCTCAGGGTCTCCTGGAACGGTCCGCCTATTTCGAAATTCTCTCCGCGCGTCAGCTCAGCGTCGTCTGTTTTCGGTATGTACCGGCTGGTTTCCGTGATGAGGGGAGAGAGGATCCGGAGGCACTGGATCGCCTCAATTTGGACCTGATCGATGGCGTGCGCGCCTCGGGAAGAGCATTTCTGTCCTCGACCCGGCTCCGTGGCCGGGTGGCGATTCGGCTCTGCTTCGTCAACTGGCGCACAACGGCGGCGGATGTGGAAGAAGTGGTTCGGCTCGTGGAATCAGTGGGAGAGTCCCTGGCCCACACGTCTGGGCGGCAGAATTCACAAGGAGGAAGGAGCGGTTGATCCGTAGTCCGTAACCAGCTTGCTACGGACCACGGACCACGGACGAATTTAGAACTGATCGAGCCAAAAATGAAAACCGCGGTAATAGGTTTGTGGCTCCCACCATTCATAGCGCCAGTGCCGTTCGCGGAATGGCGGATACGCCATGTAGGCCGGCGGCGGGACATAGGGGGAGCCGGGCTGTTCGGGCCATTGGGGCCCCATACTCGGCCAATAGTTGTGCGGGAAATAGTAGTACGGGTAGTAGTAATACCGGGTCAACGGTACACCCTGGGCCGAGGCCGGTAGCGTGCCGACGCTCCAACAGCCGATCCCGAGCACTACCGTCAGCAAGGTGGGAAACCATCTTCGGAACATTCTCTTTCCTCCATGATGAGCAGCAAAGCGGCGGGCCAGCGGGGCGCTCAGGCGCTCCCACTATCTCACCCTCCACTCTATCACATGGCCACGCAAGACTGGGCAGACGCCAGCCGGAACACACGATAAAAAGATTCAGAGAGCGGTGGCCCGTAACAGCGACGCGGGCTTTTCCTGGTTTGCCTTTTTTGCTTGCCTCCCGAACGCGGGGCCTCGACACATGAATGACATGCAACGCTACGACAATCCGCTGATCACGCGCTACGCCAGTCAAGAGATGGCCGCGTTGTGGGGGCCAGAGCGCAAATTCCGCACGTGGCGACGGCTTTGGTTGGCGCTGGCAGAGGCGGAGCACGAGCTCGGTTTGCTAGCGGACGATGGTGCGAGTCCGTGCATCAGCCCGGCACAACTGGCGGAGCTGCGCGATCATCTGGACGACATCGATTTTGGCCGAGCCGAGGCCCTCGAGCGCCAATTCCGTCACGATGTGATGGCCCATATCCACGCTTACGGCGAAGCGGCCCCCGGCGCCCGTGCCATTCTCCATCTCGGGGCCACGAGTTGCTTTGTGACCGATAATGCGGATCTCCTCCTGATGCGCGAAGCACTCGGGCTGATTCGCGCTCGCTTGGTCGGCGTGATCGACGCTCTGGCCCGTTTTGCCGGAAAGTGGGCAGACCTGCCAACCGTCGGGTTCACCCATTTTCAGCCGGCTCAGCTCACGACGGTCGGCAAACGGGCTTGTCTGTGGTGCTATGATTTCATCCTCGATCTGCGCGAAATAGAACATCGCCTCGAGAACCTCCGTTTTCGCGGCGTGAAAGGGACCACGGGAACGCAGGCGAGCTTCCTCGCTCTGTTCCGTGGCGACCACGAAAAGGTACGCCGGCTGGATCAATTGGTCGCCCACAAAATGGGTTTCGAACAGGTCTACCCGGTCACCGGGCAAACCTATTCGCGAAAGGTGGATGCCCAGGTCGTGGATACGCTCTCCGGTTTATGCCAGTCGGCCCACAAATATGGCACGGACCTCCGGCTGCTCGCGCACCGGCAGGAACTGGAAGAACCATTCGAAGCCAGCCAGGTTGGTTCCTCGGCGATGGCGTATAAACGAAATCCAATGCGCGCCGAACGGATGTGCAGCCTGTCCCGATGGGTCTCATCCTTGACGGCCGGCATGGCTCAGACGGCCGCAACACAGTGGTTGGAACGGACGTTGGACGATAGCGCCCTCCGCCGGTTGACCGTGCCGCAGGCATTTCTGGG
>DATGIQ010000523.1:0-2185 GCA_035295665.1 Gemmataceae bacterium | reverse complement strand
CTCTGGTCCGACCTGGAGGAGTATGTCTCCAGTCGATTCCTACGCCCCACCGGGGATTACCTATACTCGTGCCATCAAGACTTCCTCCGGATAGCGCGGCATCAGTGACTACTCTGCAGAGGGCCTTGATTCGCCTCCTTTGCTGTCTTTGTTCACCGGCCGCTGCTGAAACGATTTCATTGCAAATTGACCAATGGTCGCACCGCTCTTCTGCGGTAAAATGTTGGCCGACGCGGTCAAACCACCCCGCATCTGCTGGCGAAATCTTGCGGTAGAAGGGTGCAAGAATCGCGGCACTTGCGATGTCAACCGAGACGGCGTCCGATTAGCCCGAAGCGCCTCACGCTATTACTCGAACTTGCGCAGGTGTGTCCGACGAATGGCGCGCAGATCTAACTAACTCGCTTGAGCATGCGGAGTTTGATCTCCGCCCGCGGTCGCGTCAGCCGGTCGTACCTCTTGGGCCTCCGCTTGGCCATGCGCGGCTCGAAGCGGCCGGGCCGGTTGGCAACTTTGTGCACGGCGATAGCACGGAGCATCTGCTCGTACAGCGCCGCCCGGTAGCTCGCATCGCGTTGGCCTCGGTAGTCGATCAGCGGCCGGAACGCCTCGAGGACCTGCAGCGTCGCCTTGAAGCTGATCTCGCGTGGGGACACCCCTTCGCCGGCGGCGGCCTGCGCCATGACCGTGCGGACCAGGTTGGAGGCCAGGGCGTGCGTCCAGATCTCCTTGCGGACCATCTCCGGCGTCTGGCACCGCAGCATGTCCATCCCCAGCGTGACCTTGATCGAGCGCAAGTCCAGCTCGTTGTTCCACCTGGCCCGGTACAGCGAAGCCAACTCCTTCTTGCTCGCCTGCCCGGGGTCCAACAGGGTCGTCACCACGACGACCGACCGGGTCCGGAACCCGGGCTGCTCCACCCGGAAGCGGGCCTCGCGGACCGTGATCGAGTCGGGAAGCTCGTTGTACGTCTGCCGGTCCACCGAGCGGATCGACGTCGGCTTCTTCCACCGCACGATGTGGTCGTCCTTGCCCAGGCGCTTCCCCTTGCGGAAGTCGGCTTTGCGGTGCGCCGACAGGCGGCTGACGGTGTCGACCCCGCGCTGCAAAAGCAGGTACATGCCGGCCCAGCCCGACATCAGGCGGTCGCCCAGGAGAACGTCGCCGGGGCGGAGCACGTCCCACAGCCGCCGGAGCAGGCTGACCTCGCCCTGGCCCTTGCCCGCGTAGCGGCAGACGCCCAGGTCAAGGATCGCCCCGCAGGACAGCGAGATGATGGCCCCGACCCGCGCCAGCGCGAAGTTGGTCCCGGGCAGCTGGTTGTAGGCCAGGGGGTACTCCTCGCGGTTTTCCTGCGTGTCGGGCATGGAGGCCGTCGTGCCGTCGAACAGGCAGACGCGGCGGCCCTTCCACAGCCACCGCCGGTCGACCCGCTCGTCCAGGTTCCGGCCCACGAGGCGGGCCACGGCGGCGAAGAACCGCTCGGGCAGGCGCTTCCTCGCCTGGCAGTACGCCCCCGACTCGGAGCTGCAGGGCTTTTGCCCCAGCGAGGCGCGGTGGGCGATCAGGCGGGCGACGGCGGCGCGACACGACGGGTCGCCGCTGAGGACCTGCCCCAGGAACACCCAGAGGGTGACCAGCGGGGAGAAGATCCGGTCCAGCCAGGTGGTGTTGCTGGCGGTCAGGGCTTGCTCGATGCCCTCCCGGGTGAGGACGTCGGTGAACGGCAGGCCGCCGTCCTGGAGGAACTGCCGCCTCAGGAAGTTCACCTGCTCACGAAAGGCGGCACGGTTAGAATGGCGCATTGTGGGCCTCCTTGGCGGTGATAAGATGGTTGCCAACCTCCATGCTCCCAAGAGAGGCCCGCTTTGCCCATGTCACTCCCGTATTTCGACTTGCGGAGATCTGCGCGCCATTCGTCGAGGTGACCGAAGCATGGAGGGCCACCCAACCACCATAAGTGCAGGTGACTCACTTGCGCCGCTTATCACCGGCAAACCTGAATGTTAGCGGACACTAGACAATTCGTCACACATGAAGGCCAGATTCGAGTACATCGAGTCATTACTGACTCGAGAAAACTGAATCCGACTTATTCGCCGGTCTGGCGATCACGCCCAACGCCAAGAGCATCGGCAACGCGGTTGATGTAATTGAACCAGGCTGCGATCAGGGTAATCTGGAG
>DATGIQ010000522.1:0-4102 GCA_035295665.1 Gemmataceae bacterium | reverse complement strand
GCGATCAAGTAATCCGGAATGCCCAAGAGCTTTCCTTCGTGATAGAGAGGCACATGGCTCCAAACCGTCAGGTATTCCCCGTAATTCTGGGCAACCTCATCGAGGATTGGATAAATGAGATTCTCACAGACGGCCCATTCCGAACAATCAACGGGAACCGCCGTCAAACGAGTCTTCAACTTAGACCGGAAGTAATCATGGATTGTCACCGGGACGGGTTGCACAAACTCTTCCCAGGTATCCGTCACTTGAAACGCACGGATCGCTTCGCCCAAGGTCTTGTAATCTCCGAACGGCATACCATTCCTCCCCAGTGTAACCCCGATGGCGCTGCGCTATGGCTGCACAAGGCTTGCGTAGCTCTCCGGCCGGCGGTCGCGGAAGAATTGCCAGACATTGCGGACGTCGCGGATCAAATCAAGGTCCATGTCGGCGATTACGATATCATCCTCATCGCGTTTGCCGACCGCCAAAAACTGGCCACGCGGATCGCAAAAGTAGCTCTGGCCGTAAAACTCGCCGATCCGCCAGGGATCTTCCAAACCGGGCCGATTGATCGCTCCCACGAAATACTGGTTCGCCACCGCATGCGCCGGCTGCTCGAGCTTCCAGAGGTATTCGGACAGGCCGGCCACCGTCGCCGATGGATTGAAAACGATTTCCGCCCCCGCCAGTCCCAGGCAACGTGCCCCTTCGGGGAAATGGCGATCATAACAGATGTACACACCGATCTTGCCCACGCGCGTTTCGAAGACCGGATAGCCGAGGTTCCCCGGGCGAAAATAGAATTTTTCCCAAAATCCGGGCGCGCAGTGCGGAAGGTGCATCTTGCGGTACTTGCCCAGGTATTGACCGTCGGCATCGATCACGGCTGCGGAGTTGTAGTAGACGCCGGTCAAATCTTCTTCATAGATCGGCACGATCATCACGATGCCGTGTTTCTTGGCGCGTTCGCGGAGCAACTGGATCGTGGGACCGTCCGGGATACGCTCCGTGAGCGCGTACCATTTCGTCTCCTGCTCCGCACAGAAATACGGACCGTTGAACAGCTCTTGCAGGCAAATCACCTGGGCACCTCGGTCCGCGGCCATGGCGATGAGCTGGAGATGCTTCTCGATCATGGCTTGCTTGATGCGGCTCACTGGAGAGGTGGCCGGTTCACAGAGTTTTGCCTGGATCAGTCCGCCCCGTACGATACGTGGCATGATATTCTCCGGTACAAGAACCCGCGGTTACTGGGGAGCAGGCTCAATCACCGCCGACATCGAACCCTTGCACCGCTCGATGAGCGGATCGGGGCCGAAGGCATGGATCTGGTCTCGTTTCAGCTCCGCCAATTCGAGAGAGGTCGTGAAGACGATGACGCGGCCCTGGGTGTGCACCTCCCAGGCCATCTGATAGCCCTTCTCCGGCGGATGGCCGAACAGCTTTTGCAACATGAAGATCACGTATTCGAAGCTGTGATCATCATCGTTGAGCAAGATGACATTGTACGGCGGCTGCCTTTTGGTCTTCTGCTGTTCTTCCTCTTTCACCCGCTTGGAAGTCCCTGGAAGCGTGATGGTGTCGCTCATCAGCTACGTCCTCGATGCTTCGTTTAGGGAGCAGAGATACCCCCTCCGGGGCACCTCCGTTTGACGATGCACGCCCTTCAGTGTAGCATGCTTCGGCCCCGTCTTGGGAGAATAAATTTGCCGGCGCAGCCGCCTCACGGCCACGGGTGCCAATCTCCCCAATTCTGCAAATACTGACGTAGCGCGGGCAGTTCCGCCGTTTTCGCGTTGATCCAGTTCTTGCCGGCAGCGACGAGATCCTGTTCCTCCTCCAGGGAAATATCTCCCCGCAAGACACGGGTGCGCAGAAAGACGAAATAGGTATCCAGCGTATCGAACATGCAATAATCGTTGATCTCCTGGATCTTGCCTGCCAGGTACATCGCATACACCTGGTTCCCCGAGACTTCCATCTTGCCCGGTTTGCCCAAGATTTTGGAAAATAGATTCAGGCCCCCCGCCAGGCGGCACGCTCCATAATTCGTCAACCAATCGAACAGATCGACCTCGCCATTGTAGCGGTTGCGGCTGTTCAAAAAATAATCGCTGGCACAGCAGCCGTAGCGGAACGCCGCCAACTCCAGCAAGGGAAGGTCGAAGCCCCGTCCGTTGAAGGTGACCAGCTTGGCTCGATTGCCTGAGCGTGCCTTGTAGTGCGTCAGGCCGCGCCAGAATTCTTCCACGATCCGCTGGGGCCGAAAATGCGGCGCATCCAGACAACGGATCGCCTGCAAACGAAAGTCGGAGGCAATCCGGAGGATGCACACCGCGATTGGAACCTGAAAACTAACCGGCAAAAAGTCCGAGCCCTTGGGGGAAAGTTCCCGAGCCTCGGCCTGGGCCCGCTGAATGGCCTCCAGCGGGCTGAGGTCTTCCGCCGGGTACTTCACCCGGCTTAGCAGCCGGCCATCCGGGATGCTCTCGGTATCCAGAACGAGGAAAGCGGTGGCCTCGTTATTCTCGCTAACACACTTGCTGAGCAACTCGGCGGTGGCCATGGGAAGATCCAGGAAGATGAGGGATTCCGCGGCGGCGGAATGACACACGGTTCTATAGCATGCCCGCCGGCAGCGGTCTGGTCAATGATCGTTGTTGGGCGAAAAGAGCCTTTTGCGACCCGGGGGACGATACGGCCTAGCCTTCGAGGCCGGTCAATTGCTATTCTGCACGAATTGGCAAGCAGTTAGGATTTCTGTTCTCCCCAATTTAGGAACCCGTAAGAAGGCTCGATGATGCAGGATTTCGAAACCCCGCAATTGGAAAAACCCCTACCATCGCTCCCACCGTCCGCATCTCCTCCAGCTGCAAGTTCGCAGCGTTCCGCCCTTCTGATCGTCTTTCTGGTCGTCTTCATCGACTTGCTCGGCTTCGGGATCGTCTTGCCGTTACTGCCGCTCATCGGGGACCTGTATCTGAATGATCTGGTTCCTGGCGGCAAACAAGCGCGGCTGGGCGGAATGATCCTCGGCCTGCTGATGTCGTCGTTCTCGTTGATGCAGTTCATTTTTGCACCGATCTGGGGCCGGACCTCTGACCGAATCGGGCGGCGGCCCATCCTGCTGCTCGGCTTGGCGGGTTCGGTGGTGTTCTATGCCCTGTTCGGCGTTGCTTCCGAGATCGATGCCGCCCATGCGGTTTGGGCGGTGGTGCTCTTGTTCGTAGCTCGACTGGGTGCCGGTGTGGCCGGTGCCACCATCTCCACCGCCCAGGCCGTCATCGCCGATTCGACGACGCCGGACAAGCGCAAACATGGCATGGCGATGATCGGCGCCGCCTTCGGCATTGGCTTTACGTTTGGTCCGCTCATTGGTTTCGCGGCCCTGGAGTTCTTTCCCAGTCACATCGGCAGCCTCGGTTTTGTTGCCTCGGCGCTGTCGCTGATCGCCTTTACTCTCGGTCTCCGCCTGTTGCCGGAGACGCGCCAGCCTGGCGGGCCCGGCGCCCGGCGGCAGTGGTTCAGCTGGGAAGGGATGCGGACGACGCTACGCAACCCGACAGTCGGACTCCTCGTGTTTATCTTTTTCCTTGCCACCTTCGGGTTCGGCCAGTTTGAGGCGACCTTGGCGCTTCTCAACCAGGACAACTTGCAGCTCAGCCAGCGGAACAATTTTCTGATCTTTGCTTACGTCGGCTTGGTGCTGATGCTGATTCAAGGATTCGTCTATCGCCGGCTGGCTCGCAGCCTCCACGAAGAAACGTTCATGGCGATGGGCATCCTGCTCATGGGACTGGGCGTAGCCGGCTTGGGCGGAGCGACGTGGCTGGCCGATCAGCACACAGATTTCGGCAGAGTCTTGGCCATGACCCTCGTCAGCCTGGCGGTCGCGGTGACCGGCTTTGCGTTTCTGACGCCTTCGGTGCAAGCGCTTATTTCGCGGCGGAGCGATCCGGCCAAGCAAGGCGAGGTATTGGGCGTCAATCAGTCGGCCTCGGCCATGGCTCGCATCCTGGGTCCGTTCGTCGGCCTGACGCTGTACAAGCTGGAGCCATCGCACTTGTTGCCCTACGGGACGGGTGCCTGTCTGATCTTACTCATGTTGCCGTTGCTT
>DATGIQ010000521.1:0-3292 GCA_035295665.1 Gemmataceae bacterium | reverse complement strand
GAAGACCTTCCCGGTTGGTCTGCTCTACGGACCTTCCGGCTGCGGCAAAAGCTCGCTGGTCAAAGCTGGCCTGCTGCCTCGGCTCGCGCAAACCGTTGTCGTCGTCTACATCGAAGCCACGGCCGAGGAGACGGAAGCCCGCCTGTGGAAGGGGCTACGGAGGCATTGTACTGGCCTCGGTCAGGAACTGCGTCTCCCGGAAGCGCTTGCCGCTCTCCGCCGGGGCCGCGGTCGGCTTACCGGCCGGAAGATAGTGATTGTGGTGGACCAGTTCGAACAGTGGCTCCATGCTAAGCGGGGACAGCAAAACAGCCAGCTCGTGCAAGCGCTGCGGCAGTGCGATGGCGAACGCCTTCAGTGCCTGCTGCTCGTGCGGGATGATTTTTGGCTCAGTGTTAGCCGCTTCATGGCGGAACTGGAAGTTGACCTAGTCCAGGGCCGCAATGTCGCCCTGGTCGATCTCTTCGATCCACGCCATGCACGAAAAGTCCTGGCGGCCTTCGGACAGGCTTTCGCAGCCTTGCCGCCGGGTAGTGATCCCTGGAGCAAAGAGCAGGAAGCCTTCCTCGATCAAGCACTTGAGGAGTTGTCCCAAGACGAACGAATCGTCCCCGTCCGCTTGGCCTTGTTCGCGGAGATGGTCAAGGGCAAGTCCTGGACCTCGGCGACGCTCAAATCCGTCGGGGGCATGGAAGGCGTGGGCGCGCGCTTTTTGGAGGAAACGTTCGCCGCCGCGACGGCTCCGCCCCAGCATCGCTACCACCAGCGCGCCGCCCAGGCCGTCCTTAAGGTTCTGCTCCCCGAAACCGGCAGCAACATCCGGGGCAACATGCGTTCCCATGAAGATCTGCTGATGGCCTCCGGCTACACAGGACGACCGAGGGAGTTTGAAGAACTCTTGCGGATCCTCGATGGCGAGCTTCGCTTGATTACACCAACGGAACCCGAATGGGTGGCGGGCGGCGCGGAATGGATGGCAGGCGGTGGGTGCCGGGTGGCGGGAGGGGAAGACAGGGAGGAGCCACACAACGCTACGGCCTCTAGTCCCGCCACGCGCCATCCGCCACCGGCCACCCTGTTTTACCAGTTGACCCATGACTATTTGGTACCCGCATTGCGTTCCTGGCTGGCTCGCAAACAAAAAGAGACCCGGCGCGGCCGAGCCGAACTCCAACTGGCGGAACGGGCGGCAGCTTGGAACGCCAAGCCGGCGGCCCGAAACCTGCCGGCCTGGTGGGAATGGGCCAGCATCCGCCTTTTCACGTCCCCGCGGGATTGGACAGCCCTCCAGCGCCAGATGATGCGCAAGGCAACGCGCTTCCACGTACTGCGCGGGCTGGCGTTGGTCTGCTTTCTGGCTTGCCTGGCGTGGGGCAGTTGGGAAGAGTACGGCACGCTAAAAGCCCATGCGCTCCGAGATCGGCTCCTGAACGCCAACGCCGCCGATCTACCCGTCATCATCGGCGATATGGCTCCTTACCGCCCTTGGCTCAATCCGTTGTTGCGGGAAGTCCAGCACGATGCGGTGAGCAGCCATGATGGCCGCAGGCAGCTCTACACCAGCTTGGCCTTGCTGCCCGTGGACCCATCTGAGACGAACTACCTTTCCGAGCAGCTCCTCAAGGTCAAGCCACAGGAACTGCCTGTGCTGCGGGATGCCCTTTTGCCCTACAAAGATGGGATGCTCGATCGGCTGTGGGCCGTCGTGGAGCAGCCCGCCCGGGACAAGCCAGGCGAGCGGTTGCGAGCGGCCTGTGCCCTGGCACTCTATGACCCGAACAGCCCGCGCTGGAACAAGGCCTGCGCTCTCGTCGTGGACCAGCTCGTATCCGAGAACCCGGTTTACCTGGGAATCTGGCTCGAAGGTTTCCGGCCAATCAAAGACAAGCTGCTGACTCCGTTGATGGCCGTTTTCCGAGATCGGAAGCCGGAACGCAGCACCGAGCGCAGCATGGCTACGAACATCCTGGCTGACTATGCAGCCGATCATGTAGACGTATTGGCCGATTTGGTCATGGATGCCCAGGAAAAGCAGTTCGCGATCTTGTTTCCGAGACTCAAGTCCCAGGGGCAGAGCGGACAAGAGCTGCTCATCCAAGAACTAGACCGTACGCTGCCTTCCAAGGCCGACGATGAAGCGAGGGAGCAGTTGGCCAAGCGGCAAGCGAATGCGGCCGTGGCCTTGTTGCGAATGCGCCAGCCGGAGAGAGCTTGGCCACTACTTCGCCAGTGCCCCGATCCCCGCGTACGCACCTATCTCGTGCACCGTTTCGGTCCGTTCGGTTCGGATCCCGGGGTTTTGGTGCAGCGCTTCCAAGAGGAGAAGGACGCATCCGTTCGCCGAGGTTTGCTGCTCGCCCTTGGAGAATTCCGTGCCCCGGAGGTTCCGGCGGACCAGCGAACTACACTGCTGCCAAAGCTGCTTGCATTGTATCGACAGGATCCGGATCCGGGCATTCATGGCTGCCTGGCGTGGCTGATGCGGCAATGGGGCCAGTCGGATACGCTCCAGCAGCTCGATCAGGAACTCGCCACGAGCCAGGTCAAAGGAGATCGCCGGTGGTACGTGAACCACGAGGGGCAGACGTTCGTGGTAATCCCCGGGCCGGTGGAATTCGCGATGGGTTCGCCCTCCACTGAAGCGGGGCGCGCCGGCGATGAACGGCTCCATCGGCAGCGGATTAGCCGGACCTTCGCATTGGCCGCCACGCATGTCACGGTAGCTCAGTTCAAGCGGTTCAGGCCGCAGTTTGGGCACGGCGAAATGAAACGCTATCCGGATCCCGACTGTCCCATAGGGGGCGTGACTTGGCACGAAGCCGCGGCCTATTGCAATTGGCTCAGTAAGGAGGAAGGCATTCCAGAAGACCAGTGGTGCTATGTGTCGAAACCAGAAGGCGCGGCCGGGGGAAGTATGCAGTTGGCTCCCGGTTACCTGCACCGAACCGGTTACCGGCTGCCAACGGAGGCGGAATGGGAATGCGCTTGCCGGGCGGGGACCATGACGAGCCGATTTTATGGCCAGTCGGAGGAAATGCTGGAGAAGTATGGGTGGTACGCCAAGAACTCGGGCAAGCGAACCTGGCCCGTCGGGAGCCTGAAGCCCAACGATTGGGGGCTCTTCGATATGCACGGCCAGCTCTTCGCCTGGTGTCAGGAAAAGACTCATGATTACCGGTCCGTACCGTCTGACCAGGTTATCGAAGATACCGAAGAAGAGCTCGTGGTGAATGATCGGGACGGCCGGGTAGCGCGTGGCGGCTCGCTCTTCTATCCTGCCGAGGGCGTGAGG
>DATGIQ010000520.1:0-15699 GCA_035295665.1 Gemmataceae bacterium | reverse complement strand
GAGCGGCACATCCCGAACTTGATCGCCTGCGGTCTGGATCTCGACGAGCTCAATCGGCCGCGGTCCGAGCCAGGGCCGCAGTTGCGCAGCTACAAAGTTGGCCTGCCACAGCGCCAGCCGGCTGCCACGGGTTCCGATACGGAGAGGAGAATCCATGTGCATTCCGTTTCGCGGCGGTTCGCAGAACCGCGCGGTTCTGCGAACCGCCGCGAAACCGGAGCCCGATCAAAAATCGCCACCACCGCCGCCGAAATCGCCGCCGCCAAAATCACCACCGCCAAAATCGCCGCCACCACCAAAGTCGCCGCCACCAAAATCGGTGCCTGCATCTCCCCCTGCTTCCCCACCGCCACCGAAGTCGGCCCCGCCATTATCGGCGCCGCTGCTGTCAAAGCCCTGACCCTCATCGGAAGCCGGATAGTCAGGCCCCGCATCCCCGCCGCCGCCGGCACCATAAGCAGAGCCCGCCCCGTAATCGCCGCCGTAGTTGTGTCCTCCGTCCCGGAAAAAGCGATCATACAGCCAGCTCCCGGCCGCTGCCCCAAACAAGCCTCCCATCAAGCCCGACATGAATCCGCCGCCGCCGTAACCGCCCCCCATGTAGCCACCGCCCGGTCCGCCCCCATAGCCACCACCGCCCCCGGAAACCGCACGGATCAGACCGATGATGAGCCAAATGGCCAGGACGGCAATGACACCGACGCAAAGCAGCCCACCCAGACCACCCAGCAGCGATGGCCCATGATGAGGAACCGCAGCAGGAACATGGGCCGGGGCTCGACGAGCCGGCCGGTTCTCCGCTGGACGGCTCTCCAGATTGGTCCTCATCGTATCGCGGACATATTCCACTCCCGCGAGCAGCGCCTGGTCCGGCTCCCTCTTGGCCAGGTGGTCGAAAATGATTTTCCGTAGCTCGTCGCGGTTCGCTACGGTGAATGCCTTCGCCTCGGTATTGGGCCCGGTACCGACCTCGACGTGCCCTGGACTGCGACAAATCAGAACATAAACACCGCCAATCCGCTCCGCCTCGGCCCTCTGGCGGAGCCATTCCTTGAAAAACTTGCTCCGAGCTTCCGCCGAGGCTGCACTGAGCTGCTCGGCCTTTGCTTTTCCGCCCGGCGGAGTCGGAAACGTTTCGATGACCAGATCCTGCTTCCAGTTGTCGTGAATCTCGCGGATGATGGCATTGGCTTTCTGGAGCGCCTCCGGCTTGAAGAAGTGGGCCTCATCCTTAACTTCGGCCACCGCCGCGAGGGCTGGCCCGCCGGCCGCCAGACAGCCGAGCACAACCGCAGGCACAAGGGTCCAGCGCAGGAGAGACAACATGGTGAGAAATCTCCTAAGAAACAAGTTGTACCCGGCCACTGTAGAAACGGAAGATGCTTCTCTATCATTATTCTGGACGATGCCCTTCTTGGGAAGGGGACGAGAAGAGCCTGGACAGCTGTCCTGTATTCAGAAGACAAGAGTTTGCGCGTTCCGGCAGGAGGAGATAGCGTGTCCCGCTTTCATTCCACTACCATTTTGGCCGTCCGGCACAAGAACCGGGTCGCGATCGGCGGCGACGGGCAGGTGACGCTCGGCAATGTTGTCATGAAGAGCGATGCCCACAAGATTCGTAAACTCCAGAATGGCCGGGTCCTGGTGGGCTTTGCCGGGGCTTCCGCGGACGCCTTCGCGCTGCTGGAGCGCTTCGAGGCCAAGCTGAAGGATTTCCAGGGAAGCGTTCCGCGGGCCGCCACAGAGCTGGCCAAGGACTGGCGCATGGACCGTAACCTGCGCCGCCTGGAAGCGATGATGGTGACCGTGGACCAGGACAACCTTCTCCTGCTGAGCGGCACCGGCGACGTGATTCAGCCGAGCGACGGGATCGCAGCCATCGGTTCCGGCGGCCCCTATGCCCAGGCCGCGGCTCGCGCCCTCGTCAAGCACTCCAACCTGAACGCCGCCGAGGTCGTCCGTGCCGCCCTGGAGATCGCCGCCGACCTGTGCATTTACACCAATCGGAATATTGAAGTGGAAGAGCTTTCTTAGTCCGTAGTCCGTGGTCCGTCGTCCGTAGCAGGCTGGCTACGGACGACGGACCACGGACTACGGACTAAATGTGGAGGTAATGACCGTGGCTCAAATGACGCCGCGTCAGATCGTGCAGGAACTGGATCGGTACATCGTCGGCCAAGACGCCGCCAAGCGTGCGGTGGCGGTCGCCATTCGCAATCGCTGGCGCCGGCAGCAGCTACCGCCCGAGCTCCGCAAGGATGTCACGCCCAAGAACATCATCATGATCGGGCCCACCGGAGTCGGCAAAACCGAAATCGCCCGGCGGTTAGCGCAGCTGGTTGGGGCTCCGTTTCTGAAGATTGAAGCGACGAAATACACCGAAGTTGGCTATCACGGTCGCGATGTGGAGAGCATGGTCCGCGACTTGACCGAGATTGCCATCGGCATGGTCCGGCACGAACAGCGTGGTTTGGTGGAGACACAGGCGAAGGAGCGCGTCGCGGATCGGCTGCTCGACCTGCTCTTGCCGCAGTCGAACACATGGGACACCGATAACCCCGAGGAGAACGAACGTCATCAGCGCACCCGCGAAAAGATGCGTGCCCGCCTGGAAGCGGGGGACCTGGAGGAACGCATGGTGGAGCTGAATATCGAACAGAAGGCAGTGCCGGTGCAGATTTTCTCGAACCTGGGCATGGAGCAGATGGACGTCGATTTCCAGAACATGTTCGAGCGGATCATGCCGAAGCAATCGCAGCAGCGTCAGGTACCGCTGCGCGATGCCCGCCGCATCCTGCTGGAGCAGGAAACCGAAGCGCTCATCGACCGCCAGGTGGTTACGGAAAAAGCGGTGGAGCTCGTGGAGAACCAGGGGATCATTTTCGTGGACGAGCTGGACAAGATTTGTGGACCGCATTCGACGCATGGTCCGGATGTCTCCCGGCAGGGGGTGCAGCGCGATTTGCTCCCGGTGGTCGAAGGGACGACGGTCAACACGCGCTACGGACCGGTGCGGACCGACTATATCCTGTTCATCGCGGCCGGTGCATTCCATTTATCCAAGCCGTCCGATCTGATGCCGGAGTTGCAAGGTCGCTTTCCCATCCGCGTGGAGTTAACCGATCTTAAGCGAGAAGATTTTCTCCGCATTCTAACTGAACCGAAGCATGCGCTGACCAAGCAATACGCCGAGTTATTGGCCACGGAAGGAGTGCGGCTGGAATTCACGCAGGACGGCATCGAGGCCTTGGCCGACATTGCCTACGAAGTCAACCGCACGGCCCAGAACATCGGTGCCCGGCGTTTGCACACGATCCTGGAGCGGGTGGTGGAAGAGGTGAGCTTTGCTGGGTCCGATCTGGAAGATAAGCACGTGGTGATCAACGGCGAGTATGTCCGCGGTCGGCTGCAGACGATTTTGGAGAAGGAGGATTTGACCAAGTTCATACTCTAGATATCCGTATACGAAGTTGCGATCCCCAAGCCCTGGGGACACTTCTCGGAAATCCTTGACACAGAAATAGTTGCAATTAAAATGGTCCACATCGCCAGAGGACGCTTGGGGACCGTGCCATGCCGCGATCGCCACGGCGCAGCTTGTGGACAGAGGCTGCCTGTTACCATGTCATGAATCGTGGACAGAACCGCGCAACTCTCTTTGTCGAAGACGCCGACTTCAGCTACTTCCTGGGTCTACTAGGACGCTATAGTCGACGCTTTGAGGTGTGCCTTTACCACTACTGCCTGCTCAGCAACCACTTCCATTTGCTGCTGCAATTACCGCGACCGCGCCAGCTCTCGCAGATGATGGCCGGAATGCTGGTTGCTTATGTCCGCTATGTTCAGCGGCGCTACAATTTCGTCGGGCACGTCTTTCAGGGACGTTTCAAGAGCCCAGCCGTGGATGCGGAAACGTACTTGCTCAGTTGCGGGCGCTATATCGAGCGCAATCCGGTCACGGCCGGGTTGACAGCAGAGCCCTGGACGTATCGTTGGTCCAGTTGTCGGGCCTATGCGCTGGGCGAGAGCGACGCGCTGCTGACTTCGAACCCGTGGTATGAGCAATTATCCATCGAGCGGGCCCGCCGCCAAGAACTGTGGCGTCAGTTCTTGCTGGGTGAGGATCCGAAGGAAGAAGCACTGCACGCCAGCGAGTGGGCTATTGGCGATGAGGATTTTCGCCGCCGCCTGCAACGACCGGCTGGCCGATCCGTGCCTCGTGACCGTGGCCGGCCGCCGCAATAAAATCATCGGACCATTTATTTAGCAAAACCAGTAGAAACAATAAGTTAGGAGAACTGTCCCCAAGGTCACCAAGGTCAGGTCACAAGGTCAAGGTGGCTAGGCAACGAATCCGCAGGACGTTAACTACTGCCGATCCAGCGAATCAATCCACCGAATCAGCTCGTCCAGCGTCACTGCATCGAAATATTGATTACCCATCTCCGGGATCTCTCGAAAGACCACCGGAAACTTGTGGGCTATCAACTTCGTCTTGGTCTCGGCGATGGCTTCCGCGAGTGGATCTTTACCGCCGGCCACCACGAAGAACGATAGCCGTTGACTCGCCACGTTTTCCTTGACCAGGTTGGTCAAAACCGCCCCGGTCGTGGCCACGCCACGAATCACGTCCCGGGCGTTGAAACCGAGGTAAAAGGCCATCTGACCGCCGATCCCCATGCCGTGGGCGACAATCCGCTGGCGGTCGATCGTGTATTCCGTCATCAGATCCTGCGCCACCTGCTGGATGAATTCGACTTCGCTGGCCAGCCAACCCGTTTCACTCTCCGCCCGCGGACACAACAGAATGATGTGGTTCTCGCTGCAATAATCCTCCCAGGCGTTGATCATGTTCTCGGTATCTTTGTCCTTCCCCTTGCCAGCAGGATGGAGCCAGATCACCAGCGCATGGGCAATATTCGAATCGTAATCCTCGGGAACATACGCCCAGTATTCGTGATCGCCCGCCTGGGTCGAACGCTTGAGCAAACCAGTCTCGGGCTTCTTCTCTTCCTCCTTCTTCACCTCGGGCTTTTCTTCGGCCTTCTTGTCGTCCTTTTTTGGCTCGTCTTTTCGGAGTCCGCGCGCCCGCGGGGGTGCACCGGGACGCAGCCGATCCGCGCCCGCCGCAGGAGCCTCTTTCCGCTTCGCCAATGCCTGGCCGCGCGTGGCCTGGCGCGGCAGCTTATCCGGAAGGACATCGGAGAGGACGCCGAGGGTCAGCTTGATCGTCTCCGTTTTCTGCGATTCCTTGCGGTGCACTTCCAGCTTGATTTCCATGCCCGGCAGCAGATGGTTGAGGATCGTCGTCAACTCATCGCGTCCGGAAAACGACGTCATGGGCTCGTCGCCCATCCCAATTTTCACAATGCGATCACCGGCCCGGATGCCCGCGGCATCCGCCGGGCTGTTCGCGAAGACGTAGCGCACCTCCTCGCCCAGTTCGGGATCATCGCGGACGGGGAGGATTCCGAGAAACGCATAAATGAACGTCGATTGAGATCCCGTGAGCTTCACGTCGTCGAAGCGGATCTCCTCCTTGCCGCGCAGGACTTTGAGCGAAACGGTATCGCCTTCATACTTGGGGCCCAAGTGGTGCAGGATCTGGGCTTGGCGAACCACCGGCACGCCGTCGATCTCGGTAAGGACATCGCCCGCCTTGATGCCGGCGCGCTGGGCCGCAGAATCGGGGGTGATGTTGACGATGACCGGTTTGGCTCCGTAAATGTCCTGGCTTTGCAAACTGACGCCCAGCTGTCCCTTATGCAGGTCGTGTCCCTGCTTCAGTCGGGGCAGAACCGCCTGGATATCCTCCAGCGGAATGGCGAAACCGATGCCCGAATCGTACCATTCGTAGCCAGCCGTCTCATCCTGGCCGCGGGGCGAGGCAGGCACGAGAACCCCCATGACCCGGCCTTCCAGGTCCACGAGCGGCCCGCCGTAGTTCACGGGCGATACCTTGGCATCGGTCTGGATCGCTTTGCCATAGATCCGTCCCAAGGCACTGACGATGCCGGCACTGACGGACGGCAGGGTATCGAGGCTCGTCCAGGTCCGCCCCAGGGCCAACGCCCATTGGCCGATGCGGATTTCCTTCCGGGGCGTGGCCGTCGGCACAGGTAAACCGGTGGCGTCGACTTTCAGAAGCGATACCATCCGGCTATGATCCGTGGCCACAACTTTCGCCACCAGGCGGTCTTTGTGTCCGGGGATGGCCACGAAAATGGCGGAGGGTTTGTTGGCGAAGTTAAACGCGCTGGAAACGATGTATCCGTCCGGCGAAACGATCAGGCCGGTTGTCGGCCCGGTGCCTTTGCGGATCTGTTGACTGACCGAGCCGGAGCCAACGATATCAGAGCCGCCGGAGGTTTCGATTTGCACCACGGTCGGAGCCACCTTGGCAATCGCGGCCCGCATGGTTGCTTGCTGGACGTCGTCCAGATCCTGCGCCGCCAGCCGGGCTGCGCCGACCAGAGCAGTACACAGGGCGACGCTGAGAACAAAGGAACGGCACAACATGGCTACTATCCCCGTGAGGGAAGATGCTCTCAAAAATCGGCTCAAGGTTTCTTGGCTTCGTCCAGTTTCAAATCGATGCTCGTCAGCTTGTCGCCGCGCCGCACCTCCAGCTTGAATACGGAGCCGGGCCGGGCCTTCTCCACGAGGTTGCGGAATTCCTTGATGCTGACGATTTTCTCGCCGTCGACGTAGACAATGAGATCGTCCGGCCTGAGCCCGGCCTTTTCTGCCGGCGAACCCGGTTCGGTGTCTTCCACGTACGGCGGAGTCCGTTCGACCACGTCGGGAACCAGGATGATTCCGTGATAACCGCCCGGACCGCTGGTCGGTTTGGGCCGTTCGATGGGCTTGTATTCGCCGTGCATTCCTTTCTCGACGAAACTCGCCAGGATCTGGATCGGCACGGCATAGTTGACCCAGGTCGCGCTCAGGCTGTTACGGAGTTCCTTGCCGATGAGCCCCAGCAATTCCCCTTTGCGATTCGTCAGCGCTCCGCCGCCGGCTCCCGGATTGTTGGTGATGGCATCCACGATGTACACATCCCCCGTATACGGGGCATCAAAGATCCCGCGCCGGCCGTGCAGTTTGGAATAGCTGGCGATCACTCCGTGCTGAACCGACATGGGCTCGTCGCGGGTCGCGATCTGAAACTGGTTGCTGAAACCCAAGACCCAGTCGCCCGGCTGAGCCAGCGGTGCCTTCGCCGCCTTGGCGACATCAAATGCGGGGAGATCCTCCACCTTGTCGATCTTGAGCAGAGCTGCATCCAGCTCCGGCTCGCGGACTATCACTTTTGCCGTCAGGCGCCGGCCATCCGCAAGATGCACAAGAAGCTCGGACATATCCAGAAGCGGGCTCGCCACCGTCAGCACATAGCCGTCCGGCGAAACCAGGATTCCCGTGCCGTAGGAATTCACGCCTTGAAAACCGCCCGGACCAAACAGCTTCACCATCTTCTGATTCACTTCTTCCGTCACCGTGGCCAACGTGATCGGTGAAGGCTGTGCGGAAGCGGCCGATGCGAACACGAGCCCGAGGGCGATTCCCCCGAGCATCACCGCCCAACTGCTTCGCCCTTTGTTCTTGCGTGCTATCGTCATGAGTTTCTGTTTCCTGGCGGCCTACTGGGCAGCTGCAAATTGATACGACTTGACCCAGAAAATGCCAAACTTTCCATTTCCATGCCGCACCTCGATCTTGTGAGGCAACGACTTGCGCCCCTCCGATCGGTACTCCGAAAAGTAGAGCTCGCACGGATCTTCATCCTTGATGACCGTTACCTCCGTGCCGAGTAGGGACTGGTCGGTGCGCGAAAAAAACCACTTGGCCGGAATGGCCGCATGCTCCGTCGTCAGCACGTCCGTCTCCACCCGCAATTGGCTCAGACTCGCGGGCGGTGTGTCCGTCGTTGTCGGTGGGTAGAACGGCTCGTGTCCTCCGTGGGCGAATTGGCCCTCGAATCCTTTCTCGCCGAGGGTCAGCAGGCGCCGGTAGTGATACAGGGCCATCAACAAGCCGCCGCTGCCCGGCGGCTCGGTGAGGTCTTGTGGCTCCTGTCCCGCCTTCAGCGGATCCACCTTGAACCCGACGCCCCCAAGCGTGAGACGAACCGTCGTCCGGCTGCTCTTGCCATCGCCGAGCTTTTCTTCAGCCAGGACAATTTTCGCGGAAGATTTTTTTTGATTGATCTCGAACTCCCCGTCGATCGTCCAGGTGCCGCCCAGGGCGCTGAAGTCGCCGTGCTTGCGGAAGTCGGCCAAAAGCCGCTCTCTCTCCTGCCGGTTGAAATAGAAGTTGGCAAAGCCGGGTTTCGGCTCGTAAAACTGGGACGCCGGCGATTCCTTGGTGGTGGCCGGTTCTGCCGGCGCCGGCGGACGCCGCTCCGGGGGTCCCGGCGGACGTCGTTCGGGAGGTCCGGGCGGTCGCCGTTCCGGAGACGGTTGCGGCCGGGGCGGGAGCGGTTGTTGTGGCCGGGGCCGGCCATCCTCGCCCAGTTCCTGCCGCTGGACGCCCATGAGCCGGACCAGGATTTCATGTTTTTCGTTATCGCGGCGGTAGACGAGCGGCACGTGCCAGCCCTTCGGAAACAGGCCGAGCACGTTCAGAAATTGGTTCTGGCTGTGCACCGGCCGACCGGCGAATGAAACCAGCTCGTCATCCGGCTGGAGGCCGCGGCGGTGAGCGTCGCAGTCCTCGAGAATGCGCGTGACTACCATTCCGGATACCACGCCGTCTTCTTCTCGATTCTTGACCACTGCCCCCAGGCTGGCATGATCCACATCCAGACCAGCGCGGAGGTGGCCCAGGAAGTTTTTAATCTGGTTAATGGAAATCGCGTAGCCCACTCCTGAGTTGACCCGACCCCGTTTTTCGAGAGAGATCCGGCCATTGATCCCGATCAGCTCCCCGTCCATGTTGAACAACGGACCGCCGCTGTTCCCTGGGTTGATCGAGGTATCCACCTGGATGCAGTCGGTGTACTCCAGGAGTCCCCGCGAGGATTCCGGATACTGGTAGCGATGCACGCCGCTGACCAGGCCGTAGGTCACGGTGGGCGTGAAGTCCGTGGCCAGGAGGAACGGGTTGCCCATGGCCAGCGACCAATCGCCGGCCTTGACTTTGTCGCTATCCCCCAGCACGGCCACGGGGAAGTCCTTCCCCTCCTTTTGCGGTAGCAGCTTGATCAGGGCCACGTCGCCTACCTTGTCGAGCCCGACCAAGACCGCATCGTAAAGCACGCCGTCCGGCAAGCCGCATTGCATGACGGGACCGGAACCCTGGACGACGTGGAAGTTGGTCAGAGCGTAGCCATCCTTGCTGATGAGCACCCCAGATCCGCCCCCCTGGCCGCCAGAGGCGAAGATCGCCACGACGGATGGCCGGATCTTTTCGATGACGGCGATCCGTTTCGCCTGGGCGTCCAGGACGCGCGGATCCACGCCATCGGCGCGCCCGGCCGCAGCGGCAAGATGCAGGACCGATAGCAGCATGCCCGAGATAACCAGCCCTTTCGCAGCGGCTCGCACAGCCGCGCGGTTCTGCGAACCGCCGCGAAACACGACTTTGCGCTCGTCCCCAAACTCTGGTTGGGAACGCCGGTTCGCGAAACTCTGTTTCGCGCGGGCCGCCTTCGGAAGAAACGGAGTTTCCAGCCATGCCGTTCCCAAACAGAGTTTGGGAACGAGGGAAAGAAGAGCAAGTCTCATAGCAATGCTTCCACGTGAGCGATCATTTCTGTAATTTGGCGTCGGCGAAATCGACATGGTCTCCGAAATCGAACAGGCCGCTGGACGTGACGATAATCCGAAGTTCCTTGACGCCTTTGATATCAAGCACCAGCTCGCGGCGCCGGTCTTTTCGGCTGATCGCGCCGCTGAAGAGTTCCTTGCCGTCCCCTTCCACCCTGACCAACGGATGGCCGTCACCGCCAACCATGTCGTCCATGCCCACGATGGCCTTGAATTCTTTGTACTTGCCATCCAGCGCATAAACCAGTTCGGTATGGGAGTGAAGGCACAACCCCTTGCCGTAGACCTGTCCCTCCAGTTGCAGCGAGCTGTTCTCGAGGTTTTTGTCGGCGCGCCAAATGTCGAGGCGCCCCTGCTTGGACTTGGTAACGGTCTCCCTCGGCTTGAGATCAGAAAGGTAAACGAGCTTGTCGCTCCGGTAATCCAGGCGAGCAATGGCCGCGGTGGGGACCTCAAACTTCGCTCCGGAAACGGTGCGGATCGTGAACCCATTCGCATCCGCCGTCACCCGATCCGCAACCAGAACATTTTGGTTCACGTCATAAACCTGGCACACCGCCGACGGGGCCTGAGGGCCCAGGCTGTTCAAAAGGATCATCCCCTGGATCTTGGTCGGGTCTAGCTCTGCTTTCTGCCGGCCTCCCGGCCCGTCATACTCGAAAACTATCCGGCCCTTGTCGTTGCCGCTGATGGTCCCTTCCAAGGTGCTAAGCATGCCTTTGCGGCTGATGGCGAGAAGATCCAGATTCCGTTTCTTGCCCAGGTACTCCTGCCATTTTTGGCGGATGGCCGGATCGTGAGCGTCATTCAGGACATAAGCAATCGTATTCAGGGGAACCTGGACAACCCGCTCGGAGACAGCCAAGATAAGCTCGACTTCCTTGCCCTTGATGGCAATGCGGCTCCCATGCAGCAGGGTGCCGTCGGTGAGGGCGACTTCGGTGTATTTGAGGCCGGCAGGCAGCGGAACCGCTGGCTGGAAATCGATGCCGAGCACGGCCTGGAGCGGCTCAACGATGGTTTGGTTGGCTTCATCGCGCCAGGTAAGTTCTTTCTCGGTAAGGCGGACCAATTCCCCCTTGGAGGAAGGACGGCCCGGAACGAAATGGACTTCTCCCGCCCAAAGGGAGGACGTGCTTACCAGCAGGACCAGAAGATTCCGCACCGACATGAACACCTGCAATCGAGTGGAGGAAAACACCGGGCTGTGGTCGCACCGGCCAGCACGACCACAGCCCAGGGAAAACGACCGGCATGGCCAGGCTAAGGCTTACTCGAATCACTGGCCGCCAGTTTACGGAAATACGTTTCGATCACTTCACGATACTTGGGCGGCAGATCGCGGGTGAGTTCTTGCATCGCCTCGGCGCGTTCCTTTTCGGGGAGCTTTCCCCATTGCTTGGCGAGGCCTTCCAGTTTCTTCGGATCGACATGGCCAGGGCCGCCGTTGGTGGCGGGACGACTGTCCGGCATGGGGGCTCCCGGCCGCTGTCCGTTGCCGGGCTGTTGCTGGCCGCCGTTGGGGCAGGAGCCGCCGTTGGACTGGCTGGCTCCCTTGGCCTGGTTCTCCATCTGCTTGATCAGCTCATCGAGCCGGGCAACGACCTCTTTCTGGATTTTCTGCGTCTGCGGTCCGCCGCGGGCCAGCTCCAGGCGGCGCTCGATGTTATCCATCTTCCGTGCGATCTCGCCCAGGTCCTTTTCGCGCCACGATTGCATATCGAGGGCCATCAATACGGCCACCATCTTGTAGCGATCCGGGACATCCACGGCATCGTCCAGGAGCCGCAGAACCGTGCGGTTGGCCTGGTCTTTGAGCAGCAGCGCATGCTCCGCCACGGCCCGATGGAAGAGATAGCTGGCCGGATCGACAACCTGCTCCGGCTTCACGACTTTGAGCGTTTCCAGAGCTTCTTCATAGATGCGACGGTTCGACAGGGCCTTGGCAAAAGCGAGGGCCAGGTTGGCCTTGTAGAAGGCCGGCTTCTTGCTGTCTTTTAGCATGGCTGGAATGGCCGTGGGCGCCGCCTTCGATGGGTCGCGTGCCTCAGTCAAGACCTTCGCCGCCTCTTCATCGCCCAGGGCCAAGGTTTGGGCAACGCGGTCGAGGACGGGCCGCTCTGTCGACCAGATCTGTTCGAAGGTTTTCAAGTGTGCGTCGTCGGATTTGCCGACCGCTTTCAGCCAGGTCAAGGCCTGGCCGCGGACTTGCTCGGGGCTCGGCGCCGGCAGGGTGCCGAAGGAGACTAACTCCTTGGTGGTTTTCTTCTCGGGCTCGGCCCACGCGCCGCTTGTCCCCATGAGGGAGCCGGCAACGGCCAAGGCGAGAAGCGAAGGACGTAGGCTCACTTGTTTTTCCCCCTGTAAATGTCGTTGGTGATCGAGAATATCTTCTGCTGGCGCTGTGCCAGGTTGGCCAACTCCTTCTGAATGTCGGGGGCGTTCGCTTGTTCGCCGGTGTATTGCTTCCCATACGTTGCCGTCCGGCCATTGACACGAATTTGCATCGACCGAATCATCTTAAGCTCCGCTATACGGTCAATCAATGGCTGGTTGTTCTGTTGGTTGGATTGTTGCTGTCCCTGCTGGTTTTGCTGCTGCTTGTTCTGCAAGTCTTGCTTGGCCTTTTCCAGGGCTTCGATCATCTCCTTGAGCAAGGCGATGATGTCTTGCTCGATCGTTTGGGTCACAGCACCGACGTCGGCCTTGCCCAGCCGGCGGGCCACATGGGTCGCGTCATCCCGTACCGTGCTGAAGGCTTCGGGGAAAGCAACGGCGGAGCCTTCCGATTCGAGCAGTTGCAGGGCCAACCGAGCTTCCTGAACGATGAGCTGCTCCCGGTCCGAAAGCTGTAACGACCGCTGCTCCTCAGCACGGCTGGCTTTCTTGTCCGGGTTCTCTGCGATGGCCTTGTCCACGCGGAGGGTGCCATCCTGGACTTCCAACTGAAGGGCCAGCATGCGCTGGCAGCGAGCCTGCAACGCATCCAGCAGCCGCTTCATTTCTTCCTCACGAAGCTGGCGGAGAAGGGCTTCCCACTGCTTGCGGACTTCCTCCAGCTTTTTGATGGCATCGTCCTGGTTTTTGGAAGCGTCGTCATTTTTATCTTTATCGATATTGTCCTTGGCGTTTTTCTGATCGCCGGCGGCATCCTCGACGCGCTTCTGTCCCGGTAGTTGCTGCTCGGGTTGCTGGTTGCCATTGCTGGGTTGTTGCTGGTTGCCGCTCTTCTGCTTTCCCTGCTGATCTTGTCCTTTTCCTTGGCTCTTGTTCTGTCCTTGCTGATCCTGTCCTTTTCCTTGGCTCTTGTTCTGTCCTTGCCGATCTTGTCCTTTTTCCTGGCCTTTACTCTGTCCCTCCTTGCCTTCCCCTTTCCCTTTTCCGTCGGCCTTTTCCTTTCCTTGGTCTTGTCCTTTCCCTTTACCATCGGCCTTTTCTTTCCCATCGCCCTTGCCGTCGGACTTTTCTTTGCCTTCGCCCTTGCCGTCCGCCTTTCCTTTGTCGGCTTTATTTTCAGCTTTGCCTTCGGATCCCTTGGCATCCTTATTGTTCATGGCCTTGGCGATGTCCAGCGTGGACTTCCGCACTTTTTCTTGTTCTTTGCCCAGGGCCCCTTTTTCGGTTAGCTTGCCCTCGGTTTTGGCACGGAGGATCTTCTGTTCGCGAATCACTTTTTCCAGCATTTCGAGAAGTTTGCGCATGCGCTCCTCCTCGGCCTTCAGCCGGGCGGCGTCATCCCCGTTGGTCAACAGATCGAGTAGCTCGCGGATGTTGTTGGCCACGGTTCTGCTGAGCTGCATCGCCTCGCGTATTTCGGCGTAGTCATCCGTTTTGCTGTTCTTGAGCAGGCCGTTGAGCGTTTCGAATCGGGCGTCGATCCCGAGCTCACTGGACTTCTTGATCGCTGCTTTCAGCGTGACGGCCCGGTCCCGGTCTTCCGCTTTGCTGCTGCGCTCGAGGCGCTGGGCCAAGCGGAGGAGGGCCGCTTCGAATTCGCGGAACTGCCCGGCCAGGCGTTCCTGCGCGATGGCCACTTCGTCTTTTTCGGCAGCGACCGATTTTTCCTTCGGCGGAGTGGTCTGCGGATCGGCTCCCTCAGCGATGACGAGGAAAGCAAGGGTTAACGCGAAGACCGAAAGGAGTACACGGCGGGTCATAAAGAGGGTCCTCATTACGGCCAGGGTCGACGGCCTGTACAGCAGGATCCAGCCAGGGCGATTTCTCCGCCCCTATATTGACGAATTGTCCGCCTCTTACCAACATTTTAGCCCAGGAACGGTTGCGTGGGCACCTCAGAATTCCTTCCGATCCTGGCTACGGCCGCCCCCTGGATAACGGCCGGGCGGAAGATAAATGGTAAATTCGGTCCGGTGCTGAATGAGCACGCTGTGTGGTTGCCGCTGCTCGTCGTAGGGGACCAAGCCGAGGCGGTCGAACAGCCCCACGCGTGCCTGGATGACACGCCCCGAGGTACACCGCAGGCGGTCATGCCAGATGCTGTATGTGCCGAGCCGGCCATCGCGGCGGTAGTAGACTCCAGTCAGCGGATGCGTCAACGTTACCAGTCCCTGCTCCAAGTCGGGCAATCCATCCAAGGCGGCCACCGGCCGACCGGAGTCCTCCAGTTCTAACTCGACGGGTGCCCAATCGCTCCGTGTCGTCATCCGGTAGCGCGCATAACGTCCGGCCAGGGCGTCATAATCGCAATCAAAATGGATGCGTCCGCGATGCCAAGGCAGCTTCCAGGCGTACCGGGGCACAGCAACGGTCCAGGAGTCCAAGGTCGTACCGAAAAACCAGACGGCCCGCCGGCCGGTCGAGCGGTCGATCACATACGTTCGGTAGTTTGTTTGCCCGAAGCGGAACCGTAGCCAGGGCAGGGCAACAAACCGGAAGTCCTGATCCTCGAACGGAACCATCGAGACCCACACCAACGGTCTGCCATTGGATCCGGGGAAGCAATCCAGATCGAACGCCTGACGCACATGGGGGCGAACCCTGTCGGCAGGCACCGCATACGAAATGATGGCGAAGTGTTCAAGGGTCGCCAGGACATCGCGGCCAGAGACCGGCGGCCGAGTCAGCAGCTCGGCTGTGAATCGCAATCCCGTGAAAGCCTCGGATGCCATCTGCGACTCCCCGTGTTCGCGAACGGGCAATTCCCCGCTGCAGTTTTCGTTTCGCGGCGGTTCGCAGAACCGCCGCGAAACAAACCACAAATGGAGCGTATTTCAAGGACTGGCCGCCGTGTTGTGCCGGTATTTGAGGACCTTGACGTCTTCGATGGTGATGAGCCCTTCCGTAACTGCATCATCCAGGAAAGGGAGTAGCGTCTTGATTTTCTCCTGCGCATCCACGATTTCGATAAGAACGGGGAGGTCGGTGGAAAGTTCAAGGATCTTGGTCGTGTGCATGCGGCTGTTGGCACCGAAACCCATCGGGCCGCGCAGGACGGTCGCCCCGGCAAGACCGAGTTCTCGGGCCTTGAGCACAATCGCTCGGTAGAGCGGCTCCCCATGCCACGCATCGGACTCACCGATGAACACCCGCAGCAGTTGGCCGTTTTCGCTCCGTCTCATGATCGGAAACTCCTCGGGCGAGGGCAGCGTGGACAGGGGCGTGATCCTTCCGGGAACATCCAGTCGCATGGCAGCTTTCTGGGCGGCCGCACGGCTCTGGCGGTAAAGCAGGACGTGTGCCCGTTCCAGGGTCGCAAGCCCTTCGAGCACCACCTCCTCCAACACCGACAGGAACGCTCCAATTGTCTTGGGGCCATCTACCATTTCGACGATGAGCGGCAAATGCTCCACGATGGACCAGGCACTGCTTTCGAGCAAATTGCCGGTTACGTCGAGGCCAAAGAAGCCGCGGAGCACGGTGGCACCCGCAAGACCCTCTTTTTTCGCCCGCTGGACAAGCGTTTCCACGACCG
>DATGIQ010000519.1:0-7329 GCA_035295665.1 Gemmataceae bacterium | reverse complement strand
GTTGTTGTTGGTGCAGCGTCTGGAGCTGTTGGTAGATCTGTCGGCCGTTGTCGAGCCAGTGGCGCACCGTAGCGTGCAGGGCACGGGGGATGTACAGCAGCGCTCGTTGGCCGCGATGGTTAACGGCGAGATAAAGAGAATGGTGCAGTTGGCCTTTCTGGCAGCGGCAAGTCGGTTTGCCGCAGGAGCGCGTGTTCGGCGACAACTATCTTTCCCCTTCGTGTTGCCTCAACTGAAAATGTTACCGAACTTCGCGTGCCATGCCACGGCGCGTCCACGGCCATTGACCGGCTGTGGTGCTGCGCGGTGCGGTTCTACCAGCGGTGAACCCACGGCGTCGGACAGTTGAGTTTCTGGCACAGCTCGATGGCAGCTTGGTACAAGCTTCTCTTGGTCACGGCCATGTACAAATCGAGTTGGTTCCCGGCTGAACCGCACTTGAAGCAGCGGTACACGTTTGTCTTGAGGTTCACGGAGAAGACGCGGCTACTCTGGGATCGGGAACCGTGCACGGGACAGGGACCGCGTAGCTGCGGACCACAAGTCTGCGCTGGGACGAAGTCAATGAGCCGCAGGATCTCGGCGATGGAGATCGATGCGCGAAGCTGGCGATAATCTATCCCCGGCATGATGAGAGCACCTCCTCGACCTTCCATCAGAGGCCCCGGACCAGAGAAGAGGAAACCGTACTTTGTCTTCACGGCAACGCTGGTCCGATGTCCCCAGCCAACGCGGTTGGGACTCCCGTGGAAAGAGAGCGTTCGGCTTCAGGCTTGTGCTTCGACACCCACAACCACGGATTGTTCAGCCACTGCTTCTCCCTCCCAGCAGGCGTAAACCAGCTTGCGTGCCATCAGCCGACGCCACTCCCGGAGGCGACGCTGCAAGGTTCGTAACTGTCCCTCGGGGAACCGGCCCGGGTACGCGCGCTGTAGCCGCTCGAACAAGGACTTGGCGGTGGCTTCGGGTGCCTCCTGAAGCCACAAGAGAATTTCGGCCCACACCCCTTCGAAGGGATCTTGTCGGGTTCGCCAGGTGCGGGACCGCGCCGCCCCCTGGCGATGGGTCGGGCGTGCTTCTCCTTCCCGCCATAGCTCCGAGAGTTTGCTAAGGAACTGCTCCAAACTTTGCCGTTGCGGACCGTTGTCCAGGTCCCCCGAGCCCAGCGCCGCCAAGGCGGCTTGACTGTCGCGGATGCGCTGCAGCAGCTCCAAGGGATCCAGCCGGTCCCGTTCCGAGCGCAGCTTCTCTTTGACCGCTTCCGCAACCGAGGCGTGCGCCAAGAGACGCTCACAGGGAGTGACCGGCGGGTGGTACACCTTCTTGACCTTGGCTCCTTCGCGTGTCTTGGCCTTGAGCTTGAACGAGGGCTGGAAGTGATTGACGTACAAGCGCACGGCTTGGAACAATTGCGCGAGGCACTGTCCGGCCACCATCCCGGAGAATCGCTCATAGCCAACAAACCGCCGGACCACGGCGCCATTCTTCTGCTCGATCCAGGCTTGGTCATTCTTCTGGTAAGCGTGGGAGCGGGTGAACTCCAACTTTTGTTCCTGGCAGTAGGCAAGCAACGTGTCATTGATAAAGGCACTGTCGTTATCGGAGTCAATGCCGAGGATCGGCATGGGGAATTGGCGACGCATCACCTCCAAACCCTCGGTGACCAGGGATTGTTCCCGCGCCAGCAAGGGGACCACCTCGGTCCAACCCGAGCAAACGTCCGTGGCCACCAAGCTGCACAGAAACGTCCCTTGCATGGAGCTGCCACAGTGAGCTACGAAGTCGATTTCCAGGTAACCGGGCACGGGGTCCTTCCAGTCGGCAAAGGTACGGATTGGGACCTGCTTACTTGGCTTGGTCGCGGTCTTCCGCTTCTTGCGTTTGGTGGCGGTACTCCGCACCGACGCCAGCAACCGGTCGATGGTGGCGGCACTGGCGGATAAGAGATCGTGGCGAACTATAGGGTCCAGGGCCAGATGCCCGTGCTGTTCCAAGGCCATGACGAGACTGGGCAAGATCGCCTTGAGGCGCTTGCCGCAGATCCGATCGGCGGCTTCCCACAGCACGATGAGCGCTTGACGTACCGCCTCGCCATAGGTCCGCCGATCCACGGCCGGGGATTCCGCTCCACTGGGGTCCACCGTCGTCAGAAGTCGGATCGCATGCTTGCGGTGGCAGCCCGCCACCGCGACGAACTCGTCGAGGGCCTTGGTCTTCTCCGGCTTGGTGGCTCGTCGGTAGCGTTCGCGCAGTGCTCCGAGGAGTTCGGCCTTCGTCTGCTTACTGATCGGGTTGTTCATCGTGTGCCTCCAGAAGTGGGTAACATCCTTCTGAGGCAACGACGGGTGCCTCCGAAGGCTTGGTAACATCCTTCTTGAGGCAACGATACGCCTTGGGTAACAAAATCAATGAGTCAACGCGCTATTGGGGGCCTGCCATCGCCCCGGTGTCTGGCAGCTACCGCCCGCCGCGCGCGGCCCGAAATGGGCTGGCGCAGTTTGTAGTATTTCGGCCGGCTCTATCGTCCCTCGGTTGAAGCCGCGCTTCGAAAGGGGCACGCTCCTGACCATCGATGTGCAGGTTTCCGCCGAATCCGTCATGGTCAGCCTGTGGGGGCCGGTCGGTCGAGTCTCCTTGCAAAGCCACGGCGCCTGGAGTCTCGGCTGTGTCTTTTCCCATCCTCTCAGGGAAGAAGAGGTTCTGGGCCTGGAGTGAGCCACACCATTCCCTCTTCTGAAAAGTCCCTCAACACATTCCGCCCAGGATGCGCGCCGCCGGGGGACCAGCCGAGCCAATTGGGTGGTTCCGATGCGCCAGAGTATAACACGGGACGGTCTGGGGGTCAGTCTGGCAAGGAACCCGGAGTGCGGCGACCGCTCTCCGTTATCCGTGGGTGTTTTTCGCCTGCCGACTTTCCCCGCCTTGCAAACAGGGTTGTGGCCAAGGTGAACATGCCAAAGCGAAGGGCTCCGCACGCCGCCGCTAACTTTCCACTCGATTTTCGACCATCTCCAGAAACGTGCCGCCGTTTTCGTACAAGCCATCGCCGACGGAACACGTCCAGAGAATGCGGGTGCGGATGCAGTACGGCTCTCCCGCGTTGGAGCGGGGAATCACCACTTCCACTTTCTGTCCGAGAAGGCTCTGGGTGCCAATCAACCGAATCCCGGTCTCGGAGAGATCGCGGCTCAGGACCGCCAGCTCGCGCTGATTCTCGATGCGGACCTTGACCGGCTGGATGAAGTCGGCGCGTCCCTGCTGGCGACGGTCGCCCAGGGCATGTGTTTTCTTGTATTCGCGGATCAACTGGCGGACCGTGAGATGGATGGCTCGTTGGTGACGCTTTTCCTCACGCATGCGGGGACTGACCACGGCCTGATAATAATAGCGACCCTGACGAAAGCGCAGGACCGGGCGTGAAAGGGCAACGACTTCTTTCCATTGCTTTTGGGGCATGCTCAAATGTGCCAGTTCCGCGCGAATTTCACTGGGCAGCACGAAGCCCTGCCGTTCCGCCCGGCGAACCACCGCATTCGCCACCGTTTGCAGGTCGGTCATGGTCATGACACACTTCCCCTAGCAAGCCCTCGACAAGCACCGTTGCGCCTGTCGGACCGCAGTCTTCCATTCGCCAGAATAAGAAATCGTGGAAAGGCAACTTTCCGCACTCTGTAGAGATATTTAGCATATTTTTTTCAACCAAGGGCGGAGGAATGCACACGGAGGATAGAAGTTGGCGGTCGCGCGAACTCCCGGCCGGGTTTTCGATCCGCTATCGCTGGGTGGCCCACTCCTGTGCTCTGGCGAGGACGAGACGGACCGCGTCCGCTTCGGTGGCGGCTTCGGCTTCGATGCGATGGCTACGGTCCCGCTGCTGGGTGGGGAGCAGGCAGGTAACGCGGCAGCGGCCTTCGGACATTCGTTCCAAGTGGAAGCACGTGGCACCGAGACGGTCGAGCTGGTTATGAACTGCCATCCAGTCGACGGCAGGAATCTCGGAGCGATTGTTGCCGGACACGCCGAGTTCTTCCGGGGAAGGCATGTGAAGGACCGGTTGCCGGATAGCCCGTGGCGGAGGAGCGACAGGGACCGGCTCATCGGGCCGTTGGCCACGGATGACACGGGGAGCCGGTGCTTGCTGCTGCGCCAGTGGAGGACGAGCCGGCGGCTGAGGCGCCGGCATCCCGTAACCCGTGGAGGGTTGCGTCCGCAATGGCGACCCAAAGTTGGGCACTGCGGATGGCACCGCGGGAAAGGGCGAGCCAAAGGCCGGAGGCAGGATCGGCGCACCGCCGATCATCGGGGGACAACTCCCCACCGGGCCTCAGCCAGCACCTGTGGGCACGGGGACGGCTACGAGCAAAAGGATTGCACTGCACGACGGCAGCAGAAACGAGAGCGCTTCCTTGCGCATGGGACATTTCCTCCATGACAGCACCCAGGCTCGGCGGGAAATCGGCGTGCCGGGTACAATCTGCTTGGCTCTAACGGTGACCGCCTAATTGCGTGGCCAGCAGGGAGATGGGTTTGCTCTTTAGCAACGGTTCGCAGAACCACGCGGTTGGGCGGACCGCTGCTAAACCAGCAGAACGGCTACGCTGCTCTCAGGCAGACGAGCGGGAACATAACAGAAGGCTCAGGTCGGGGAAAGGGCAAGTTCCAGCAGCCAGGTGAGATGCACAATTTACAAGCTTTCGAGCACAATTTACAAAATCGGACGCAGCAGCCCGCGCGCAAACAGGCCCCCCGAGGCACCGCCTCGGGGGGCCTGTTTGCAGCGCACGGTTGCGCGTCACGGCGTGACGACACTGAAATTGATATCGTCGAAGTATCCCGTCTGTGCCCCGAACTTGGTGTTAATCTCGATGACGTTGTAGCCGAAATTCGAAACGGAGGTGTGCGGCCCCACCGTCGGCGTCGTCAGGTCATCGATGTAGAAAGTCACGTCATTGGTGAAATCCCCGTTCGCGGGATCATGCATGGGCCCGATGACAATCATGCCATGATGCCAGCCGAGCGACCGCGGCGTCTGCGAATTGAACCATCCGCTTGCCAAGTCAGAGTCGTCGGCACCCACAATGCGGGCTTGATAAACGGTCGGATCAAAGCCAACGGCCGTGATGTTCGGACCCGCGCCCAGGGAGATCCGCTGGATTTGTTGGAAGCCGACGTTGAGATTGTAATTGTCAGGGGCATCCGTGGTAGGAGGAGCCGTGTCGTAGAAGCCCAACGCGATGTAGTCCCGGAAATCGGTGGGATTGACGTTCGGATCATTCGGGTCGAAAGGATCATAGAACTGCCAATCGAGAATGATGTTCTCCATGAACGGCGCGCCGTTATTGAGCCGATAGGCGAGGTTGTACCAATTCTGGTCGAGGTCCCGGCCAGCAACGGGCTGGCCCCGGAGCATCTGAACACCGCTGAACGGCATGATCACGCCTTCCGGGCCAGTTTCTGCGTTGATTACCAGGCCATTGGCATCTCCGCTCTCAGGACCAAACCAGGGATTGCCCATGCCATTTGGAGCCAGGTTGGTACCGGTTGGAAATATATCGTTCTTATCGAGATCCCCGAGGTTGTAACTTTCGAAGTTATCGAAGAACAACGATGTAACCGTCTGCGCGGAAGCCGAGCTTCCCGCCCAGAATAAAGCCGCAAACGCGAGCACCAAGACAGACATTCGACGCAACGCCATACTTTTGACTCCTTCCACACGGGAAATAAGCAATGGGGAGAGTCCACTGACGAAACACAGCGCCCCGCTTTGGGGCTCTAAGTGGCTACCGATCGTAACACGGTCCGGCAGACCTGTCTAGAGGCTGGAACGTTTTTCGAAAGATTTTTCGGCCCGGGCGCGTCAGCCCCCTTTTTCGGAACTTGTCGCTGGTGCGGACACGATGATGTTTGGGATGTCCAGGTTCTTGGCCGTCTCATTGAGCTTGGCCAGGTCGCCGGAAATCAGAGCGTTGAGCTCACTCCCATATTGCTTCAGCGCCTGCGCCTGTTCGGCATAGACTTCGCGCATCCCCTGCGTGGGAAGGCCGTCGCTATCCTTCACCGATTCGAACAAAAATGCGAATTGCGAATAGAGCTTGGCCCCGCCGCGCTGGGCGAGGATGTCATAGGTCACTTCCGCCTTGGGGTTGTGCAGCTTCTCTTCCAAGGCGTCCAGCTTGCCGATCAATTCTTGCCCCGCTTGGATGAGCGTGTCTCGTTTGGAATTGCCTTGGAGCAAGTCATCGCGAGCAATGAGTTGCTTGCGGATGGAGCGGATCTGGTTCACCATCTGCACGAGCCGATTCAGATCGTCCCGGATTGCCAATGCGAATTTGAGCTGCTCCTCCAAATCCGTCGGGGAAATGTGTGTGCGCGGATCGGCCTGAACCACGGCCGTGGTGGTCAACGTTTTGCCATCGACCGTCAACTTCAGCGTGTAGGTTCCTGGATTGACGAGCGGCCCCTGGTCCACCAACCCGGCGTCCACCTTGGCTCCCTTGATCTTCTCCGCTCCCTTGTAGTGCAAATCCCACGCTACGCGGTTGACACCGATCTCCGTCGTCAAAACTGTCTTCTTCACCTTCTCAAACGGAGCGTCGGGGTCGTCCTCTGCAACCTCCTCTTCCTCTGCTTCTTTCGGGCCCAGCTTCGGTTTCTGTTCCACCTGAAGCCGTTGCGGGCCGTTCGCCGGCGGTTCCTTCTTCGGCTTGCTCTTCAAGGTCGTGATGAGCTTTCCCTGGGTATCCAGGATTTCGATGGTGATCGGGTCCTTGGTCTTGGCTTTCAGGTAATAGTTGAGGATCGCGCCCGCAGGGGGGTTTTGGCCAATTTCCTTGGCGTGGAAAGCAGGATGGGACCGATAACGAATGGCAGGCTGGACCGGAAAGAAGTGCGAATCGGCCCCGGCAATCTGCGGCGACAGCTCACGGAGCGGCGTCACATCATCCAGGATCCAGATCGATCGGCCATGCGTGCCCACCACCAGGTCGTTGTTTTTCACGATCAGATCGTGAACGGCCACCGTCGGCAGATTGAGTTTAAGCTGCTGCCAGGTGGCGCCGTCATCGATGGAAAAGGCCACGCCGCGCTCGGTGCCGACGTACAACAGGCCCTTGCGTTTGGGATCTTCCCGGACGGCGTGAAGATAAATGTCCACCGGCAATTTCTCCGCCAGGCTCGTCCAGGTTTTACCGTAGTCGCTCGTCTTGACCAGGTAGGGATGCAAATCATCGAGCCGATGCGCGTCCACGACCACATAAGCGGTGCCGGCGTCGAACGGCGAGGCGTCGATGCAGCTCACGGTGCCCCACTCCGGCAAGCCCTTGATGTTGG
>DATGIQ010000518.1:0-2743 GCA_035295665.1 Gemmataceae bacterium | reverse complement strand
CGCTCGGGCGAAATAGAGAGCAGATCGCTATACCGAATACGATGTGCTGTACCGCTGCGTCTGCGCAGCCGGTCCACCAGGAGTGCACGACATGGGTAAACGCGTGGGCGCGGAGTTTCTCGGGACGGCCTGGCTGGTTCTCGGAGGATGTGGCAGCGCAGTGCTTGCGGCAGCGTTTCCCCAACTGGGGATCGGTCACCTCGGCGTCGCGCTCGCCTTTGGGCTGACGGTGCTGACGATGGCGTACGCCATCGGCCACGTCTCGGGTTGCCACCTCAACCCGGCTGTATCCGTCGGTCTCGTAACCGGAGGCCGGTTCCCGCTGAAAGATCTGCTGCCCTACGTGATCGCCCAGGTGTTGGGGGCGATGGCGGGGGCGGCGGTGCTGTACGTTATCGCTTCTGGGAAGGAAGGCTTCACCCTGTCGGACGGGTTTGCGGCCAACGGCTACGCCGAGCATTCGCCGGGCAAGTATTCCCTGGTCGCTTGTCTAACGGCGGAAGTCGTGCTTACCTTCATGTTCCTGTTCATCATCATGGGCTCGACAGACCGACGCGCCCCGCAGGGATTCGCGCCGCTGGCGATCGGGCTGGGTCTGACCCTGATCAACCTTATCGGAATCCCGGTGACCAACCTGTCGGTCAATCCGGCCCGCTCGACTGGGCCGGCGGTGTTCGTCGGGGGTTGGGCATTGGCACAACTGTGGCTGTTTTGGGTCGCCCCGGTTGCCGGCGCCGCCTGCGCGGGAGTCGTCTACCGGACTTGCTTCGGCACGGAATCGCTCCAGGCAGAACCAGCCGCTGCATCGGATGGGGGTGCTCGAGAGCGTTTTCCGGACTGGAGTCTACCCGGCCACCGTGGCCGGTGAGCGCGGTCGTTCGAGACATAGAAGGAGTTTGCCCCGACGGTCGAGTACGGGCTACGGTCGTGGGGCCGACTCACTACCCTTTCGTTTGCGGGCCTCGTCCCGGCGGCGCGCGGTCTTCCGCCGGGACGGTAGCGCTGGCTCGGCTGGCCGCGCTCCCTTGGCTGCTCGCCCCGGCCGGGTCGGTAACTGCCATCTACTAAACGCCAGCCACCTCGGTGACAACTCCTATGATTGGCCCAGGTCGAGCGGTCGGCTGCGCGGTGCCCCAGCTCGCAACAATACGCAGATGTATCTGATCTGAGCATGCAGGACGAGCCGCTGACCGCTTACGCCCAGGATCCCTCCCGTGCCACTCCCTAGGGGCATGTGGAGGCCCCGCGTCGTGTGGCGGACCTGTTCTGGCGAGCGAGAAACTTGAACAAATCGGACGGCGGCCCTGCTCTATATTAATAACTAACCAGGCAAGACCCGGAGGGCCGTATGGTGTCCCAGAACTCCCTTCTCAACTACATCCGCGAACTCGGCCGACGGGTGGGCCGCAGGCAGGCCGCGGGCCCGTCCGATGCGGAGCTACTGACTCGCTACCTCGAGCACAAGGATCAAGGGGCTTTCGAGTTGTTGGTCTGGCGGCACGGGGGGTTGGTTCTCGCGATTTGTCGGCGCGTGTTGCGCCACGAGCAAGACGCCGAGGACGCCTTCCAAGCCACCTTCCTCGTACTGGCGCGCAAGGCGGCGTCGGTGGGTAAGCGAGGCTCGGTGGGCAGCTGGCTGTACAAGGTGGCGTACCGCTGCGCGCTCGCCGCCCGAGCCACTGCCGTTCGCCGGGCTAGGCGGGAAGGGCAAGGCGTTGGCCGAGAGCCGGCGGTTGCCGCGGCGGAGCCGGGTCACGCCGAGGCTCTGGCGGCCATTGATGGGGAGGTGGCCCGGCTGCCGGAGCGATATCGGCTGCCGTTCGTTCTCTGCGACGTTGAGGGGCACACCCTTGGCGAGGCGGCGGCCCGTCTCGGGCGTCCGCTGGAAACCGTGGCGACCCAGGTGCGGCGGGCGAGGGAGCGATTGCGCCAACGGCTGACGCGCCGGGGAGTGACGATGGCGGTAGGAGCGGCCGTGGTGGTTTCCCTGGACCGCGAGGCGGCAGCCGCCGTACCAATCCGCCTGATCGGGCCAACCGTTAATGCCGTGAACCTGGCCGGTGCGGTCCCCGGCCGCGTAAGCGGCCTGGCGAAAGGGGTGTTGCGAGCCATGTGCGTGAAGAAAGCACTGGCGCCTGCGGCCATCGCACTGGCATGCGTTGTTGCGGGCGGTGTCGCAGCCTACCGGGGCGTGGTGGCTACGGAGAAGGCGACGGGAGTGGCACCATCGGCGGACGCGCCGCCCAAGGCGAAGGCCACGGAGACCGACCCCCGCTTGATCGCGGTGCTCGAATCGGCTTTGCAGGACGCGGGCACGATCGAAGACCCCATGCAGCGGGTAAACGCCTATTGCCTTATCGCCCGCGTCCAGGCGCGGGCCGGAAGGGGTGAGGCGGCCGCGGCCAGTCTGCGGAAGGCCCTCAAGGCCGAGAGCAAGGTGCTGCGGCAGGTGCTTGCGGACCACAAGGACAACCGACTATCCCTGATTGCGGCGTGCCAGGCCGAGACCGGCGATGGCAAGGGCGCCCTGGAGACGGTTACCGAGGGTGTCTCGGAGCCAAACCAGAACGCCGCGCTGTACGAGGTCGCCGCGGGGCTGGCTCGTGCTGGGGACGTCAAGGAGGCCCTGAAGCTGGCCGACCGGATTCGGGGCGAGGGGGCGGGCGCTTGGAAGGACCAAGCCCTTCGCCAGATCGCTGAAGGCCAGGCCCGAACTGGAGATCCAAAGGGGGCCCTGAAAACG
>DATGIQ010000517.1:0-11945 GCA_035295665.1 Gemmataceae bacterium | reverse complement strand
TCCCTACGCGGTTGCGAAGCTGTCCGGCGAACTCTACGCCCAAGCCTTCTCGGCAACGTACGGATTGGAGACGGTCTCGACGCGGTTCTTCAACGTCTTCGGCCCCCGGCAACGGGGCGACAGTCCCTATTCCGGTGTCATCGCACTGTTCATCGCGGCCATGACAGCAGGGCGCACGCCAACCGTGCATGGGGACGGGCTTCAATCGAGGGATTTCACCTATGTGGCCAATGCCGTCCAGGCCCTGATCAAGGCGGCCGAAACGCCGGGGGTCTCGGGCAACGTTTATAACATCGGCACTGGCCGCAGCATCACGGTGCTGGAGTTAGTCAACGCTCTCAATCGGTTGCTCGGGACGAAACTGGTACCGAAGCATGGGCCGACGCGCGCCGGGGATGTGCGCTATTCACGGGCCGACATTTCCCGGGCACGGAAGGACCTCGGCTACGAGCCGGGCGTCAGCTTTGAAGAAGGGCTGGAGAAGACGCTACATTGGTATCGCGAGAAAGCTTGAGCGCGTCCCGCGCTCTTCCGATTCCGTCCGTTCTCCCTCTGGCCGTTTGGCGCGAACTGTGGTAGCCTGAATCGAAGTATCGGAACGATCCTCTTCCGCGGGTTCGAGCCATGCAAGACCGCCACCTTCGTTGCTCCCGTCGCAAATTCTTGGCGCAAGCCGCCGCCTTGACCATGGTGGGCGGACTTCCGCAATCCGGCAGCGCCAAGCAATCGTCGAGTTCCTTTCGCGCGCGGCCACCCAAGCCGAGCCGGGACGGGCGCAAACCCATTGCGGCGATCTGCACCGTGTATCGGCCGATGTCCCATGCATACCACATCGTTGGCCGGTTTATTCACGGCTATGCTCGGGACGGTGCCTTCCATGTGCCCAAGCACTATGTCCGTACGCTCTATGTAGATCAGGTTCCGGACAATGACGTGTCGCGCGAGCTGGGCCGGGAATTTGATATCCACTGGACCCGCTCGGTGGAGGCGGCGCTCACGGATGGCGGGGACCGGCTCGCTGTCGACGGCGTGCTCTTGATCGGAGAGCATGGCAATTATCCCACCAATGAAAAACGCCAGATCCTCTACCCGCGCTACGAAATCATGGAGCAGATCGTGTCGGTCTTTCGGAAGACCGGGCAGACGGTCCCCGTGTTCAACGACAAGCATCTGTCGTACAGCTGGCCACGCGCCAAGCAAATTTACCAATGGAGTCAGGAGCTGCAGTTTCCCTTGATGGCGGGTTCCAGTTTGCCGGTGACGTGGCGCCGACCGGAATTGGAACTGCCGCTGCACTCCGGCGTGGAAGAGGCTTTGGTGGCAGCCTACGGTCCGATCGAAGTCTATGGCTTTCATGGCTTGGAGGCGCTCCAAGTCATGTTCGAGCGGCGAAAGGGGGGAGAGAGTGGCGTTCGCGCTGTAACCTGCCTCGTTGGAAATGAGGTTTGGAAGGCAGGGGACGCAGGCCTGTGGAGCTGGGATCTGCTCGAAGCCGCTCTAGGCCGGAGTGAGACGCTTAACCCTGGGGACGTACGCCGGAACGCAGGGGCCGCGTCGGTGGGTACCATGCCCAAGACGCCCCCCACAGCGTTCCTGGTGGAGTACTGCGACGGTGGACGGGGTGCGGTGCTATTGCTCAATGGCCATATCCAGGACTTCTGTTTCGCCGCTAAACTCCGGGGGGAGAGTCGGCCGGCCTCTTGCGTGTTTTACTTACCACCGCCGCCGGGCGCGAAATACTTCGACTGTCTCGTGGCGAATATCGAAAAGCTGCTCGAGACGGCCAAATCGCCGTACCCGGTGGAACGGACTCTTTTGACCAGCGGCGTGCTCGACGCCGCCATGGAGAGCCACTACAGGCGCGGAACGAGGATCGAAACCCCCGAATTGGACATTCATTACGCTGCCCCAGCCGACAGCGGTTTCTGCCGCGGCAGCGTCACCAGCCCCGTGTGAACCAGGTCCGACCGTTCGATTGGCATGCCAACACTTCTGCGGCGGCTGCTTGTTCTGGTGGCTCTTATGTTTTGGCAGGGAGGCTTCACGTTCTATGCGGCGGTCGTTGTGCCGATCGGCCAGCAAGAGCTCGGGTCGCATTTGGACCAGGGATTCATTACACGGCGGGTAACGAACTACCTCAATCTGAGCGGCATGGTGGCCGTTGTCCTGTTGGCATGGGACATGGCGGTATCGCCCGACCGCGCCAGAGTCCGGTGCTGGATCCGTTGGGCGGCTTGGGTGGGCATGGTACTCATCTTGGCGGCGCTGGGCTGGCTACACCAACAGCTCGACCAATGGCTTAGTGTCGAGATGCATGAGCTCGCCAACCCGAGGGCGTTTCGGAATGGTCACCGTTGGTACCTCTGGCTGAGCACAATCCAGTGGGCTTGCGGCCTGGTTTACGCACTGTTTACGTTATGGGCATGGAGCGCCGAAGACCGGCATGCTGCAATGCGCGAATTGGATGGTGGGGTAGGCAGCGCATAAAAAAGTCCCGCTGTTGACTTCTTCGGCGTCGCCCAGTCACCGAAGTCGCCACTCAGCAGGACGATACAATTATAGCCACACGAAAACGAATTGCAATATGAGCTTGCGAAAAAACAACGAAACACACGAAAGCGGTTGGTGTTGACTCATCTGTTTTTCTGTTAATAACTTATGTCGATTGAGGTTCATCTCGTGAGTGTAGGAGAACACAACAGCGTGGTGAAAATGCGCTCTTTGCGGATTTTGCGTAGGCGGCGAGTTCCAACAAGTGCAATCCTGGTTTGCCGCGACTGGGCTGGCCCGGAGAAGCTCTGTCAGGTCCGCATTGCCTAATCGAATCTAGGGGCGTGGTATCATAATCTCCGTCAACGATCCAATCGTTGGGAGCGGAGAGCGAAGTGGAGCTCGACGAACTCAAACAGGCAATCCTCGCCACAGATCCGGCTGCGGTATTGGTCGCACCGCGCATTTTGCGCCGGGTGCTGCAAGCCCAGTTCAATGTCCCCTATATGCTCGTCCATGTTCCTCATGAGCGCTGCTATGTATTTGATCGCCAGGTCGTGTTTCAGGCGGTCGAGCAAGACGAGCTTGAACTAGAGCCTGATCGCCTCTTGCCGTCGATTGTTATTCTGCTGGCTCGGCCGTCGCCAGAGGCACTCCAAACGCGCGGACGCGATGCCATCCTGTCGAGATATTGGCGGCTGCTATTTCATGCGCACATCCATCTTGCCTTGCAACACCGGATGCAAGAAGGACGGCTGACGGCCGACGATGTCCAGACCCGGATCGAGCGGATCGGCCGGTCGGAATTCGAAGAAATCCGCAGCGTCTTGCAGCAAGAGAACGGGCTTCTCCCGCCACAAGACGACCTCAGCGTTTACGTCGAGTTCGCCGCTGTCTACCTCGAGCTCCGATATTTTCGGACAAATTTACGCGGCACGTATTTTCCTGCGCTCCGCGATTTCCAGGCGATCGACCAACTTCTGGCCCTGGATGTGGACGCCGAAACCCTGTTTGCCCGAACGCGCCTCCAGGGGGCGCCAAACCCGGTCATCCTGACCGACACGAGCTCGGATGAGTCCCAGGATTATTACTGGAGATTGATGCGCAGTGCCGAGCGGGCCGGGAGGGAAGGAGATGTGGTGCGGGCGGCCGTCATCCGAACGCGCGCGGCCCGCGTCGCTCCGGTGGCGCTGACGCAGGAGACGCGCAGCCAGGCCCGTCGGGATCTGGAAAGCCTCACCCGCCATTTACAGGACGCCATCAAATTCAGCGACGAGGAGGCAGACGAATGGCTGCAGATTCTGCCCGCGTTGCTCGATAAGGCGGACCAGGGACCTTGGCCGGTCGAAGCGAAGCTGCTGTACGACTTGCAAAAGGTTTGCCTGGAATATGAGCGAAAGCTGTACGCGCTGGATCTGGTGGAATGGCTGATCTCTGCAGGAAAGCGGCCCATCAAGCGTCCGCTGAGTAGCCTGCAAATCGTCCACACCACGAAGCATCTCCGGAGCGCCGCGGTCCGTTTGACGATGGCGCGAGTCTCCGACGAGGATCGGCGGCGCCTGGCGAAGCTCCTCCAGAATGCGCTGCGATTGAGCGAAGCACGGCTCCGTGACCGCTTTCGGCCCATTCTGGTGGGGGCCTTTTACGATGCCGGTTTGGTGGCCGGCAGCTCCCCGGAGCAAGTTTCCTTGCACAAAATGATCGAGGAATTGCTCGACCGGATTACGGAGTACGGATTCTTCACCTTCTCCGATCTGCGCGACACGGTCTCGCGCAATCAGCTCAAGCTCCCCGACTTGCCCGATCCGTATGCGTTTTGGCAAGGGGATCCGCTCTTGCGGTTAGATCGCCGCCTGGCCGCGTTGCTCGAGGGCGTTTATCGGCGCGGCGAATTCTATCTTCGGTGGCTGGAAAGCTGCAGCTCGTTGTTCTTCGGCACCAACCTGGGACGCATTCTCACGACGAACTTCGTGGTACCGTTCGGCGGCGCCCTGGCCCTTCTGGGCGGATTCGAATTGTGCGTCCGGGACTATGGCGGACAGGAGCTCAATCTACCTTGGTACGCCTTTGTGTTGTTGGGATTTTTCCTGCTGGCCTTGATCCGGCTGGGCGGCTTGCGGGAGTTCTTCCATGCCGCTGGAACGATCACGTACCGCACCATCCGCCAAATTGCGTATGTGCTACCTCGCCGGCTTTGGCATCTGCCGTGGGTACAACGGCTCTTCCGCAGCTGGCCGTTATTGCTCTTCTACTGGTATGGGCTCAAACCGCTGGCTGTCACCGGCGCCCTGTGTCTTTATTGGCCGGAGCAGTTCGCCACACTGCCAGCCGCGGGCCTCACCTTTTTGGTTGCGGATGTGATCCTCAATTCCCGTTTTGGCTACGCCATGAGCGAAGCCCTGCTGGAGTCGACCGTTGTCATTTATGGCTGGCTCCGCTTCGATGTGTTGCAGGGTATCGTTCGCGTCATTAGTCAGTTTTTCAAGCGCATCACGGAAACCGTGCAGTACCTCCTTTACTCGGTGGATGAGTGGCTCCGGTTCCGCAGCGATGAAAGTCAATTGACGATGATTGCGCGGGCGGTGCTGGGCGTCGTCTGGTTTCCCGTGGGCAACTTGATCCGCCTTTATTTTCTGGTGCTCATTGAGCCGACCATCAACCCGTTGAAACTTCCGCTTTCCATTTTGGCCGCCAAGTTTTTGGTGCTCATTCCGGTGTACCGCAATCTGGTGTACGTGGTTGGGTCCCAGGATCAGTGGGCGCTGATCCACGACCAACTGGCCCCGCATACCGGGTTGCGTTTGGCCGTCGTATTGACGTATACGGTCATTGTGCCGACGCTCTGGCTGGCGGGCAGCGGTATCGCGTTCTTGCTCTGGGAGATGCAAGAGAACTGGCGGCTGTTCCGGGCGAACCGTTCGCCACGGCTGCGGCCGGTGGTTGTCGGCCGGCACGGCGAAACGCTGCTGCAATTGCTGAAGCCCGGCGCTCATTCAGGGACGATTCCCAAACTCTTCGCGCAACTGCGGCGGGCCGAGCGCGGCGCTTACCGGACCGGCAATTGGCGCGCCGCCCGCACGTATCGGCAGGCCCTTCACGAGGTGGCGATCTCGGTGCAGGTGTTTATCGAACGGGAGTTACTTGAATTGTTGCAGCAAAGCAAGGGTTGGGGAAACCAACCGTTACACGTTGGCCAGGTGTTGCTTTCTTGCAATCGGATCCGCATCGAGCTGGTCCATGCGGCGTTTCCCGAGGAGTCGGTCTGGCTCGCGCTGGAACAGCGGTCGGGATGGCTCTTGAGCCGGCTCCAGGGGCCTGGATGGCTTCGACACGTGTCGGCCGCTCACGCCCAGATCTTTACCACTGCACTGGCCGGCATTTATAAGATTGCCGGTGTCGATATCGTCCATGAGCAGCTGGCGTCATTGCTGCCGCCGGGCGTCCCTGGTTATGACCTGACAGATCAAGAGCTGGTAGTATGGACGAATCGCCGCAACGGATCGGCCATCGCTTACGACCTGGGTGACGGCCACGATCAACTTCGGCCGCGCCGCGAGAGCGGGGAGATTCTCAAGGGAGCACAGGTCCTCCAGGCGCGACGGCTCTTCTTTTCCCGGGTACCTCTCACCTGGCAGGAGTGGGTTGAGTTCTGGCAGAAAGATCATGAGGGCCAGGGCTATGCACAACTGTTGAGCGACAGCCTGCTGCTGGTGCCGGCCGAGCGGGCGCACATGGATCGTGAAGACGTTCTGCCCCGCGTCAGCGAGGAGCAAAATCCCACAAAACCGGTCTAACGGGACCCGGCGTTCGCGCTAGGCCGGCTGGCCATTGGCCTCATCTGTGTAAATGATCTTGACAGCGTACTTTTGCAGGTCTAAGATTCGGTTAGTTAGAGTGCTTACGTCCTCCCGTTGCGAGCTCACGTCCTGTTCCCTCAGGGGTTTTCCGCATTTTCGTCCATTCTGGGAAAGAGGAATAGGTCCGAGAGGCTCTTGCGTGAGAGTTGACGAGTCAGCGACATTCCGGCATCGTCTGTTGCCTATCACGGTGTCCCGGTTCAATCCGGTGACTTCCAAGAGCGGTGACCGGTGCTTGTCCTGAAGGCGCGGCTTCGGCAGCGGGGTAGTAGGTACTCGCTAACCCAGATATCCACACAGGGTTGTTCAAGGTTTGCACCGTTGTCCCATGACTGGCCGGGGCGGCTAGGGCGACCTTGCGATGAGCTTGCTCACCGGGTGACGTCATCGTGGTCACGGGCCTGGTGGCGCTTGCCGTCCTTCCATCTCGATGCTCGCCGTACTCTACTCTCTCCCGGTGGAGACGGTTGACGGAGGAAGGTATCGTCCAGTTCTGATGGGGATGAGTGGTCCGAGAATCCGCGCGAAGCAAACGACCCTTCCGACTGCTGATATACGTTCTTGGTTTTGGGTAGGTTCCGCCATGCCGGCTGGCTCTGCGAACGGATGCATGTATCTGGTGGATGCCCACTCGCTCATTTTTCAGGTGTTTCATGCGATCCCTGAAATGAGCAGCCCGTCCGGCTTGCCGACGAACGCCCTGTACGGCTTCACCCGCGACATGCTCTATCTCCGCACGGAGAAGAAACCGGACTACCTCGTGGCGGTCTTGGATCGACCGGGTAAGACGTTCCGCGACGCCCTCTACCCGGAGTACAAAGCCCACCGTGCGCCGGCGCCGGATGATCTGCACGCGCAGATCCCGCTTATCTGCCAGGCCCTTGAGGCCATGCGAATTCCCGTGCTTGGGGTGGACGGATTCGAAGCCGACGATGTCATTGCGACCGTGGCCACCGCGGCTGCCCAACGAGGGATCGAGGTGTTCGTTTGCACCACGGATAAGGACTGCCGACAATTGATCAACGACCACGTTCGGCTCTTCAACCTGCGGAAACACGCGCTCTTGGACCGAGAAGGATTGCTCCACGACTGGGGGATTCGGCCAGAGCAGGTGGTCGATCTTCAGACCTTGGTCGGCGATTCCGTAGATAATGTGCCGGGCGTGCGGGGCATCGGGCTCAAGACCGCAGCGAAGCTCCTTGCCGATTTTGGTACGTTGGATCAACTCATCGCGGAGTGCCGGTCTGGTGAGGGAGCCACGCCCTCCAAAAACAAGATTCGTTCTGCGATTCTAACCAATCTGCGCGAGGCAATCGACAATGGCTCGCTCGAGTTGAGCCGCAAGCTGGTACGCCTGGCCACGGATGTCCCGGTGGAGATCGATTGGGAGGGGTGGCGGTTGCGCGAGTGGGACGCACCGCGCCTGCTGGCATTGTTCCAGGGATGGGGCTTCCGCAGCTTCGCCGATCAAGTCCGCCGTCAGACACCGGAGGCTTCCGTCAGCGTGGAATCGGCGGGCGACAACGGGCAATTGGCTGCCGACCACCTGCGGCAGGGAGAGCTTTTCCCTTTTGGCGCTAATGTTGCGGAAAATGCACCGGCCGGCTCTCTGGGCTCCTCGGGCCAGGGGAAGTATCATCTGGTGGATACCAAGGCCAAGTTCACGGAGTTTTTCCGCCAGCTTCGACAGCAACGGCGCATTGCCGTGGATTTGGAAACCACGGGGCTAGATCCCATTCGCTCGCAGATTGTCGGCTTCGCCTTTGCCTGGCAGCCCGGCGAGGCCTGGTATGTACCGGTTCGCGGCCCCAAGGGCGAAGCCGTGCTCGGCCTGGAGCGGACACTGACCGAGTTGGCGAAGGTGCTCGAAGATCCAAAGATCGCCAAGGTAAACCAGAACATTAAATACGACTTCCTGGTCCTGCGGGCCAACGGCGTGCTCCTTCAAGGAGTCGCCGGGGATCCGATGCTGGCTGATTATTTGCTCCATGCTGGAGAGCGGAGCCACAACCTGGCCGACCTTTCGAGCCGCTATTTGAACCACCAGGTGATTCCGATCACGGACCTGATCGGCAAGGGAAAAAACCAAATCACCATGGACCAGGTACCGACGGCACGGGTGGCCGAGTATTCCGGCGAAGACGCAGACATGGCCTGGCGGTTGGCAGAACGGCTGGAGCCCGAGCTTCGCGAAACCGGCTTAAGCGATCTGTACGAACAACTGGAAGTCCCCTTGATCGCCGTGCTGGCCGAACTCGAATTCAATGGAATCCGCATCGACGTGCCGTTACTGCAGCGCTTGAGCCAGGAGATGACCAAGCAGTTGGCGGGGATCGAAGAAGAAATCTACGCCTTGGCAGGGCGCCGGTTTAATATTGCCTCGCCCAAGCAGCTCCGGGAAGTGCTCTTCAAGGAACAACGGTTGCCGACCCAGCGGAAGACCGGCGTCTCCGGGGAGGCGAGCACCGACCAGGCAACCCTGGAACGGCTGGCGCTCTTGGGGCACGAGTTGCCGAAAAGGATTCTGGAACATCGCCAAATAGCGAAGTTGAAAGGCACCTACGTCGATGCGCTGTCGGAGTTGATGAACCCGGCGACAGGGCGGATCCACGCTTCGTTCAATCAGACGGTAACAGCTACGGGTCGGCTCTCGTCCAGCGATCCGAATTTGCAAAATATCCCCGTGCGCACCGAACAGGGCCGGCAAATTCGGCAGGCGTTCTTGCCGGCAGAGGGATGGCGGCTCCTGACGGCCGACTACTCGCAGATCGAGCTACGCTTGCTCGCCCATTTTTCTGGGGATGAAGCCCTTCGGCGTGCGTTCGCCGAGGATCGCGATATCCACACGGCGGTGGCTGCCCAGATTTTTGGAGTCGCCGAGCCAGAGGTGAACTCCGCGATGCGTCGGATGGCCAAAACTGTGAACTTCGGCGTGGTCTATGGCATGAGTGCCCATGGCCTGGCCGAGCGGCTGGGGATTGCACGCGACGAAGCAGCCCGGTTCATTGACGCCTACTTTGCCCGGTACCCGAAGGTCCAGGAATACCAGGCCAAGCTCTTGGCGGCGTGCCAGCGGCAGCGGTACGTGAGTACGATCCTGGGCCGACGCCGCGAGATCACCGGAATCCGGGCTGATTCGACGTACCAGCAGCGTAATCAGCCGGAGCGCGAAGCGATTAACATGGAAATCCAGGGCTCTGCGGCGGACTTGATCAAGATGGCCATGCTCAACATCTACGGCCGTGTGCAGAAGGACCGACTCAAAGCCCGCATGCTCCTCCAGATTCACGATGAGCTTGTCTTCGAGGTCCCGCCCGAGGAAGTGGATCGCCTCGTGCCGTTGGTGTGCGAAGAAATGACGACCCGGCTGGAACGGAAATTGCGGCTGGATGTGCCTTTGAAGGTCGATGTCGCCGTTGGGCCCAACTGGCTGGATGTAGAAGAGGTGGAAGGTGTGGAGATGGTGAAGCAGTGAAAACGCTGTACTCTGACCGGCCATGCACAACCCCTGGCAGACCCAGTGCCCCATCCCCTTGATCCCTGTGGTAGGGTTGATTGGGGGCATAGGCAGTGGCAAGAGCTTGATCGCGGAATTGTTCCGCCAACGAGGCGCCCCGGTGATTTCCGGCGACGAGTTGGGGCACCAAGCCCTGGGCCAACCGGAAATCCGGGCCGACGTGGTCAGGCGGTGGGGTCACCAGGTCCTCGAACCGGATGGAACGATCAGTCGGCGGCGCTTGGCTGCAATCGTGTTTGGTGATGGCAAGGAGCTGCGAGCATTGGAAGCACTCGTTTTTCCTTCGATTGAGCGCGGAATTCGCCAAGCGATTGCTGCGGCACGAAGGCGGAGCGAGGTCCGGCTGATCGTGCTGGACGCGGCGGTCCTGCTGGAAGCAGGCTGGGATCGGCTGTGCGACTGGATTGTCTATGTTCACGCCCCCCGCGCGGTACGGCTGCGGCGCTTGAAGGAACAGCGTGGCTGGGCGGCAAAGGAGGTGCAAAAACGCGAACGGATGCAAATGTCCCTAACGGACAAGGTGAGCCGTGCCGAGTACGTGGTGGATAACTCCGGCGCCCCGGAGCACGCTGCCCGGCAAGTCGATGACCTGCTGAGCCAATGGGGGATCGCCAAGATCTCGAACCGCAATGGCGAATAACCTGGTAGCCACCGCCTGGCTCGCTTCGAACGGGTCCCTCTCGGTTTTGGGGCCGAGGGTGGACGGTACTGATAGAACCAAGGGAATTCACGGAAACCGAACATTCCTATTTGTGATGCCTACCGCTGGCGCTAGCTGCGCGGAGCACCCATCGGGAGACATTTCGGTGTCCCCAGCGTGGCCGTCTCGACTGGCAATTGTGGATGGTTGATCGCAATGGCAATGAACCATCCGAATGTGCGTATCGAGGCGATTCTTGAGCCAGCTCGACGAAGGAGAATGATGATCATGGCTGAAGCCAAAAGCCGCAAAGAAACGGGTACACGAGTCCGATCCCGGACCAAAACGGACTATCCAGCCTCCAACGGCGAGGCCGATGTCCCGGCCGCCGAGACCGCGGGAGTTGCGGAGGACGACGCTGCGGTGGATACCCTGGCGACGAGTCCGCCGCAGGGGACTTCTAGCGCAGACGCGGGAGCCATCGATGACGAAATCAATAACCGCTATGAGGAGATTAAGCGGGGCAGCACGCATATCAGCGAGCTGCAACAAATGACCATGCCACAGCTCCTCAAGATCGCCAAGGAAGAAGGGCTGAGCGATTACACGGGGCTTAAGAAACAGGATTTGATCTTCAAAATCCTGAAGGAGCGGGTCAAGCAGAACGGCTTGATGTTCGGCGAAGGCACGTTGGAAGTGTTGCCGGACGGTTTCGGCTTCCTCCGCAGCCCTGATTACAACTATCTTCCGTGTCCGGATGACATTTACATCTCGCCAAGCCAGATCCGTCGCTTTGGGCTACGCACCGGCGCGGTCGTGGCAGGTCAGATCCGGCCTCCCAAGGAGAACGAGCGCTATTTTGCCCTCCTCCGGGTCGAGGCGATCAATTACCACGATCCTGATCTGCTCACGCAGAAGGTCGTCTTCGATGACCTGACGCCCTTGCACCCCGATCAACGACTGATGTTGGAGACCGAGCCGCAGGAAATCAACATGCGGGTCATGGACCTGGTCACTCCGATCGGCAAAGGGCAGCGCGGCTTGATCGTCGCTCCACCCCGCACCGGCAAGACGATCCTCTTACAGAAGATTGCTAACAGCATCCTGCGCAATCACCCCGAGTGCTACGTGATTGTGCTGCTGATCGACGAGCGGCCCGAGGAAGTGACCGAGATGGAGCGCACCGTCAAAGGACCGCGTGCCGAGGTGATCAGCTCCACGTTCGATGAGCCGGCCAGCCGGCATGTCCAGGTCAGCGAAATGGTGATCGAGAAGGCAAAGCGGCTGGTCGAGTACGGCACGGATGTGGTCATTCTGCTCGACTCCATCACTCGCCTGGCCCGTGCCTACAACACGGAAATCCCCCACTCAGGCAAGATCCTTTCCGGCGGCGTCGATGCCAATGCCCTGCATAAACCGAAGCGTTTCTTTGGGGCGGCCC
>DATGIQ010000516.1:0-2265 GCA_035295665.1 Gemmataceae bacterium | reverse complement strand
TCATCGCTCGTGAAGGCGGGCCTGCTCCCCCGCCTGTCCGAAGACGTAATCGCCATTTACGTGGAAGGCACCGCCCTGGAAACCGAAACCCGCCTGCTGAATGGCCTTCGCACGCGCTGCCCTCTCCTGCCGGACAACTTGAGTCTGAAGGCAACGCTCGCCGCACTGCGCCGAGGGCAAGGCATCCCGGTAGGCAAGAAAGTGGTCATCGTCCTCGACCAGTTCGAGCAATGGCTGCACGCCAAGCCCTTCACCCCTACGCCTCACCCCTCGGGGGAGAGGGGTAGGGGTGAGGGGGAACTGGTGCAAGCTTTGCGCCAGTGCGACGCGGGACGGGTCCAGTGCATCGTCATGGTGCGAGATGATTTCTGGATGGCCGTGATCCGCTTCATGCGCGCGTTGGAGGTTCGCCTTCTTGAAGGCCAGACCTCGGCAGCGGTAGATCTTTTTGATACCGATCACGCCCGCAAGGTGTTGGCCGCATTCGGGCGGGCCTTCGGCAAACTTCCTGAGAACCCCCGCGACACGAGCAAAGAGCAAAAGGAGTTCTTGACCCAGGCCGTCTCCGGTTTGGCCCAGGAAGGTAAAGTCATCTGTGTGCGGCTGGCCCTGTTTGCAGAGATGATGAAGGGTAAGGCGTGGACGCCCGCCTCCCTGAAAGCCGTCGGCGGCACGGAAGGGGTCGGCGTCACGTTCCTCGAAGAGACCTTCAGCACGGCCACGGCTCCGCCGGAACACCGCTATCATCAGAAAGCCGCCAGGGCCGTTCTGAAAGCCCTGCTGCCCGAAAGTGGCACGGACATCAAGGGCCACATGCGCTCGTATGCGGAGTTGCTCGAAGCCTCGGGCTATGGCAGCCGTCCCAAAGACTTCGATGACCTGATCCGCATTCTCGACAATGAACTTCGCCTGATTACGCCAACCGACCCGGAAGGAAAGGATGAAGGCGGAAGGGTGAAGGATGAACCGGAAAAGCAGTTCAATTCATCCTTGCATCCTTCATCCTTGCGTTACTACCAACTGACCCACGACTATTTGGTTCACTCGTTGCGCGAATGGCTGACGCGGAAGCAGAAGGAGACGCGCCGGGGCCGGGCCGAGCTGCTACTGGCGGATCGGGCGGCGGTGTGGAACGCCCGCCCGGAGAACCGGCAACTGCCATCGCTGTTGCAGTGGTGCACGATCCGCTGGTGGACCCAGAAGAAAAACTGGACACCGCCGCAGAAGAAGATGATGGCGAGGGCTGGCAAGTATCATGCAGTACGGGGGATGGCTCTGGGTCTGCTCTTGGCCGTCGCCACCGTCACGTGCTTGGCAATCCGTGAACAGGTCGTGGAGCAGCGGAAGGCCACACATGCGGCTGAGCTCGTTCAACGCCTGCTCGATGCGGACACGGCTCAAGTGCCGGGAGTGGTCAGCGAGATGGCCGACTATCGCCAGTGGACCGACCCGCTTCTTCGTGAGGAAAACGACAAGGCGGCGGACAAATCCCGGCAGAAACTCCACGCCAGCCTCGCTCTTTTGCCGGTGGACGCCTCGCAGGTCAGCTACCTCTATGATCGGCTGCTTGACGCCGAACCGCACGAAGTTCCGGTGATCCGTGATGCTCTGGCCGCGCACAAGGATGATCTGCTGGAGAAACTGTGGGCAGTGGTCGAAAAGCCGCAAAAAGGCAAGGACTCCCAACGGCTGCGGGCGGCCGCGGCGCTGGCGAAGTATGACCCGGAGAGTGGGAAGTGGTCGAAGTGCGGCCCTCTGCTGGTCGACAACCTCGTGCTGGAAAACCCAGTGTACTTGGGCCAGTGGAGCGAGGTATTCCGGCCCGTGAAGAGGTCGTTGCTTGTTCCGCTGGCCAACATCTTCCGAGATCGCAGCGCGGAGCGCGCGTCGGAACGCACACTGGCAACGAACCTGCTGGCCGACTACGCTGCCGACCAGCCGCAGGTTTTGGCCGACCTGCTCATGGACGCCGATGGGAAGCAGTTCGCCGTCATCTATCCGAAACTCAAGGATCGTGCCGAGCACGGTTTGCCCCTGCTGACCGCCGTGATCGACACAAAACTGCCAGCGGACTTGCCCTCCTCGGATGACAAACGAGAAACGCTGGCGAACAGGCAGGCGAATGCGGCGGTGGCCCTCTTGAGGATGAACCAGCCCGCCAAGGTCTGGCCGCTCTTCACGCACAGCCCCGATCCACGGGTGCGGAGCTATCTGATCCATCGCGTGAGTGCGCTGGGGGCGGACGCCGGGGCCTTGGCAAAGCAA
>DATGIQ010000515.1:0-17302 GCA_035295665.1 Gemmataceae bacterium | reverse complement strand
ATTCCTTCTCACCCGACACAAAGAAGCCACAGACACCAACGGATTCGCGGACTTCGAGGTGTGGATACAACGCCTTGATGGCATGCACGGCTCGCGTCAAGTTGCGGCCCGGTTTCGCCAGGAGATCGGCGTCTTTCGTAGCCCTGGGCCGGCCGGTCCAACCGCCGATTGCCTGAGCCCCGGTCCAGACAAACGAGATCTTCTTCTCGGTCAGGGTTTGGAGAATTTACCGGAGATTGATCGGAGCAATGGTTTTGTCACCCAACGGTCTTGTCACCGCACAGTTCATGCCATTGCACGCTGAGGAATGCGCTTGCGCGCACGGCGTCTCCCTGGCGGATGCTCCGCCGGGTCGCTTTCAAGGCTTCCCAGTCGGGATCACTCGGAATCACGTTGGCGCGCTACCCGATCCTGGCCACGGACAGACTCCAACCGGCGTCATTGGGAAGCATCGCGCGCCAGCAATTCATTCACTCGCTGGGCGAAGGCTGCCGGGTCACGCACTTTCGAGCCTTCCGCGATCACGGCCTCCTCGTAGAGGAGCCGGCCATACGATTCGAGCCGCGGATCGTTTGGATCCCTGGCAAAGAGCGTTTCGATGGCCTTCACCGTCGGATGCTCCGCATTCAGCTCCAGGATCCGTTTCGACACCGGCACTGGCTGATCGCGATTCAGGCGTTGCATCAGTCGTTCGAGATGGGCGCCCATTTGGCCTTCGTCGGCGACCAGACACGCTGCACTTTCCTTGAGCCGCTTGGACAGGCGGACATCCTTGACCTCGCTGAGCTTCCCCTTCAAGAAATCCAGCAGCGGCTGGAAGCGTTGGGACACTTCTGCATCCACGGCCTCGTCGGCCGCCGTCCCACGATCGACTGCCTTCAGCTTCTTCTCCTTGTACGACGGCAACGCTTGCACCACGAATTCATCAATCGGATCGGTGAGGAGCAAGACCTCCTGGCTCTTGGCCTTGAACGATTCGAGATAGGGAGAGTGTTCGATCAGCTCCCGATTCTCTCCGGTCAGGTAGTAGATTTCGGATTGCTCGCTCGGCATCTCCTCGACGTACTTGCTGAGATACGTGAACTTGCCCGGCTCGGTCTTGGTCGATTCGAAGAGGAGCAAGTCCGCCAATTTTTCGCGATGGGACCAGTCATTGCTGACCCCTTCTTTCAAGAACACGCCCAGTTCCTGGAAGAACGGCACGTAGGCCTCATAGTCCTTTCGCTTCATTTCCTCCAGTGTGCCAAGGATTTTGTTGACCAGGTTGGATTTGATCTTTTCGAGAGGGGCACTCTGCTGGAGCAGCTCGCGGGAGACGTTGAGCGGCAAATCGGGAGAATCGACCACGCCCTTGACAAACCGGAAATAGAGCGGCAAGAGCGCCTCGCAATCGTCCATGATGAACACACGCTGGATATACAGGTGCAGCCCCTTCTTGGAATCGCCCCACAGGAGATCCAACGGCTTGTGCTTTGGAAGATACAGCAAAGCCCGGAACTCGATCACGCCTTCCGCGGTGTAGTGAATCGTCTTGGCCGGCTCGTCCGTATCGTGGGAGATGTGCTTGTAAAACTCGTTGTACTCCTCCGCCGTGATCTCCGACTTGCGCCGCAGCCAAATGGCTTTGCGGGAATTGAGGATCTCCTCGACCTTTTTTTTCTCCTTGTGCTCATCTTCGCGCTCCACCTCCAGCACAATGGGGTGTTCCACGAAGTCCGAATGCTTCTTGACGAGCTGCCGGATCCGCCATTCGTCGAGGAATTCCTTATCGTCGGGGCGGAGATGCAAGATGACGTCTGTACCACGAGACTCCTTCTCGATCGTTTCGACGCGGAATTCTCCCTGTCCGTCGGACTCCCATTGCACGCCATCTTCCTTCCGGCCGGCCATGCGTGAGAGGACGGTGACACGGTCGGCCACCATGAACGACGAATAAAACCCGACGCCGAATTGGCCGATCAGTTCCGGCCGATCTTTGACGTCCGCCAGTTTGAGGCTTTCCAGAAACGCCTGGGTGCCCGATTTGGCGATCGTGCCAAGATTGGTCACAATCGACTCTTTCGACATGCCGACGCCGTTGTCGGAGATGGTCAAGGTCCCTTTCTCTGGGTCGGGGATAATCTTGATCTTCCAGTCCGAGTTGCCTTCGAGGAGCTCCGGCTTCGTGAGCGCTTGAAACCGGATCGTATCGATGGCATCGCTGGCATTGCTGATCAACTCGCGGAGAAAGACGTCCTTATGGGAATAGAGCGAGTGCACAATGATGTGCAAGATCTGCTTCAGTTCCGTTTTGAACGGCAACGTTTCCGAGCTCATGCCGAATCCTCCTTTCCTCCTTTCTTTTTTAGGCGCGCGTCTAGCCTTTGCTTTCCCTTTTAGGGTATGGGCAACTGAAGCGCTTCCAGCTGTCTGCGAATTCGCTCCAGCAAACGCTGCACCGTGCGCTCCGAACGGCCCACTTCCGGGCTAATCTCATGCACCGTATACCCTTGCAGATGCAGGGCGAGGATCTGCCGTTCCCGCTCTTCGAGATCCGTCATCACCTGCTGGACCGCCTCGGAAAGGATGGCCGCCTCCAGGGGCGTCGGCTCACGGTCGAACAAGGACGGAGCCGGGTAGCTCTCCTCGGGCCCGCGTTTGTCCAGGGGGAATTCGCGGCGGACATCGCGGCATTGGGCATGGAAGTATTCGACGCGGTTGATGCATTTGCGGATGGTGAAAGTCGTCAACATCCCCCACAGGCTGTCCCAGTTCACCAGCTCGAAATGTCCTTGCCGGTACCGAGTGAAGAAACTGCGGTAGACCGACTGCACGATTTCTTCGGGATCGACCTTACGGCGGACGACATCGTCCATATGTTCACGGGCCAAGACAATCAATTTGCGGGCGAAGCGGTCGAAGACCTGCACGGCGGCAGTATCATCGCCGGACCGCAGACGGTGCATCAATTCCGAAAAATCCTGCTCCCGTTCCATACTGGCCCTTTGCTGGGCACGCTTGCCACGTGTCTCAATTATCCGGCAGCATCCGGGTCATTTCAAGCCGAGCCCCGCTCCCACGGAGCCCCCGACAAGCCGTTAACAAAAGATTTCCGCCGTTGCGGTGTCGTTTTGGCCGTCGTTTCCTGATTGAAGCAATAGAGGCGACTTGCGATCGTCGCCACCCCGGTCCTTCGTAAAGAGGATTATTCCCCATGATCTTCCGATCTTTCCGCCGACACAACGCCAAGGGAGACAAAGGCTTAGCAACCTCTCGCCGGCGGCCGGTCTTCTTCCGGCCCTGGGTGGAGCAACTGGAGACCCGCATCCTCTTGTCGGCCGTCAGCTGGATGTCGAATCAAAGCGGTTTTTGGGACGTGGGTAGCAACTGGAGTACCGGCCAGGTGCCCTCCGCGACCGACGATGTCACCATCAACGTGCCGGGGATTACGGTGACTGTCCGCGATGGCCGATTGGCACACAGCCTGCAATGCCAGGACGCCCTTGTTCTCTCCGCCGGCGGTTTGACGTTGGGCGCTGACTCGGAAATGGATGGCCCGCTGACCCTGGGGAATGCCACGCTGACGACCAACGGCGTGCTGACGCTGACCGGCAATGACACATGGTCGGCCGGCACGGTGACCGGCAGCGGCAGCGTGGCCAACCAGGGCACCCTCAACCTCACTGGCTCCGGCGAGAGCTTGCAGGTCATTCTCAATAACACGGGCACCATCACGCAAACCGGTAGCGGCAGCCTGAATGTCTCGGCCGCGCTGAATCTCCTCTCCGCCGGCATCTACGACCTACAGGCGGACAGCGGCCTGACCGGCGGCGGCACGCTGACGAACGCCGGCCTCCTCAAGAAATCGGCCGGCTCGGGCACTTCCACCATCGGCCTCGCTCTGAACAACACCGGTGTTGTGGAGGCGGACTCCGGCACGCTGTCCATGTCCGGAACCATCAGCCAGGCGACCAGCTCGGCGCTGACGGGCGGCAGCTGGACGGCCAACAATGCCACATTGGACTTGGCCTCGGCACCGAATCTGACCGCCAACCAGGGCACCGTTACGCTGAGCGGCCCCAACTCCGTATTTTCCAAGATCAACGGCCTGACCAGCAATGGCGGCAGACTCAGCATCCTGGCCGGCCAGAACTTCATCGCCGCGGGTGATTTCACCAACAGCGGGATTGTGACGGTGGGAACCGGTGCCCTGCAAATGAGTGGCCACGCATTCACCAATCAGGCTGGCGGCTTGCTGGACCTGCAAAACGACAACGCCTTCAACGGAGCAAGCCAGGTTAGCAATGCAGGGACGTTTCGCAAATCGGGCGGCGCCGGCACGCTCTTGGTCTCGGCGCCGTTCACCAACCAGAATGGCACTCTCGATGTTCGATCCGGCACGTTGGCCATCGCCTCCACCACCGCGGCCGGGGTCTTCACGGGGGGCACGTTCAGCGTGGCCAGCAACAGCATCTTGCAATTAGGGGCCAATGACGGGATCGTGGCCACCGGCAGCTTTACCGGCTCCGGCCCCGGCCAGGTACAGGTACCCTCCTTGGGAACCATCCAGATCGGCACGGCCGCCGCCGACACGGCCAGCTTCAACTTCCCCAAGGGTATGTTCGTGCTGGAGGATGGGTCCTTCCTGATCGGCCCCGGCAAGGCGATCAATACGGCTACGGGGTTCATGACCAGCAACGGCGGCGGCGCCGGCGGCATCGAGTTGGGTTTTGGTGTGCCGTTCCTGTTCGAAAACGCCGGGACGCTGACCGTGACGGGCACGAGTGGATTGGACCTCCGTTTCGCGGGGACAACGCTGCAGAATGACGCCAGCGGGATCATCAACTTCCAAGGCGATGTCGGCATCGCCAGCGTAGATGGCCAGGTGGAAACGTTGGTCAACTCCGGCACCCTCGAGAAGTCGGCCGGCAGCGGCACCTCGAGCATCTCCGTGCCGTTCTCCAATCAGGCGGGCACGATCAACGTGCAGACCGGCACGCTCTTCATCATCTCGACCCTCGCGGCCGATCACTTCGCAGGGGCCACCTTTACGGTGGCGAGCGGCAGCGTCGTGCAACTGGTGCCCAACGCTGGCATTGTCATGACCGGCAACTGCACCGGCTCCGGCGGGGGCCAGGTGCAGTTTATTCAGGGGGCCATCCAGATCGGCACGACAGCGAACGACTCGGCCATGTTGAACTTCTCGGCCGGCTCTTTCCAATGGCAAGGCGGCGCGTTCGCCGGGCCAGGCACGCTCACCAATGCGGGCGACATGCAGGTGCCGCCAGGGTTTAGCAGCCAAGCGATCATCAGCAACAGCACATTCATCAATACTGGGACTATGACCTGGCAGTTCGCGGGATTACCCATCGATGCAACCAGCCAGTTCATTAACCGCGGCACGGTCCATTGGCTGAGCGGGGGGGTGGTCGGCGCCCTTACGAACGATGGGACCGGCACCATGTCGTTGGAGGGCCCGGGCAGCCGGGCGTTTGCCGGGAACAGCACTTGGATCAATAAAGGCACCGTGGCCGAGACGGGCGGTACGCTGGCACTCGGCGCGCTCGGACCCGCGGGTGGTTCTACTGGGACGCTGGATAACCGGGGGGGGGCTGTGCTTACCGTGGGCCCTCTGGCAAACTGGATCAACGCCATTGGCCAGGCATTCAACGCGGGCACGATGAATCTTCAGAGTCCGCTTGTCTATGCCGCGGGCGGTCCCTTGGCGAACCTGGCCGGAGGCGTCATTAATGTCAGCGGTACGGTGCAAACCGGTACCAACTGGCCCAACGCCGGTACCGTGAACGTGACCTCCACCGGCAACCTCGCCTTGGGCGACAACACCATTCTCCAGAACCAGCCCGGCGGTATTCTCACGTTTGCTCCCGGCGCCCAGGTCACGCAGCCAGGGGATACTCCCGGTTCCATCGCCAATGCCGGTCTGCTGCAAATGACGGGCGGCCCCGGAAACGTTACGATCCCGGTGGCCGTCAGCAACACCGGCACGGTGGAAGTGGACAGCGGCATCCTGACCCTCAGCGGTCAGGTGGCGCAGTTGTCCGGAACGACGCTGAGCGGGGGGAGCTGGAACATTCTCAATGGAGCGCGCCTGGCTTTGACCTTCACCTTCAACGGCCCGATCGCAACCAACAACAGCAGCGTGGTCCTGAGCGGAGCCGGGGCCAGCTTCACGCCCCTGGCCGGAACCTTGACCAACACTGCCGGCAGCCTCAGCTTATTGGCGGGTGCTACGCTGACCTCGGGCGGCAACCTGACCAACAGCGGTACGCTGACCGTCGGTGCAGGGAGCACGCTGAGCGTCGCCGGGAGCTTCACGCAGACCGGCAGTGGAATCTTCAACGAGCAGGTCGGCGGCCTGCCGAGCAGCGGCCTGTTTGGGCAAATCAACGCCACGGGGAGTGCCACGCTGGGCGGCACCTTCAACCTGACCGTCGTCAACGGGTTCGGCCCGGCGCCCGGAGAAAGTTTCCCGGTGATGAGCTTCCCCGGCGGCCATACCGGCAATTTCGCCATGCTGAACGGCCTGGCGCCATCGTTCACGGCCGTCCTCAACGTCACCAACTTCGTGGTCAACACCATCGCCACGGCCATCGGTATCGACCTGGCGCCATCGTCGATCACCCCCCCGGCTACTGGGGTAGTCGGTCAGAATGTGATGATTCCCTTCCAGGTTCACAATCAAACCCCCGTGGCCTTCTCGGGGAGTTGGACCGATTCGTTGTACTTGTCCTCCGGTACCACTCTCGATCCGAGCGCGGTGCTGATCGGTCGCGTGCCGCACGCCGGCGGCATCGCCGCCAGCGGCACCTACAATGCCGTCTACTCCGGGCCGCTGCCGGGAATCGTCGACGGCAATTATCACGTCCTCGTCGTGGTCGACAGTGGGTTGCAGGTTCCCGATTCGAACCGGGCCCACACCATCGCGGCGTCGCCCAACACGATCCTGATTTCGGTGCCGGTGCTGACTCTGGGCGGCAGCGTGTCGGGGATGATTGCCAACGGCCAAGATGCCTATTACCGAATCGACATATCCGGAGGCCAAGACGTCGTCCTGACAGGCAATTTCGCGTTGGCCAACGAGGCGGAACTCTACGAGAGATTCCAGAATGTGCCTACACAGGACGTGTATGACCAGGTAGCCTTCGTACCGAACCAGAACAGCCAGCAGATTCAGCTTCAACAGGCGCAAGCGGGGCACTACTACCTCCTACTGCACGGCCGGGAGGGGGCCGCGGCCGGGCAGAGCTACACCTTGACATCCCAGGCCCTCGCGTTCGGAGTCCGCTCGGTTGGGCCGAGTCGTGCGGCAAACCTGGGTCCTCTGACGATCACCGTCACGGGTGCCGGCTTCACGCCCGCAACAACCATGAGCTTGATTGGTCCCAATGGCACGCCTCAGGCCCCAACCGCACTTCTTTTCCGCAATGCCAACACGTTGTACGCGACCTTTGACCTGACCGGAGTGCCGCTGGGATCCTACCGTGTCGTGGTCTCCGACCACGGCCTCACTTCGACCGCAGCTCAGATGGTACAGGTCACGACCGGCTCGCCCGGAATGTTCGAGTTCCACGTAAGTCATCCGGCCAACGACAAGCCTGGGGCGACCACGACCATCACGATCGACTACGAAAACGTCGGCAACAACGATGTGCCGGCCCCCATCATGCTGCTGACGGCCGACAACGCCACCCTCGAGCTGCCCGAGGAAGACAATTTTCCACTGTCGACGTTGTTCCTTCTCGCGACCAACCCCCAGGGACCTGCGGGTGTCCTCCCTCCGGGTGCGCACGGCACCATCACGGTCCAGACGCAAGGCACAACCAACTCGGAGGCAGGGTACCACCTCGATTCCCCCGCCGGGCTTGAAACCATCGACTGGGGGAGCCTGTTGCCGGCGCTGATGCCGCCGACGGTTTCTCCGGACGCCTACAACGCCATCGTGGCCAATTTCATGGCGGATATGGGCAATACGTATGTCCAATTTCAGGCGGTCGCCGATCGGCTGGCCAGCTATTTGAGCCAGTTCGCGGTGCAGACGGTTGACGCCATGCGTATGGTGCGGTTCGAGCTGGAACTCGCCGACAACTTCGGCACGATCAGTAACCGCTACCAAACGGGGGCGCTGGGCTTCGGGTGGCCCGACCCAACCCATTGGGCCGCAACCACAGACCCGTCGACCGGGGACGTCACGATCACCGACGCCAATACCGTTCAGCTCTTCGCCAAGCAACCAGATGGGTCTTATCAGAATTTCGATCCGGTGAGCACATCCCAGTTGTTCTTGGTCAACGGCACGCTCCAATTGCTGGAGAAGGACGGAACAAGAGATGTTTTCCGCCCGGACGGCCTCTGGAGTTTTACGCAGGATCCCAACGGCAACCGCTACACAGGATCGTACGATTCGAATAGCCGGCTTGTTTCAATCACCGATCCGTACGGGCAGACTACCACGATGGCTTACAACGCCCAGGGGAACCTCGTTCGCCTGACGGATATTGTGGGACGGCAGACGATTTTCAGCTATGATGCCAGCGGCCAGCAGCTCTTGAGCGTCACGGATCCGACCGGCACCACCTCCTACACGTACCTCACGACAGGGACCCCCGCGCAGAATCATGCCGTGAGTTCCATCACGTTCCCCGACGGTACGCACGAGTTCTTCCAGTACGACGCCAGAGGTCGCCTGGCCCACCTGAGCCTGGACGGTGGCGCTTCGGCAGTCACCTACGCCTACGATGGCACCGGACGGGCTCTGGTTACGGATGCCTTTGGCGCCACGAGCGAAATCGATCTCAATGATGTAGGACAGGTTGCCCGCGAGATCGATGCCTTGGGCAGCTATGCCGATCTGGCCTACGATTCTCTCGGCAGACTGGTGGGGGAGACCGGTCCCTTGGGTCCCAGCTTCGTAAGCCAATACCAGGACGCAAACAGTAGCTTGCACATGGTCGGTCCCGACGGTGAAAATGTCGCCATGACGTTTTCTGCAAATTTCGCGAATCTTCTCAGTCTCACAGGTCCCGCCGGCAATACCGATCGCCTCGCTTACGATTCGAACGGGAACCTCGTGACCGAAACAGCTCCCGATGGTTCTTTCAGGACCTATGCTTACGATTCCCTCGGCCAAACGACCCAAACGACGGATCGCGCCGGGCACACCGTTCGATTCGTCCACGATGCCCATGGTCTTCTCACGGAAGAAGACCTCGCCGATGGGTCTCAGATCCACTTCGCCTATGATGCTCACCAGAACCAGATATCTGCGAGCGGCCCTTCGGGAACGACCACGATGACCTACGATGCGGCCGACCGCATGACAAGGATCAGCTATCCCAATGGCACTTCGCTGCAGTTTACTTACGATGCGGCTGGCCAGCCCACGACACAGACCGACCAAACCGGATTCATGGAGCACTTTGTCTATGACGCGCTCGGCAGACTTGCCCAAGTCGATGATGGCAACGGCCATGTCTTCGTTACGTATACCTACGACGCCATCGGAAGACTCAAGAGCGAAACCTTGGCCGATGGCTCCGTGACCCAGTACTTTTATGACGCGGTCGGCCAATTGGTGCGCCTGCTCAACCTCGGGCCGAACGGAGCAGTGCTCTCCCAGTTCCAGCTCGCCTACGACGCTCTCGGCGAGGTCCGCTCCGTGACATCCAACGACGGAGTTACCAACTACAACTATGACGGGAGCGGTCAACTCATTTCCGCCATGCTCCCCAACGGCCAGACGATCTCCTATCAGTACGATGCGGACGGCAATCGCATTTCAGAGACCGATGCTTCCGGGACGACAACCTATCAGAGCAACGTCCTGGACCAATATCTGACCGCTGGCAGTTTACGGTTTTCCTACGATGCCAACGGGAATATGATCCGGCAATCGGGCCCGGGAGGTGATACCGCCTATTCCTACGATCTGCTTGGAAATCTTGTGGGGATCACCACGCCGACGGATCAGTACACGTTTACCTACGACGCCCTTGGCAACCGCATCGGAAGCACGCACAACGGACAAACGGTTCGTGAGCTGGTGGATCCAGCTCTCTCCCAAATGGTCGCTCAGTTCAACAGCTCCGGGACGCTCATCGCCCACTACGTCGAGGCGATCGGCCCAACAGAGCGCATCGATTCCTCCGGGATGACGAGTTTTTATCATTTCGATCCGTTTGGCAACACGGGGCAGATCACCGACAGCAGCGGCACCATCCAGGACTCGTATTCGTATCTCCCATTTGGCGAGAAATCGGTGCTGCGACAAGTTACTGCCCAGCCGTTCACGTTTTCCGGGCAATATGGCGTGCTCGACGACGGTGCGGGCACCTACTTCATGCGCAACCGATGGTACGATCCCCGCCTCGGCCGCTTCCTGCAACCGGACCCGATCGGCATCTCTGGGGGGGATACGAACCTGTATCGTTACGCCGGTAACAGGGTTCCCGGCCAAGTTGACCCCGGCGGGACGGACGACCTCAGCCCCGAAGAAGTCTTCCAGCTTCTCCAACAGTTTAACCGCAACAAGACGAAATTCTTTGGCCTCCAGCCAATCAAGAATCCAGGAACGTGGGCGAATACGATGGATTACAAAGTGGGGACGACTGTCCGCGCTCTCGGCCAGACACTTCAGGACGCGGGGGCGCAGTCTATTCCCCCTGACCCGGGGTCTTATGGAGCAAACCTGCCGTGGAACCAAACTGTTTCCAGTATCCGATCGAGCATCAACACGATTCAGAAGCTCTTGGCCCTACAGGGGAAACTCAAAGGTTTGGGCATCAATGAGCTTCCGACCGGCCCCACCAGTGGGGGTGCCCCCGATGGCTCCATTCCAGTTTCCACTGTCGTGGGAGATGGCGTAAAGAATTCGCTGAAGGGCATTGGGAACACTATAGCGAATTCACCGGTAGTACGGGCGAACGCCGGCCGCGTCGTGAAGATTGGCCAGGTCGGCCAAGTGGTTGCTGTCCTGCTGGATGGACCGACGTGGCAGGCTCTGACCACCAATCCGACCGATAGCACCAATTCCGGCGTCTACGGGAATCGAACCATCGAAAAGAAAGGGCACGATCACACCTTCGACGATCGGGCCCAGGCCATTGTGAACGCGGCCCTGCACATCCTTTGCGACATCCTCGTGGGCGGCACGGCCGCATTCCTGGCTTTTGTCCTCGTTCCGGTTCCGGGCCTAAACTTCGTCGCTTCCGTGCTGGCCGGGTTGATTGCGGCGCAACTTTGCTGGTTCATTGTCCACCTCTTTTCTCACGACCCCAACGCGATTGTCGGGCCGGCTGGCTACGGAGATTCCAACTACGTCAACCCAGCCCAGGCTATGCCCTACACCGTTCAATTCGAAAACCAGTCCTCCGCCACCGCACCGGCTCAGACCGTCACGGTCACCGAGCATCTCGACCCCAACCTCGACGGCAGCACCTTCCAGCTGGGTGACATGGGCTTTGGGAACTTCGTGATCCATGTGCCGGCGGGACTTAGCTCGTTCAGCACCCGCGTGGATGCGACGGCAACTCTCGGTGTGTTTGTGGACATCCGTGCCGGTCTGGACCTGTTGACCGGCGTGATCACCTGGATCTTCACGGCCATCGACCCCACGACGCTCGATGTACCGCTCGGCAACCCGCTCGAAGGCTTCTTGCCGCCGGATGACAGCACCGGACGGGGGGAGGGCTTTGTTTCCTACTTTGTCCGGCCCAAGGCAACCGACAAGACCGGCACGGTCATCAATGCCCAGGCGACTGTGGTGTTCGACCAGAATGCGCCGATTAACACCGTGCAAATCTTCAACACCATCGACGCTCTGCCGCCCTCCAGCAGTGTCAACCCACTCCCGGCGGTCACGAACGCCCCGACATTTACCGTGAGCTGGTCCGGAATGGACGATGTGGGGGGCTCTGGAATCGCCTATTTTGATGTGTTTGTTTCCACCGACAATGGACCATTTGTGCTCTTTCTGCTGGCCACGACCCAGACCTCGGCCACGTTCAACGGTAGCTTCGGCCACAGCTACGCGTTTTTCAGCGTCGCCGCCGACCACGTCGGCAACCGGCAGCCTTTCCCCAACGCGGCGCAAGCGATCACCACGGTCGGCAGCAGCGCGGTCATTGCCACGGCCGCGACCGGTCCCTTCACGGCCGCCGAAGGGCAGACCTCCACCGTACAAACGCTGGCTACCTTCACCGATCCCGCCGGGCCGCAGCCGCCGGCCAGCTACTCGGTCCAGGTCGATTGGGGCGACGGCAACGGCTTCATCAGCGACACCAACGTCACCCTCGCCGCCCCAGTCAACGGCGTCTTCACGGTCTCGGGCAGCCATCGCTACGTCGAGGAAGATGGCCTCTCCGGGCAGGTCAAGGTGAAGGTCATGCACGCCGGCACCGCCTCCAACACCGTCAGCGTGGCCGTGCAGGTCTCCGACCCGGCGGTTATCGCCATGAAGGTCGCGGTCAACGCCCCCGCCGGCGCTCCGTTTAGCGGTGCCGTGGCCACGTTCACCGATCCCGGCGGCGCGGAAGCGAATGACGGCACGCATTACACCGCTACCCTCAACTGGGGCGATAATACCCCCGCCACGACCGGTGCGCTCGCCGTCAGTAACGGCACCTTCACGGTCAGCGGCACGCATACGTATGCGGCCGCGGGCTCCTACACGATCAGCCTCACGATCAACCATGAAGGGGTCCCGACAACACTCCAGAATCCGGTTTCGATTACGACAGTGGGACTCCCGATTCCCGCACAGATGACCAAGCCGACGAGCTGGTGGGCCGGTCTGCTCGGCCAGGAGTTGATCCGCCGGTTAGGGCTCACTTCCGGTGGCCAAACGGTGGGCCAATGGCTGGCGATGACATTGCCCAACCTGTATGGCGGCAGCAATGGCGCTCCCAATCTGAGCGGCTTCACCAATGCGCAGGTGGCCATCTTCTACCTGGGACTGTTCACGCAGCAGAACACGCTGAAGCTCGATGCGCAAGTGCTGGCCACCGCCTTGGAAGTCTTTGCCACGACGCAATCGCTGGGCGGTACGACCGGGCAGCAATATGGCTTCCTGGTCAACGCCGCCGGCCTTGGGGCCTACAACGTGAACATCGGCTTCAACGGAGCGGCGTTCGGGGTGCCGAATTCTACCATCCAGAATGTCTACCAAGTGCTGCTGGCGGCCAATCATTTTGCCATCGGCGGCGAGCCGTGGGGCAGCAATTCCCTTCTCCGCAATGAGGGCTTCAGCGTCTTTCTGAGCATCAACGGCGGCTGAGAGGGCGCGGACCACACTCGCAGCAACTCCGGGACACAAGCCTGAAGAGCAAGCGATGGAAGCGCAGAACCCCTTCCCTTGCTGACGCTTCAGGCTTGTGTCCCCTGACTATTCGTCATCGCTTGCAGCCGCGCTCTGCACCTCGGCCAGGAGCTTTTGGAAATCGGGACGGGCACGCAGGGACTCGAATTCCGCACCTTCGCGGAGGAGCGCAAGCCGGCCGGCGGGGATGAAAAAACCGCTCGCTTGCGCCTTGGTAAGCAGCAGGACAGCACGAGCCGCGTACTGTTCCGTTCGCGCTGTTCGTTCGGCCGGAGTGAGTCGTTGATCCCCGGAGGCCCCGGCCGCGGCCACCGCATAGGTCCCGGCAAGGCTACAGAGGCCCCCGCCATTAAGCACCACCGAGCGGAGTAGGCCCTCGGCCGCCCCAACTGCGCCCGCATAGTTGCCATGAAAATCCTTTGTCTGACCGGCGATCCGTGCGCGGAGGAACGCGCGCTGAAATTCAAGGAGCGGCCGCAGCAGCCCTTCGTCCGTGGCCATCGCGCGCTCCCCATCGGCCAGAGTCTCTGCGCATCGGCCCGCCAAGAAGAAGGTGTCTGCGCGGCCGAGATAAGCACCGCAGAGCAGCACCTTGGCGTAAAGGTTTCGCTTTTCGTTTTGCCACGCTGTCTCCAGGGAGGGGATCAGGCGGCCGTACTCGGCGAGTGCTTCGTCGGTTCGCCCGATATCTCGCAAGAAGCCGGCGTAACCCAGATGGCACAGTTCGCGATTGCCATTCCGTCGCGCCAGGAGGTCATAGTTGGATGGTATCTTGTCGAAGCGCGCCAACGACTCCGTAAAGGCGTTCTCGGCTTCCACCCACTGGCCGTTCAATTCGCACCAGATCCCCCAATTGAGCAAGGCAGACGCCAGATCGTGCTGATAGGCGGTCACGCTGGGACCGTCGCGGGCTACCTGGCGCAGATGGACCAACCCCGTTTCCAGAGTGGCGCGGGCTTGTGCCATTTGCGCCGCCGCTGCCTCCCCCGAGACGCATTGCTGAGCGGTCAGCTTCACGAGCCCCAGGCTAATGTAACTGCCTCCCAATGCGCGTTGGAACGACGAGACGCCGGGATGCTCCTTCACGAAGCGCGCGCTGAGGTCCAGGGCCGCTTGGAAATGAATCTCGGCCTTCTTCAGTTGACCGCTCAGCCGGCACAGGTCGCCGAGATTCATCAGGCTGCGAATCAAGTCCGTCTGGTAATTCGGGTTCCCCGGCTCCTCATCGGCCAGCTTCTGCACGGTAGTAATCGCATCCTGGTACGCCTTCTCGGCCTTACCAATTTGCCAGGCAACCGCGTACTGAAGGCCGAGATTGTTGTAGTTGCTGTACACGCCATGCCGGTAGGCAGCCGTGCCGGGGAACCGCCGCGCAAGGTCCTGAAAGAGGGCCAGACTTCGCCGATACCGCGCTTCCGATTCCTCCAGGACGTAAGTCAAGCTGCCCAAGTTGTTGAGCGTCGCCGCCAAGGCGAACTGGTATGCTTCGACCTCCGGGGATGCGCGTACCAGTTGCTCCTGGATGGCGAGCGCCTGTTCGAAGAGTCCGACCGAGATCTGGGGGGAGCCCAGGTCCCGGGTGATGCCCGCCTGGCGAAACAAGGCCCAGGCCAACTCGGCGCGGAGGGCGGGATCGTTTTCGTGCTCCTGGACGAAACCGGCATAGTAGTCCCGAGCGGCTTCGAGCAGCTCCTTCCGCAACGGCTGCAAACTGGGCTCGCGCAAGAGCTGATTCTCGCTGACCCGGGTGTAATACTTGTCCACGGCCTCGCGCAGACTCTGCAAGTGTTGCTCGGCACGGACCCGCTGCTCCTGGGCCTCCGTCGAGCTCTGCACGGCTTGCCGCCACTCCCAGGTGACGCCTACAAACCCAGCGCAGAAGACGACCACCAGCCCAGCCGCCAGTCCGGCCACCACCGGCTTGCGGCGGCACCAGCGGCCCAGCCGATCCAAGCGACCTACCGGCCGGGCCAGCACGGGCTCGCCGGCCAGGAAGCGGCGCAGATCCTGGGCCAAGGCCAGAGCCCCGGCATAACGGCGTCCCGGCTCTTTCTCCATGCACTTCAGACAGATGGTTTCCAGGTCCCGCGGAATCGTTTCATCAATTCGCCGCGGCGGACGAGGCTCGTCTTCCAGGACCTGACGCAAGACCGCACCCGGCGTGCCGCGGAACGGAACCTCGCCGGTCAAGAGCTCATAGAGCACGACGCCCAAGCTGTAGACATCACTGCGGGCATCGACCTTATGGGATTCGCCGCGGGCCTGCTCCGGCGACATGTACGCCGGCGTGCCCAGCACTTCACCGGTGGCCGTGAGGGTCTTGTCGCCGGTTTCCCGCTTGGCCAGGCCGAAGTCCGTGATTTTCGGAATGAGTTCGTAATCCGTCGTCTGTGGTCCGTGGTCGCCTGCTTCGGATTGTGGACTACGGATCACGGACGCTAACAGGATGTTGGCCGGCTTGAGATCGCGGTGAACGACCCCCATGCGATGAGCATGGTCCACGGCTTCCGCCACACCGCTCATCAGTTCCGCCGCTTGCCGTGCGGACAATCGTTCTTCCCGCAACTGCTTATCCAGGCTGCGGCCATCGATGAATTCGCCAACCAGGTAGACGACATCGCCATCGCGGCCGGTCTCGTAGATGCTCACGATGTGGGGGTGCCGGAGTTGAGCGGCGCTGCGCGCTTCGCGCAAGAAGCGTTCACTGTCCGCCGCGGTGGCCAGCGGATCGAGCCGGTAAAGCTTGACGGCCACGATGCGATCCAGCTCAGGATCATGAGCCCGGTAGACCACGCCGCAGGCGCCCCGGCCGGCCACCTCGAGGAGGAGATACTTGCCCAGCCGCACTCCTGGGCCCGGCGCAAGAGTTCCTTCGCGCGCCGATCCTTGCTGGGCCCGCATTACCGGGTTGCTCGTCGGGGCGCCGAGGCGAGGATGGAGCGGCAACAGTGGATCCGCCAGCTCTTGCCGAAAGTCGGGGAAGCGAGATACGTATTCGTCGGTTTTCAAGCGGGGATCCTGGCGGGCGCGCAGCCGGCATTCGGCCAGAATGAGCTCCAGGACACTGTGGCGATCGGCCGCCAATTCGGGAAAGCGCTTCAGGTAATCCTCGACACGAGTCGGCTCACCCCGTTTCAGGCGGTATTCCAGGTCAATGTGGGCCAGCTCGGCCAGCACCGCGCCCCGGTCGGTGGTTTGCTGGCTGACGAACGTATCCAAATCCGGCGGTTGGCCCGATTCCCAGGCGGACTCGAATTCCTCGAGCCGGTCCTGGATTTCGCGCCAGCGCTGCCTCGGCAAGGCAGCGAGATAGTCATGGATCTTGGACATTGACTTGAATTATCAGGCGGCTCCATCGTCGGATCAAGTCGAGCCACGCTTCTCCAGCACATTCGCCAAGAGCTTCTGGAAATCCGAACGGCCACGGAGCAGATCGAATTCGGCGTTGGTCCGGAGTTGCTCGACCCTTCCCGCCGGCACGAAAAAGCCAGCTGCATGGGCCTTGGCGAGGAGATGGACGGCAAGGGCTGCATAGCGTTCGGCTCGGGCCGAGCGCTCGGCCGCGGGAATGGCTTCATCCTTTGCTGCCGCGGCCGCGGCTCGCGAATAGATCCCTGCGAAGGTATAAAGATGTCCGCCGGGAAACACCCCCGTACGGAGAAGGCGGTCCGCCACCGCAACGGCACCCGCATACGGAGCGCGGAAATCCGCGGTCCCACTGGCCATGCGTGCCCGGATGAACGCAATCTGGAATTCGAAGAACTGGGGCACCGATCCGGAGTCCGTCGCCAAGGCTCGCTTTGCGTCGGCAAGCGCTTCCCCGAACTGACTCTCCAGGAGAAATGTGATTGCGCGCCCCGAATAAGCGCCGCAGAGCAGTGTCTTGAAAAACGAGTTTCGCTCTTCCATCCGCCACGATGCCTCCAGAGCGGGGATTAGGCGGCCATATTCAGCGAGTGCCTCGTCCGTTCGCCCCATGTCCCGCAACAG
>DATGIQ010000514.1:0-27249 GCA_035295665.1 Gemmataceae bacterium | reverse complement strand
TTGCGGGTTGTCGCCTTGGGGGAGGCGCTCCAGGATGGCAGCCCCGGACAGCCGATTCGCGTCCGCAACGTGGACTCCAAAAGCATTGTCCTGGGCCGTGTCGTCGATCGGTCCCTGGTGGAGGTCGATTACTGAACAGCGATGGATCCCTGGGCAGGAGCAAGCGGAAAGACACCCGATGGGAGGGACCCCATGAAATATCGATTCATCGTGTTAGGGATTCTTCTCCTGGCCGTCATGGCAACCGGCGCCGGAGCGGACTCGATGTGGCTGAGACGCGACCCCAATATGGCCTACCTCTTCTACGACACCCGGGCCCGCCGTGTCGGGGATGTTCTCACTATTTCCGTTCGCGAAACCACCGCTTTCGAGGGCATGGAACGACGGCAGCTGGAGAAGGACACGAAGACAAATGCCATCTGGAACTTCGCCGGGGCGTTTTCACAGGGGAAAAACCTTAGCCACAACTTCGCCACCTCCTTCAATGGAGAAGTCGACACGACCCGGCAGCTAAACGGCACGGCCAACAACACGATCGACCGTCGCTTCACCGATCAGATGGCGGTCCTGGTCGTGGACGTCATGCCCAATGGGAACCTGGTGATCGAAGGATTCCGCCGGCGTATTGTCGCCAAGGAAGAGCGCACGCTCCATGTGCGCGGCATCGTCCGGCCGCAAGATATTGGCCCGGGCAACGTGATCCAATCGCAGTACATCGCCAACTTTGCGGTCAGTTATGAGGGGCGGGGTCAGGAGTCCGCCTATCAGGATAATGGCTGGCTGGGCAAGATCATGAACGTCCTCTGGCCATTCTAATAGGATCGTGCAAGGTGTTGCTGGCGAACAAGCCTGAGGCGCTCGCGAAGCCTTTCGCTGGCGCGTCAGGCTCGTGCAGCCGAATGACGTATGGGCAGCCTCCATGGAGAACCGATTCCGAACGCTGGTCCTTTGCCTGATCGTGGCGTCGGGGGTGCCGAACCCGGCATGGGCCGGTGCGCGCATCAAGGACATCATCGATATCGAAGGGGCACGCAGCAATCAACTGGTGGGGTTTGGGTTGGTCGTGGGCTTGGACAATACCGGCGGCCGCAGCCAATTTACCCAGCAGGTTGCCGTCGATATGCTCGCGCGCTTCAAGATTGCTTCGCGCATCAACTCCGCCGACCGGGCCGACAACGTCTATCGTTCCGGGACCGTCTCCGCCGTCATGGTCACGGCTGATCTTGGGCCGTTTGCTCGCCACGGTAGCCGCATCGACGTGATCATCTCCGTGATCGACGACGCCATCAGCCTCCAAGGCGGCACTCTGATCCTGACCCCCTTAAAGGGAGCCGACGGCGTCGATTACGCAGTGGCCCAGGGACCGGTGTCGGTAGGCGGCTTCCTGTTCGGCGTACCCAGCGGGAGCGCCCAGCCGCTCGCCAGCGCGCAGAAAAACCATCCCAGTGTTGGCCGCATCCCCGGCGGCGCCACCGTGGAGCGCGAGGCCCGTGGCAATATCCTATGCAATGGCCAGCTCCGCCTGTTATTGCGGCAGCCGGACTACGTCACGGCAAACAATATCGCGTTTGTAATTAACAAGCGCTATCCGGATGCCGCGATCACCCTGGATGCAGGCTCGGTCCAGGTCATCGTGCCGCCGGCCTTCCTTCCGAAGGACTTGGTTTGGTTCGTGGGCGAGATCGGGCTCCTCGAAGTGACGACCGATGTTGAAGCCCGCGTCGTCATCAACGAGCGAACCGGCACAATTGTCGCGGGGGAGGATGTCAAGGTATCCACCGTTGCAGTGGCCCACGCCAACCTGGCGATCCTGACAACGAACGAGCCGGTCGTCTCCCAGCCGGCCCCCTTTAGCCGCGGCACGACCACCGTGGTACCCCGGCCGGGCGTCGGGATTACCGAGCAGACCGGCACGTTGAAGGTCATCGAACACACGGTCACGGTGGCTGAATTGGCGCGGGCCCTGAATGCGTTGGGCGTGACGCCTCGGGACTTGATTGCGATCCTACAGGCCTTGAAGCAAGCCGGTGCGTTGCATGCGGAATTAGTGGTGATCTAATCCCCCGTGTCGTTCGCACACCCGGGCGGTTTTCACCCAGTTCTGCCAACGGTCGCCAAACAAACAGCAAACCCCGCAGCGCGCATAAGTGCAAGATTCTTGATCCAGCTCATCCGTACACATCCGAAGGTTCGTTTATCCCTGCAGTGAATACGGCACATCTGCGATTCGTGAGCTATGTTTATCGATATCTGATGATTCTATCCTGATTTGCCATCTGGCGGGAGATATATGGGATGGGCATAAAGCTGAAGACCCTCGTCATCGATGATTCCGGTGTCATGCGCAAAATGGTCATGAAGTCCCTGACCGATGCGAACCTGGGAGAGTTTGAATTCATGGAAGCGGAGGATGGAAAGGACGCCTTGGAGAAGCTAATCGCGAACGAAATTCACATCGCCTTCGTGGACTGGAATATGCCCAACATGACGGGCGTTGACTTTGTGCGCGCCGTTCGGCAGCACGAAAAGAGCAAGGACAACGACCCGATTCCGCTGGTCATGGTCACCAGCGAGAAAACCATGGGGAAAGTGCAGGAGGCCCTCGACCAGGCAGGGGCGGATGGGTTCATCTCCAAGCCGTTCACCGTGGCAGAACTTCAGAGCAAGCTGAGAAAGCATGTCGACAAGGCCCAACTTCTGGTAATTCGACGGGCCCGAAGGGAAAGCATATAGACAAGGACGCATGGGCTGCTCGTCCTTGGTCGTTGCCAAGCCCCGCAAGAACTTCTTGGAGGATGCACCATGACAGATTCGAGATCGCCGGGCGGAGGATTTCCTTCCGCGGTTGCGAACGCCGTCAAAACTTCAGTCGAGAACACCTTTTCGGTCATCTGCGGAGAGAAGCCGATTCACCAGGCGAATGGCCATGACGCCGGCAATTGCCCCTGTGTGGTCGGCATCATCTCGTTCGTCGGTGGGATTCCCTGGTCCTTATCGTTAGTTCTTCCCGAAGAAACCGCTCCTGCACTGGCACAAAAGTTTACCGGCATGGAAATTCCCTTCGATACGCCGGACATGGGAGATGTAGCAGCGGAGCTGGTGAATGTGTTGGCGGGAGAAGTGACCGCTCAGCTCGACCGCAGCCAAATCAAGGCACAGATGTCCCTGCCGACGGTCGCGCGCGGGAAACCACTGGAGCTGATGGGGGAAAGGCGGGCCGCGGTGGAACGGCTGGATTTCACAACCAAACAAGGCAAATTTTGGCTCCGCCTTATCTCCACCGGCTCAGGTCAATCGCTCGCGCGATTGCCGGGAACGTAGTAGACGTCCTCGTCGCGACCCGATCGTACCCGTCTCCGCTTCGAGTCCACCGTACGCCAGCCTGGATACCCGAGGCCCCGTGAAGGGCCAGCCGCGGTGAGAGAGATGCACCATGACTGAACTCGAGACTGTCATCAAAGAGTTTCTCGTCGAAAGCTACGAGAACCTGGACCAGTTGGACCAGGACCTGGTCGTTTTGGAAAAGAACCCCGAGAACCGGGAGCGACTGGCAAGCGTCTTCCGCACCATCCACACTATCAAGGGGACGTGCGGCTTCTTTGGCTTCTCGCGGCTGGAAAAGGTCGCGCATGTGGGAGAGAACCTCCTCAGTAAGCTCCGCGATGGCGAGATGCGTCTGGACCCAGAACGAACGACCGCCCTTCTCGCCTTGGTGGACGCTGTCCGGGAGATGCTTGCGCAGATCGAGAGCACGGGACATGATGGCGATAAGGACCACGCGCCGTTGATCGAGATGCTGACTCGCCTGCTGCAACCGAAGTCCGAAGCTACAGCCGACCAAGGCACTGGTACTGATTCGACAGCTGCGAATGCGGGTTCCCAAAAGGGAGAAGTAACGGAACCGGTTGTGACTCCGGAGCAGCCGCCCGTCGGCGAAAAACCGCCTCGAACCCGCCGGCGCCGGAGCAAGACTACTCGTCCATCCGAGACGCAGGCCGTCGCGGCTCTGGACAATCCGCCTGCTCCTCCGGAGTCCGCGCACTCGGCAACGCCGGAGCCCCAGGATAGCGGAATTCCGGCTACGGGGAAAAAGCCCGACCCCGCTGGTCCAGAAGATAGCCGCCTCAGCACGACGGTTTCAGAGAGCACCATCCGTGTAGATGTCGGCTTGCTCGATAAACTAATGACCCTCGTAGGCGAGCTGGTGCTGGCCCGCAACCAAATTCTCCAGTTTACCGCTACCCAGAAGGACGCGACGTTCCTCAGCACGAGTCAGCGCCTCAACCTCATCACGACGGAACTCCAGGAAGGCGTAATGAAGACCCGGATGCAGCCGATGGGCAACATCTGGGACAAGTTCCCGCGGATCGTGCGCGATCTCGCCTTGCAGTGTGGCAAACAGGTCCGCATCGACATGGAAGGAAAAGAGACCGAACTGGACAAGACCATCATTGAGGCCATCAAAGATCCGCTGACCCATGTCGTCCGCAACGCGGTCGACCACGGCATCGAGGCGCCGGAAGTCCGCAAGACCCGAGGCAAAGCGGCAGAAGGGTGCCTTTTCCTGCGTGCCTTTCACGAGGGGGGCCAGGTCAACATTGAAATCAGTGATGACGGCGCCGGCATTGCCCCCGATCGGATCAAGGCCAAGGCCTTGGAGCGTGGCCTCATTAGCCGCGAGCAAGCCGCCCGGATGAGCGATCGCGAGTGCATCCACCTGATTTTCCTGCCCGGTTTCTCGACTGCGGAGAAGGTTAGCAATATCTCGGGTCGCGGCGTGGGCATGGACGTCGTGAAGACGAACATCGAGCGGATCGGGGGCACCGTCGACATTCAGAGCGAGCCCCGCAAAGGGACCACGCTCAAGATCAAGATCCCCTTGACGTTGGCGATTATCCCGGCCCTGATTGTGACCTCCGGCGGCGATCGCTACGCGATCCCCCAGGTCAGTCTGCTCGAATTGGTCCGCCTCGAAGGCGAGCAGGCACGCAAGGGGATTGAGATGATCCACGGAGCGCCGGTCTACCGCTTGAGGGGACACCTGCTTCCACTTGTTCACTTGGATCGTGAGCTGCGCAGTGAGCGCCCCAGAAGCGAGCAAGACGTGATCAACATCGTCGTGCTCCAGGCCGACGACCGGCAGTTTGGCCTCGTTGTCGAGGGAATCAACGATACCGAGGAAATCGTGGTCAAGCCTTTGGGCACGCATCTCAAAGGCATCCCACTCTTCGCCGGCGCTACCATCATGGGAGATGGTCGGGTGGCTCTCATTCTGGATGTGCTCGGCATCGCTCAGCAAGCCGGTGTCGTTTCCGAAGTACGTGACCGTAATTTGACCGAGTTGGCCATGCACGCAGAGGAACGCCGCGACAGCAAGCAGTCCCTGCTCCTCATGGGGCTGGGGAAGGACCGGCGCCTGGCCGTTCCCCTGGCATCGGTCGCACGCCTTGAAGAAATCCCTGCGGCTTTGGTTGAGCGGGCGGACAGCCAGGAAGTCGTGCAGTACCGCGGCGAGATTTTGCCTCTCCTACGCCTGACCGACCTCCTTGGCGGCTCCGGCAGTTTCGACGGCTCGGCCCCAGACCCGTTGCAAGTAGTCGTCATTGCCGAGCAGGGCCGAAGTGTAGGCCTGGTCGTGGACCGCATTCTCGACATTGTCGAAGCCAGCGTGACCATGAAGGACACCATGCGCTGCGCTGCTACCCAAGGCTCGTTGGTCATCCAGCACAAAGTGACCGACTTGCTCGATATTCGCTCCGCTCTCCGCGTGGCGGACCCAAGTTTCTTCGAGCAGCCTGTCCCGGGCTCCTGTGCATGAGGCATCGTACGCGGGAGGATTATTCATGACTACTAGCCGGCAGTTTTGCACCTTCTACGTCAATGGACTTTTCTTCGGCGTCGAGGTCAACCAGGTTCAGGAAGTTATCCGCTATCAGGAAATGACCCGGGTGCCGATTGCCTCTCCCGTTATCCGGGGATTGATCAATCTACGCGGCCAAATCGTAACGGCGTTTGACCTGCGTCAACGGCTGGAGTTGGGTGAGCGGCCGTTCGAGCAGCTTCCGATGAATGTTGTCGTGCGCACGGCTGATGGTCCGATGAGCCTGCTCGTGGACGAGATTGGCGATGTAGTCGAAGTTGCCGAGGAGTCATTCGAGAGGCCACCGGAAACGCTCGATGGCGTGGCCCGTGAGCTGATCCGGGGCGCCTACAAGCTCGAAGGCCAGCTGCTGCTTCATCTGGACATCGAAACAACCGTGCAAACTGGTGTCAACTAACTCTCTGATGCACAGAAGTGAGATACTCAGGAGACCTCCCTCATGAAATGGTTCAAGAATCTCAAGACCTCGTTCAAGCTCGGCCTGGCATTCGCCACGTTGCTCTTCCTTTTTTGTGCGTTTGGTGTGTTCAGCGTTCGTTCCATGACCACGGTAAACGACAACGTGGAGAACCTCTACCAGACCCAATTGCTGCCGAGCATGCAAATGACCAAGATGCGTGGCTTGGTCCATCAGGAACGTGCAGGCGTCTACCGCGCGTTGGTGAAGACAGAGAAGGGCGAAATCGAAGGGGATATCGAGCAAGTCCGGGAGTTGCAGCGCCAACTACGGCAGGCCGAGGCGGAATTCGAGCCCACGATTCGGGCGGATGAAGTCCGCATCGTCTACCACAAGTTCAAAGATGCGGAGCAGCAGTACGCGGCTTACCGGGAGGAGAAAATCTTCAAGCCTCTCTTGGAAGGCCATAAGGACGAAGCCGTGCGCGCAACCGCATCTGGAGCGGCGTATTTCGACAACGCGATCAAAGGAATCAATGATACCCTCGCCATCAAGGAATCCATTGCCAAGAAACGATACGAAGAATCGCAGGCAACCAATACCTCAACGCGCAACACGTTGTTCATCATCATCGGTCTGAGCCTTCTGCTTGGCGCGGGTCTGTGCTGGTGGATTTCATCGCTGATTGCTACTCCCTTGAGCCAGGTCGTGGGGGTTCTCGAGGCCGTTGCCAAAGGCGACCTGAATAAGCAAGTCCAAATCGATTCCGAAGATGAAGTGGGTCGGATAAGTGTGGCCCTAAACCACGCCATCAACGCACTGCGTGCCGCCGACGCACTGCAAAAAGAGCAATTGGAGACTGCGGCGGCTAGTGCACGGCTCGGCGCCATGTTGGAGAGCATGGCAGGCAGCGTTACCTATGTCGACCGTGACGGCAAGATCACCTATGCCAACCCGGCCGCGCTGCATCTGTTCAAGAAGGTGGAAAAACATCTTCCCATCCGCGCGGATCAATTGGTCGGCCAATCGATTGATATTCTGCACAACGATCCGGTGGCAATGCGCAAGATCTACAGCGATGCCAGGAACCTGCCCTACCGGGGCCGCAGCGAACTGAACGGCGAAATCTTTGACGTACTCGTCTCCGCGATCAATGACACCAGCGGGCAGCATATGGGGAGTCTGTTTTCCTGGGATTGTGTGACGCAAAAAATCGCCCAGGATCGCCTCATCCAGGAAACCGCGGAACGCGAGAAGCAACAGGCGGACGAGCTGCGCTCCAAGGTCGACAGTCTCTTGATGACTGTCAACGGCGCCGCCGCAGGCGATCTGACTCAAGCAGTCGACATCAATGGCTCGGACGCAATCGGTCAAGTCGGTGAGGCCTTGGGACAATTATTGGCGACGTTGCGGACCAGCATCAGCTCCATGGCGCAGAATGCCAGCGCGTTGGCCAGCTCGTCGGAGGAATTGTCGTCGGTCAGCACACAGTTGAGCTCGAATGCGGATGAGACCTCCTCTCAGTCCAATGTTGTCTCCGCCGCCGCCGAGCAGGTCAGTCGTAATGTCCAGACCGTCGCCACCGCAGTCGAAGAGATGGGTGCCAGCATCAAGGAGATTGCTACCAATGCTGCCGAAGCCGCCCGAATTGCCTCCAGCGCCGTGCAGGTGGCCAACACGACGAACGACACGATCTCCAAGTTGGGCGAATCGAGTGCCGAGATCGGTCAGGTAATCAAGGTCATCACCTCCATTGCCCAGCAGACCAATCTGCTCGCCCTGAACGCCACGATCGAGGCGGCCCGCGCCGGCGAAGCCGGCAAAGGGTTCGCCGTCGTCGCCAATGAAGTTAAAGAGCTGGCCAAAGAGACCGCCAAGGCTACCGAAGACATTGGCCGCAAGGTCGAGGCCATCCAAAACGATACCACCGGGGCGGTAGAAGCCATCAAGCAAATCACCGCCGTCATCAACCAGATGAACGACCTGTCCAGCAGCATCGCCGGCGCGGTCGAGGAACAATCGGCCACCACGAACGAAATGGCTCGCAATGTGAGCGAAGCCTCTCAAGGAAGTAGCGAGATCGCTGAAAACATCACCGCCGTAGCCAAGGCTGCCGAGAATACCACTCAAGGGGCCGCCAATGTCCAGCAAGCGGCCAGCGAGCTGTCCCGCATGGCTGCCGAACTGCAGCAACTCGTTTCCCAGTTCTGCTACGAGGAGAAACAGAACTCCACCGCTAGCGCGCACAGGGCAGGCAGAAACCCAGAAGCGCCGTCTCCTTTGGGTCCCTCGAATGGCGGCTTCCCACCCAAGAAGAACCACGAACGGGCGAATGCCAAGGGAAGGATGGCCCTTGCCAATCGCGCATAACTGGACCGGTGTTCTTCGCGTTGCAGATGGTGGGATGGAAGCGGCAAAACGCCCGTAGCGGCCCGATCCTCGATCGCCCCAAAGCAAAACCGGGCTTGGGCCACTGGGACAGCGGGGGCGTTGCACAACCGTGAGGTTCGGATGCTCGATCACAATACTCTGGTCCGCTACGCATCGGAATTGCAGCCGCTGCCCCAGAGCTGTACGCGCCTGGCCGCATTACTGACTCATGAGGACGCGGATCTCCGGGAGATCAGCCAGGTGATTTCCTTCGATCCGGTGTTGACCGGAAAGTTGCTTCGGGTGGCGAATTCGGCCGCTTATGCTTCACGACGAACTATTACCAGCGTGGAGCAAGCGGTAACCCTCCTGGGAGGGGGAACGATTCTTAGCCTGGCTGTCGGAGCTTGTACGCAGCCAATGCTGGAGCATTCCATTCCGGGATATGCGCTCCCGGCAAGCCAACTATGGCAACACTCGGCCACGGCAGCTCTTGCGGCGGAAGTTGCCAAGGAATTCTGTACGGTTTCCCTCTCCCCGCTTTGTTTCACCGCCGCACTGCTGCATGACATGGGGAAACTCGTGCTGGGTCGATTTCTTACGCCTGACCTGGTCGCGCTGTGTAAGCGCGCGGCTGAAGAAGGGGGGTTGCTCCCCTTCCAGGCTGAGTCCGAGATCCTCACCGTCCACCACGGGGAGGTCGGCGGATTGATTGTCCAACATTGGAATTTGCCCGAAGCGATCGTGAGCGGAGTTACGCATCATCACGCGCCGGAAGAAGGGCATGATGCCATCTGTTTCGTCACGTACCTGGCAAACGTCGTGGCGAAGCAGATGGAGGGTAAGACAGCGTGGAGCCCGGCCGAGGTCTCGGCCCTGGACACAACGAAGGACCGCTTGGGATTGACTGCGGCGCGCTATGAGCAGATCTGCAACGTAACCAAGCGACGGCTCAATGACATTTGCCGCCGCTACACGTAACGCCGCTACGGATGATGGGAGTGATTCATGCAGGCAATGGTTATCGACGATTGTGATGTCACCCGCTTGCTTCTGGCGCGCATGCTGGGTCGTCTGGGGTATGAGGTGATTGAGGCAACCAACGGCAAAGAGGCACTGGACCTGCTCACAGGCGAGCGGAAACCGAGGATTATTTTCGTGGACTGGAGCATGCCCGAGATGGACGGGCTAAGTTTCATTCGTGCTGTCCGGGCTGCCAACCAGTATCAGGATGTTCCCATCCTGATGGTCACCACGGAAACTGAAATGCGTCACGTTGCTCAGGCTCTGACCGCAGGGGCCAACGAATATGTGATGAAGCCGTTCACGAAACAAGTGATCCTTGAGAAACTTTCCCTCTTGGGGTTGAGCCAGACTGAGTCATGAAATTGATCCGTGTTCTCGTGGTTGATGACGCGGTCGTCGTGCGCCGGATGCTGAGCACCCTCCTCGCCAGCGATCCCGCTCTCGAAGTAGTGGGCACTGCTGCCACGGGACGAATTGCGCTGGCCAAAATTCCGCAGGTCAACCCGGATCTCATCACGCTCGATGTGGAAATGCCGGAGATGGATGGCTTGCAGACTCTGGCAGCCATCCGAAAGAGCTATCCGCATCTGCCGGTGATCATGTTCAGCACCCAGACCGAACGCGGAGCCGCGGCAACTTTCGATGCCTTGGCCCTGGGCGCCAACGACTATGTCACCAAGCCCGCCAACGTCGGCAGTGTGGTCGAGGCCATGGAGCGAATCCGCGAGCAATTGATTCCCAAAATCAAGTTGCTGTGCGGACGCTCTTCCACGAGCCAGCCTGGTTTGAGGCCAGGCACCGGCCCGGTACGCACTACCGGCTTAAGCCCAGCCAACGGCGACAAGGAGGCCCGCATCGACATTGTGGCTATCGGCGCATCCACGGGCGGTCCCAATGCTCTGGCGGAACTCATCCCGACGTTTCCGGCTAACTTCCCGGTTCCCGTTGTGATCGTGCAGCACATGCCCCCAGTCTTCACTCGGTTACTCGCCGAGCGGTTGATGTCCCGATCGGCGGTCACGGTCGCAGAAGGGGTGAATGGCGGCCAACTGGTGCCAGGCCGGGTTTGGATCGCTCCGGGCGATTATCACATGGCGGTGGTGGGGAAGGGCGTCGGCGCCAAGCTGAACCTCCACCAACGCCCGCCGGAGAACTCTTGCCGGCCATCCGCCGACGTACTGTTTCGCTCGGTGGCGGAATCGCATGGTCCCCATGTGCTGGTGGTTGTGCTGACGGGGATGGGGCAGGACACCTTGCGCGGCTGCGAGGCGATCCGCCACGTGGGTGGATATGTCCTGGCCCAAGATGAATCCACCAGTGTCGTGTGGGGAATGCCTGGTTTTGTAACTCGCGCCGGATTGGCCCATCGCGTCCTTCCCTTAGGACAGATGGGACCCGAAATCCTTCGTCGTGTGCAAAAGGGAAGAGCTTCGGTCATGAGCCGTGCCACAGAACAGAGGGTGCAACCTTGTCCTTAAGCCCAGCGGATCGCGACTTTATCCGAACGATGGTCTACCAACGTTCGGGCATTGTCCTGGAGGAAGGGAAAGCCTACCTTCTCGAGACCCGTCTGTCCACGCTGGCAGCGCGCGAAGGATTCCCTTCCCTGGCGAGCCTGTTGGTAAAATTGCGTGCCGAGCGGTCGAATGGCCTGGAAACCAGGGTGGTGGAGGCCATGACCACCAACGAAACCTCGTTCTTCCGTGACATTCAGCCGTTCGAGGCGCTGCGCCAGTTGGTTCTTCCCGACATGATGCGCCGCCGTGCGAAGGATCGCAAGTTAGCCGTTTGGTGTGCCGCCGCGTCCTGTGGCCAGGAACCGTACAGCCTGGCCATGTTGGTCCACGAACATTTCCCGACCCTCATCGCATCGTGGAAGTTGCAGATCCTCGCCACCGATCTTTCTCTGGAAATGGTGGAACGATCGCGAGCCGGATTGTATAGCCAGGTGGAAGTGAACCGAGGCTTGCCGGCGCGATTGCTGGTAAAGTTCTTCGAAAACCAGGGCTTGCAATTCCAGCTCAAAGCTGAGATTCGGCGCATGGTGGAGTTTCGGCAACTCAACTTGATTGGACCGTGGCCATTATTGCCCGCGCCGGATATCGTCCTGCTCCGGAATGTGCTCATTTATTTCGACGTCGCGACCAAGAAGACCATTCTGGGCAAGGTGCGCCGCCTGATCCGCCCCGACGGCTATCTCTTTCTGGGCGGCGCCGAAACGACGATGAACCTGGATGATGCCTTTGAGCGCGTCCCTTTCGAACGGGCCGGCTGCTATCGAGTGAAACCGTGCGGACCTGATCCTGGCTGAAAGCCTGTGCGAACAGGGCGCCTGGACCTCTCAATCCAAAGGTCCAGACACCCTGTTCGCACAGGCACCGAATTTTCCATTCAAGTGGGAGACTTCCCCGAGTCGATCTTCCCGATAAGGTGGGCAAGGATTGACGATAAAAAGAATTGAGCAGGCCGACCAACAAAATAAGCTACACTTGGTGGGAAAGTCGCATGGATGCGCTCAGTACTCCGGTGTCCCCTCTGCTCCTTGGGATGAATCTGGAGGTTCTGCCGAGCCTCCAATCCGGTAAGGACTCGCGCGCCCTCGATGCCGTGGCCAAGGGCTTCGAGAGCATGTTTCTGTCGATCCTTCTGAAGGAGATGCGGCAGACGCTGGAGCCGGACACAATGTTCCCTCAGGATAGTGGCGACATCCTGGGTGGTCTGTTCGATCTTTTTCTCGGGCAGCACCTGGCACAAGCCGGTGCCCTGGGTATTGGTGCCATGGTAAAGAAGCAACTCGCAGCAAGATACAACCATGATGGAACTGCAGCACGCTAACGTCTCGCCATCCGAAACCGACACCCTTGCCCAGCTTGTGCAGGACCAGCTTGCGCGGGAAGAAGCGCTGCTCCAAGCCAATCTGGAAGGACTCCGCGAAGTGTGGGCAGCCCTGCAGAGAAACGATCCGCAGACCCTTCAGACCGTACTCGAACGACAAGTCGAGCAGGAGCGGCACCGCAATGAGACTCAGCACGAGCGCAACCACTTTCGGCGGCAAACTGCCCGCCTCCTCGGCATGGCTCCGGAAGATGTTCATCTAGGGCTTGTCATCCGGAATGTCCGCTGGGAATCGGCCAAGGATCTGGAGCAGCGCTTGCATTGTCTGCGCCAGAAAACCCGTGAGGCCGAAACGCTTCGTGATCAAGTCTCTTCGCTGACCTGTCATTGCTTGAGCTTTTTGAACCGATTCCTTCTCGATCTCACTGGCTCCGTGGACGGCGGATGCTACAGCCCCTCCGGCGTGCGACCGGAGACCGCCTCCGGCGTCCTTTTTGAAATGCGAGGTTAGCCCGATGTCTGCGTTTTCAATTGGTCTGTCGGGACTCACAGCCAGCCAGCTCCTCATCGAGCTGACGGGACAAAACATTGCCAATGCAGGAACGCCGGGCTACCACCGCCAGATAGCCGACCTCCGTTCCCAGGCCTATGGTCAGCTCGTGGGCGCGGGCGTACAGGTCCTCGGTGTCCGTCGCTTCACGAGCTCCCCGCTCGATAGTGCCGTGATGCAAAACAACGTCGATTTGCAAAATGTCACGACGCAGTTAGGCAGCATGCAGCAGCTCCAGAGTTACCTCGCGTCCGGGGATGGATCGGTCGATCAGCTCTTGACGCAGTTTTTCAACCAGCTGGGGCAGCTGGGCTCCAAGCCCGATGATTCGGCCCAGCGCCAGGTGGTCATGAATAGCGCGGCCGGCCTCACCAATGGGATCAACGGCTTATCTGGAAATATCACCCAGGTACAACAAGGGATTGACGCCCAGCTCCAGCAAATCGTCGGCCAGATCAACAGCTTGACCCCACAGATCGCCGATTTAAACAGCCAAATCCAACGCGCCAGCAGCCAGGGGCTGACGGTCAACGATCTGCTCGACGAGCGGGACCAGCTCGTCACCCAGCTCTCCAACTTCGTCGATGTCCGCACCATCAATCAGGATCAGGGCCAGGAAACGGTGCTCGCCGGCGGAGTGCCGCTGGTCATCGGAAACCAGTCGACGGCCCTGCAGTTCGCGGTCAACGCCAACAATCAAGCCGTCCTTTCCACCGCCGGCGCCGCGCAGCACCCGCTCCAGATTACCGGCGGCCAGGTCGCGGGGTTTTTGAACGTCCGCAATAGCATCATTCCGGATTACCAAAACCGCCTGAACACGTTGACTCAACAGTTGATCACCGGCCTGGACGGCGTCCATGCGACGGGAATCCCTTTGAGTGGTCCCTTTTCGCAGCTGAACGGCCAGCGGGCCGTCAGCAGCGTTAATGCTCCGTTGGCTAACGCCCAGCTCGCCTTTCCGCCCAAGGCTGGCACCTTGACCGTCTCCATCACCGACCAGGCGACCGGCCAGCGCACCACGCACCAGATCACCATCGATCCCTCGACCGAAAGCCTGCAAAGCCTGGCCGCGGCCTTCAGCAGCATTCCTCATTTGCAGGGCGTGGTAAATACGCAGACCAACACCCTTTCCCTTCTCGCCCAGCCCGGCTATGGATTCGACTTCGCAGGACGCTTGTCGACTCAGCCGGATACGTCCAGCCTGACGGGAACTGCCACGCCGCAAATCAGCGGAACTTACACGGGCACGGCCAACGATAACTACACGTTTACTGTGGTCGGTACGGGAACCGTGGGCGTAAGCCCCAACCTCAGCTTGCAAGTAAAAAACAGCAGCGGCAATGTCCTGGGCACGTACAACATCGGCGACGGCTACTCCCCCGGCTCGAGTCTTCCCGGCCTCAACGGGGTGGTCGTACAAATGGGTGCCGGCACGGTGAATGACGGCGACCAATTTGGGGTTCAAGCAACGGCCCAGCCCGATACCGCCGGCGTCTTGACCGCACTGGGCATCAACACCCTGTTCGTGGGTGATCAGGCCAGCAATGTGGGCGTCCGTCCGGACCTTCTCACCAGTCCGCAGCAGTTTGCCGGCTCGCGCTCCGGTGATGCCGGCGATGCAACGAATATCCAGAACATGGTCAAGCTTCAAGACACGCCCCTTTTGGGCAACGGTACACAAACGTTCTTGCAGTACTATTCCAGACTCGTCGGTGACGCCGGCACGACGACCCAGCAGCTCGGCCAAGATCAAACCGCCAAGGAGGTCATGAATCAACAACTGACGGCCCAGCAGCAGAGCGTCGAGGGCGTCGATGTCAATGAAGAAATGGTTCGCCTGTCGCAGTACCAGCAATCGTTTCAGGCGACGAGCAAATATATCAATGTCGTGAACCAGATGCTGACCGACTTGGTCAGCATCATTCCGTACCAATAACACCCGGACTCTGGAGCGTAAGCGAGTTAGGCCCATGGAAATGCGCGTCACCCTGCAATCGTCGGTAAACCAAGCCCTGTTCAATCTCCGCAATGTGACCGACCAGCTCGCGGTTACGACCCAGCAAGCGTCCAGCGGCAAACGGATCTTGCAGCCGTCGGACGACCCGGTCGGGGCCGTTTCGGCGATGCAGTATCACGCCCAGGATCAGCGGTTGGATACCTACCTAAGCAACATCACAGATGCCCAATCGACCCTGAATACGTCCGTCTCGACGTTGCTCGATATGGGCACGCTCTTTTCCCAGGCAAAGCAACTGGCGATCGAAGGAACCAATTCCGGCAACGATCAGAATGCTCTCAATGCGCTTTCGCAGGAGGTGGACGCCGTTCTGAATCGGGTGGTGAACGATGCCAACACCAAAAATGGAGAGCAATACCTCTTCTCCGGAACGGCCACGCAGACTCAACCGTTCACCTTGGGCCCTTCGGGTTCCTATACCTATCAGGGCGCCTCGGACCGTGCCAGTACGATTATCAACCAGGGACAGACGGTCGATACGCTGTACTCGGGCCGGGAAATCTTCCAATCGCAGCAGCGTGGCCCCACGGTTTACGGTGGGACCACCGGGGCCGCAGTAGGGACCGGGACAGACAGTGCCACGGGCCAAGGCACCCTGCTCATTCAGCACACGAGCACTGCGTACACCGGGGCTTCCGGTGTGAAGGCCGGCAGCGGCTCCGCCGCCGGCGACACGATCATTGGACCTGCCGGAACGCACACGCTGACCATCGTGGATACCAGCGGTTTGGGAACCAGCGGCACGGTGTCGCTCGACAATGGTCCTCCGATCGCTTTCACGTCCAGCGACACCAACCTCAAGGTCGCAGGACCGGGCAACGCGGTGGTCTACCTGGATACATCGGCCATCGCGCCCGGGTTCAACGGTTCGGTCGCCATCACCGCGAACGGGACGTTATCGGTGGACAACGGCGCCACCAAGGTGCCGATCAACTTCAGCAGCAACCAGGTGGTGACCAACGGCACGACGGGAGCGATTACCAACGTCAACAGCACCAATATCCAGTCTACAGGCACGGCCTCCCTGGATTACACCGGCACCTACGACGCCTTCCAGGTCCTGCAAGCCCTGCGCGATGACCTGCGGAACACGCGCGGATTAAGTGAAGCAGATCAGATGCAATCGATTTCCCAGCGGCTGGCGGAGCTGGACCGCGTGCGGACCAACATCCTCCAGGTAGTCGGTGCCCAGTCGGCCGATTTGCAGAACTTGCAAGGCCTACAGAGCCACCTCGACAGCATGCAACTACAGACCCGCCAGTTGACCTCCAACACCGAAGACGCGGATATCAGCCAGGTCGTGGTGAACCTCCAATCGCAACAGAATCTGCTGCAGCTCACATTGGCCGCCACGTCCAAGATCTTCCAACAAAATCTCGCCGATTTCCTCAAATGAGGGTCGCGAGCCGTTAATCTGGCTGCAACAACTGGAAGGCGTATCGGAGCACTCCCGGGCCTCTCGTGCAGATGCTCAACTCACCGCAGGAGTAAGGACCGTAATGGGCTCCCGGATGCCTCCCTTGTCCGCAAACTGTCGGAGGCGCATGAGCAGAGGCGGCGTAATCTCCTGTCCTTTTGCCACCAAGCGTGCTCCGCTGCCGGTGAGCACATCTTCTTGCAAAACCATCTGACAGGTCAGATCGGCCACGCGGACTGTTTTCTTTTCGTGGCCCATCCCCGCATCGAGCACTACCCGCAGCACCGCCAGCACGGCCGGATCGTACCAGCCGCGCCGCTGGGATAACGTCTGGAATGCCTCGGCTTCTGTCTCGCCCCGGTCACGCAAGCTATCGAAATCGATCGCCAGCTTGAGGATGCGAGCCTCGATGGGAAGTGCGTTGCCGCGCTTCCCTTCTTCGGGCGCTCCGACGCCGTCGAACCGCAGGTCTTGGCAGGCGACGATCTCTGCAACTTGCTTCAGCCGGGGAATCTTGGCGATGAGGTCCCGACCGATGCGCGGATGATTTGCGAAAAGGCTTGCCTCCTGAGGCGTCAGAGCCAGTCCCCGAGCCGCTTTGTCTACCAATTCTCCGGAGATTGCAATGCAGCCGACCTGGGACAGCATCGCCGCTACCTCGATTTGCCACGGATCGACCACTTGGAGCCGCTGGGCAATTTTGCCTCCCAGACGCCGGACGCGGGCGGACCGACCGAAGGCAAGGGGATTGGCAAGCTCCAGGACCTCCGTAAGCATCGTGATCGTGCCGCGCAGGGTTTGCTCCAGCAATTCCTTTTCGGCCGTGATGAGGCGATGCTGTTCGACACCGGCGGCGACGGTGCGCGCCAGCAGTTCGGGGGCACAAGGCTTGGTCAAGAAACGGAAGATGTGCCCTTCATTAATCGCCTCCACCGCGGTCTGCTGCTCGGCATTTCCGGTCAGCATAATGCGCACGGTGTCGGGAGCCGCCTGACGCACTCGGGCCAGGAGCTCTACCCCGCTCATGCCCGGCATGCGCATGTCGGAGATGAGGACGGCGAACGGACCCTGCTTCGCCACCAGCTCCAGCGCCTCCGCTCCATCCCGCGCCGTAGAGACGGCGAACTCTTTTCGCAAGTGCCGCTCAAACGCCGACAGAATATTCGGTTCGTCATCCACACAGAGGATTTTGGGATTCACAGCGATTCTCCCCGGTCCGACCGGTTCCGAAGGTCGCGCCACGCTTCCAGTCGACCGGCCAGTTCAAGACGGTTCAAGTACGTGTTACACAGCGGCGCCCACGGTCCCCAGGCGGTCTCCGGTACCCCCTCATGGAGGAGAGCACTGGCCACGTGGACCGCCGTGAGCGGGCTGAAGGCCGTTTCCGGGCAGTGATCCGGATTATGGTGCCAGGCAACGGCTTCGACGATCCCCTCGGGCAGTCCCCATAGACCGAGCACATAGGCCCCCAACTCGGCATGGGTGGCGCCGAAGATCTGCCGCTCAGCATCGTGCAAGAGGATGCGCTCCTCTCGAGCGTGGATCAGGACGCTGCGGTACTGGTCCGGTAGGTACCCGGCCAGAATTAGCTTGCCGATGTCGTGCAGCAGTCCTGCCATGGCAGCGTGGGCCACCGCCAAAGGCTCAGCCTGTTCGGTCTTGGCAAGGAGCTTCGCCAACTGGCTCGTCGCCTGACTGTGAGCCCATAAGGCGTCCAGGGGAAAGCTCTGCACCAGCGCTGGCTCGAAGTGGGAAAAGATGTTGGCGGCCAGGACCAGCAGCTTGGTCGTTTCGGCGCCGAGGTAGACGACCGCCTCTTCCGGGCTCAACTCTCGCGTCCGCTGGCAAAAGAATGCCGAGCGAATCATTTGCAAAATCTTGGCCGACATGCCGGCGTCCTTCGCCACGATCTGCCCAACCTTCTGCAGCGATGACTCGCTCGATTCCAGCTCACGGACAACTTCAAAATACTGGCTGGGCAGACTGGGAATGGTTTCCAGGCGCAGAGCCAGCGTCAAAAGTGTGCTTTGGCCCAATAACTGTCGCAAGGCGCACGACCGCCGCACCGCTTCTCGGAGCACCTCGGGATCGCACGGCTTGCTCAGCTGGCGGTGGGCCACGCGCACGGCCTTCAAGAGTGCTTCTTGGCTGGACTGCCCGGTGAGAATGATGCGCACGGTATGGGGGGCGATCTCCCGCACTTGGTGAAGGAGATCCACGCCGTTCATTTCCGGCATGCGCACATCGGAAACGATGACATCGAACCGGTTTTGCTGGAGCATCGCCAGCGCCTCGCGCCCGCCGCCGGCAAACGCCATGTCCCATTCCCTTCGCAGGGGGCGCAGCATCCGCCGCAGTCCATCGAGGACTTTCGGCTCATCATCGACAAAGAGCACGTTCAGCACGCCGCCGCTCCTATCCATTAGCTACGAACTGCGAACTACGGACCGTTGCGTCCTGGCGCTCCCGAGGGGCAGCCGAAGGATAAACGTCGTTCCCTTGCCGACTTCCGTTTCGAATGAAATGGTGCCGCCATGTTTCTGGACAATGACGGCGTGGGCAATGGCCAGTCCCTGTCCTGTCCCGATCCCGACGGGCTTGGTCGTGAAGAAGGGATCGAAGATCTTCGGTCGGATCGCTTCGGGGATGCCGCAGCCTGTGTCGGTGATCCGCACCTCGACCTCCGGGCCACGGTGGTGCGTACTGACCGTGATAAGACCTTTGCCCTCTTTCTCGTTCTCCAGACGTTCTCCAATCGCGTGGGCGGCATTGACCACCAAGTTCAAGATGACCTGGTTCAGCTCTCCGGGCAAACAGGGCACATGCGGCAAATTCACATCGAGATCGATGGCGAGGTTGGCCACGTATTTGTATTCATTGCGGGCCACGGTCAGGGTGTTCTCGATGGCCCGGTTCAGATCGATGGCCGTCTTTTCCTCACTGCCGGGATGGGAGAACTCCTTCATGGCCCGCACGATGCGGGCCACCGAGGCCACGCCTTCCAGCGATTGTTCGACAGCCTGTGGGATCTCCGCGACCAGGTAATCGACATCGGCGCGTTGCCAGAGCGCTTCCATGGTTTCCAGAACCTCCGTGGGAATGGGGCCCTGGCGTGCTGTCGCCAGCAGACGTGCATGGGACTGGAGGACTTCCTGAAGATCCTGGAAGGCATCGAATACAAAGCGGACGTTGTCGCCGACGTACTGGATCGGCGTATTGATTTCGTGGGCAATCCCTGCAGCCAGGTGGCCAATCGACTCGAGCTTCTGGGCCTGTACCAGCTGTGCCTCCAGCGCCCGTTGCTCGGTACGATCTTCCCCCAGCACTAGGACATCCGACGGCGTGCTCTTGCCCTCGCGCGGAATGGGCGTGATCGTCAGGTTGAGATAGCCGCGTTCCCCATTGGGTCGGGTATACGGCACATTCTCGATCCTCTTCTCGCTCATCATGCGACCGCAATCCAACACCAATTCCGTCAGACCGCGGTCCCCCCCGGGGATACCCACTTCGTCCCAGTGTTGACCGAGAACCTGCGCGGCCGGCACGGCAAAGGCACGCTCGGCCATCCGATTCCACTTACTAATCCGGCCGCCCGGATCGATGCCGATCAGGATGGATGAGATGGAGGTCAACAAGCGCTCATTGTCCGCATGGGCTCGGGCCAGCTCGGCCGTGCGCTCCTGGACTCGCCGTTCCAGCTCACGGGAGGCAAGCTCGAGTTTTTGCAGCTCCAACATGCTGATGCCGACATCCAGGCGAACGCGCAGCTCGGCCGGGTTGAAGGGTTTGGGAAGGTAATCATTCGCTCCAGCCTGGAGCCCGGTGACGATGTTCTCCATGCCCTCGCGCCCCGTGAGCAAGAGGAGGTACGGCGGCGGCGTGATGGCCTGGGCGCGAACCTTCCGACAGACTTCCGGCCCGATCAGGCCCGGCATCTCCCAGTCGAGAATGGCCAGCCGGGGCGCCTCGGCACCTTGCAAACATTGCCAGGCAGCCAGGCCATTGTCGACGCCGACCACCTCGTGGCCCCATTTCGTGAGCAGGCGTTCCAAAAGAAGGCGCAAAGGGAGCTCGTCATCGGCGATCAGAATCTTGAGGCGGGGGGCCGGCTGCTCTGCGGATGCTTCCGGCTCCGCGGCCATTTGCGCGGGCGGATCACTCGCCAGAGAGGCCAAACGAGCCGGGTCTTCGATGCCGGCGGTTCCTGCGTCTTCCCCACTGTCGTGAGGCACGCCACTCCGGGGCTGGTTCAGCGAAAAGCAATCCGCAAGCGGGTTGTAAGCCATGATGTATCCTGGATGGTTCACGGTGGTCCGCTCAACCGCGCGGTCCTGTGAACGGGGGAATGAATCGACGTTTCTGGTTGGAAGATTCCGGCACTCATTGCTCGACCCGCAGCCCGATGTTCTCGAACTCCGGTTTCACGACACTGGTCCAGCACGCCGGACAAATGCCGTGGCTGAAGCGCACGTCGGCATGCGTACCGATGTAGCCCTCAACCTCATGCCAGTAATTTTGATCATCCCGAATTCGTTTACAGTAGGCACAGATAGGGAGAAGCCCCTGAAGCTGTTTCACCTGTTGCAGAGCGGCTTCGAGTTCTTCGACGCGCCGCGCCAACTCCAGTTGCAATTCCACAACCTGCACACCCACATTGACACGTGCGGCCAGTTCTTCGGGATAGAACGGCTTCGTCACATAATCGTTCGCGCCGGCGCGCAACCCTTCTACGACATATTCCTTGCTTCCACGAGAGGTGAGCAGGATCAGATACACCGTTTTCAAGTCCGGCAAGGAGCGGAGGCGGCGGCACACTTCCAGCCCATCGATTTCCGGCATCAGCCAATCGAGAATGGCCAACCTCGGAACATCCGCACCCTGAAAGGCCTGCCAGGCCTCGGTGCCGTTCACGGCGGCCACGACCTCGTGGCCGCGTTTGGCCAATGCGGCCCCCAGCGCAAGGCGGGAAACGTCATCATCGTCTGCGATCAGAATCTTCATGCCACACTCTCTACGCCGGCCAGTGCTTCCTCCAACCGGCTCATCTCACGTCGCAAATCCACATACGCGGCCTGGCAATCGGTAAAATCTGAGTTTCGCCCCAAGCGTTCCAATCGCAGCGCGGCCGCAAAGGCTTTGTCGGCTCCGAAGCTCCCTACCGACCCTTTCAACTTATGGGCGGCCCGTTCCAGCGCGGAACTATCGCGCCGTTCAATAGCCGCCTCTATCTCGCTCAGCGTTTTGACCGATTGGTTCGTGAATAATTCGATCAGCTGCTGCAACAACGTCTGGTCGCCCTCGACGCGGTCCAGGGTCGTTTGCAGATTGAACACTGCGTCGACCGGATCCCCCGTCGCCGCCGGACGCACGACCAAGCGGTCGAGCACCGCACACAAATCCTGGGCCCGCAGCGGCTTGGATACGTAGGCGTCCATTCCCGCCTCCAGACAACGCTCGCGGTCCCCCTTCATCGCATGGGCCGTCAAGGCCACAATCGGAAGATGTTGGCCCGTCGTCTTTTCCCGTTGACGCACGGCCGCGGTGGCGGCGAGCCCATCCATTTCCGGCATCTGTACATCCATCAAGACAACGTCGAACGGTTGGCTCTCGATTGCTTCCAACGCCTCCCGGCCATTGTTCGTGACCACGACCGTGTGGCCGCGCTTCTGCAACAGCTGGACCGCCAGGACCTGGTTGATCTCATTGTCTTCCGCCAGCAAAATCCGCAGAGGGACGCTCGGTGGCGTGGCAGCATCCGCAGGGACCTCGGTCCGTTCCTGCGGATTGGCGACCTGACCCAGGGCGATCAAGAGTGCATCGAGCAGCTCGGACTGTTTGATGGGTTTCCGCAAATACAGGGCCACTCCCAACTCCCGGCAGCGAGCACTGTCTTCCGCGCGGTCTGCCGAGGACAACATCAGAATCGTGGCCTTCGCCAAGGCGGGATTGTGTTTGATCTGCTCGGCCACGGTAAAACCGTCCATCTCCGGCATCATGGCATCCAAAAGCACGAGCGGGAAGGATGCTCCTGCGGCCGAGGCACGCTCCATTGCGGCTATGGCTGCGTGGCCGCTTTCCACGGCTATGGGCCGCATGCGCCAGTGCGCCAGGACTTCTTCGAGGATGCGGCGGTTGGTGGCATTGTCATCGACCACGAGCACCGGCAGATTTTCCAGATCGATCGGCTGGATCCGGGCTTGGGCAGGTTTTTCGTGCAGACCGAAGCGGGCCGTGAAATGGAAGGTGCTCCCTTTGCCGACCCTGCTATCCAGGGAGATTTGCCCGTCCATCAGGGCTACCAGCTGGGAGGAGATGGCCAGACCCAAGCCGGTACCGCCATACCGCCGTGTGGTGGAGCTATCCGCCTGAGTGAAAGCTTCGAAGATGATCTGTTGCTTCTCCTGCGCGATCCCGATCCCGGTATCGCTGACCGCAAAATGCAGCGTCACCGCGTGCGCTGTCAGGGCGACCGGTTCGACATGCACCACGACTTCGCCCTTGTCGGTAAACTTGAGAGCATTGCCGACCAGATTGAGAATAATTTGCCGCAGCCGCAAGGGATCGCCCAGCAGTCCATCGGGAACGTCGGGGGAAATGCGGTAGGTCAGCTCCAACCCTTTCTGATGGGCGCGGATGCTCAGCGTGCGCAGTACATCGGCGAGGCTGTCGCGCAGATCGAAGCTCTGGATGTCGAGATCGAGTTTGCCGGCTTCAATCTTGGAGAAGTCCAGAATGTCATTGATGACGCCCAGGAGAGCGTCAGCCGAGATCTTCACCGTTTGCAGGTATTCGCGTTGTTCCGTCGAGAGGTCGGTGTCCAGCGCCAGCTCGGTCATGCCGAGGATGCCGTTCATGGGTGTGCGGATTTCGTGGCTCATGTTCGCCAGAAACTCGCTCTTAGCTCGGTTGGCCGCTTCCGCCGCTTCCTTGGCCTGGCGGAGTTCGGCGACGCGTTTCTTTTCGGTGATATCGCGGAGGGTGACGACCAATCCACTATCGGCCGGCGTTGTATGCAAGCGGCTCAGGCGCGCTTCCAGAATCCGCCAGGAGCCATCCTGGTGTTGCAAGCGAAATTCGCCGGAAGCGGGTGTCCCCTCATTCTGAAAGGCTGCCTCGACCGATTGGGCTGCGCGCGCACGGTCTTGTTCATGAACCAGGTCGTCAAGCGTCCGACCCATCCATTCGTTGGCAGGGAACCCGAGCACCCGGGTGAACGAAGGACTGCAATAGCCGATCGTCCGATCGTTCGTGAGCTTGATGATCACATCGGTCACGTTTTCGATCAGAGAACGAAAGTGTTCTTCGCTGCGACGGATGGTTTCCTCGGCTCGCTTCAAGCGCTGCTCGCGGGAAGAAACTTCCTGGACCATGTGGCGGAAAGCCAGGGCGAGTTGCCCGACCTCATCTCCCGTGGTGCCCAGTCCTCTGCGGTCTGCCGAAAGGATATCGATCTCGGTCCACGAATCGGTCACCGCCAATTTCCTGGCATATTCGGTGAGATGCTTCAGCGGCTGAGAAATCCGGCCAACCAAGAGATACGCAGCCAAGAGACTGAGCATGAAAATGAGGCTCATGAGTCCCGTCTGGCGAAGGATCGCGGACCAGGTCATGGCCCAGATAAGCCCCGCGTTCATCCCTACGTGGACATCACCAACCTGTCCTTCCAGGATGGGGGCAACGACATCGATGAAGTCCCCCATCTCGGGGATGTGCAACGAATGGATCGTTGCTTCCGACCGGTTTCCTTTCCAGCGGTGAATGATTTCGGGAATCCGGGGCGCGAACGTATGCGAGATGATTTCTCCCTGGGCATCGACCACAAAGACATAGGAGACCCCTTCGATGTCCAGGTACTGATCGATCATGGCCTGGATCGTGGAAGCGTCTCGGTAAAGCAAAATCTCGACGCTGGAGCCGGCGATGCTGTTCGCAATCGCCGTTCCCTTGGTCTGGTACTCCTTGGTCAGATTGGAGTGGAGCACCCAGGCCGAGAATCCAACCATGGACAACGCTGTAATGCTAAACAGGCAGATCACAATAGCGAGGGCCTTGTGACTCAGACGCAACGTTTTCACTGTCTCCACCTATTCCAATCCATGAGGCGAACGAAGCGGCCGTCTTCGACGACGGTGTAATAAATCGCGTTCAGCCCTTGATGCTTGTGGGGTCCGAAGGAGACCGGGCAATCGATGCCCAGGTCCAGGTCATGGATCGACTCAACCACTTCCTTGATTCGTTGTTTGTCGAGCTGAGGACCCATCCGGTTCAGAATCTCGACGAGCAGCTTGGCATTCAGGAAGCCTTCGAAGCTGACAAAGCCATATCGGATCGGCTGGTAGATTCGATCGGACACATCAGCGGGGGGGAGGGGATGATAATGATCCATCAATTCGCGGTATTCGCGGACGGCCGGCAAGCGGGTGTTATGATAGCTGGGTACCACCTGGGAATTGATCAAGTCCTTCGTGTAATCCTTTCCACGGGCCGCACAGCAGTCGAGGAGCAGCTTGAGCAAGTTTTCGCTGCCGACGAAGGAGACATTGGCGATGGGCACTTCCCAACCGGCATCGCGCGCATCGCGGATGAAGGCGGCGCAGGCCGCGTATGCTCCCACCGCAATGACGGCATCCGGATTGGCCTGGCGGAGCACGTCGACTTGCTCGCGGAGGCTGTGGTCAAAAGGAGTCCCGCGCCGATAGGTGGCCTCGGCAACAAGAGGCAGACCGTGCGTGGCCAGGGCGCGGCGGACACCGTCCCACCCACTTCTGCCATAGGCGTCGATCTGGTAGAAGATGGCAATCCGTTTCCGGCCGATCGCGACGAAGTGGTCGACCAAGCCTCGGGTTTCCTCTCGATAGGAGGCGCGCAGGTTGAAGACGAACTCATCGTACGGCACCTGCCGTTGCGGCTCCGCGCCCGTAAACGGAAAGAACAGATAAGGGGAACGATCGCTGTACCGTTTCAAGAGCGGCAGGACGCGCGTCACGGTCGGAGTGCCGACGTATCCGAAGAGGAGGAACGGCCGGTCCTTTTCAATCAAGCGTACCGTGTTGGCAATCGCGGGAGCCGGATCGTAGCCATCGTCATAGGCTTTGATGACGATGCGACGGCCTGCGATGCCGCCCGACTGATTGACTTTCTCGAAGTAGGCCATGGCGCCGCGATACAGCTCAATTCCCAGCCCTCGGGAGGGACCCTGGAAGGCGGCGGACATGCCAATGACAATCTCTTCCTCGGCCGGCAGCCCTGCTGGAGCGGCCAGGAAGAGCAACAAACAAAGACCTCCGCCAGGAACCCATGGGGATCGTGGATTTCCGGTCATCCTCAGACACCCTTCACTTGATGAAAAGCAATCGCCGCTCGCAACCGGCTCACCGAGTCACGCGCTGGATGCGCAGTCGAAGCGACGTTCGGTTGTCCAAGTATAGATTAATTTCCGTCAAAGCCCCGTAGGGTGCGGGTAGATTCTTCTCGATGGCGGCGAAATCTTCGCTTCCAGGAAGAATTGGGTCGGATGGTTATGGTCCGTTTGGCGTCAGTCCTCTGAACCGCCGCGACACGAAATGGAATACGCGCTGGGCCAGTGTCCACCGGCCCCATTTATGGAGAGCCAGCATCGTGTGTCGCCACTATCATAGCTCGGGGAGAACTCTTCCTCTGCCGGCTGACTCCGACCATGATGTGCCAGCGGTAAGCGGACCGTTACCGGGGAGGGATCGCCATGCATGGATTTTTCCTGCTCGCCAGCGCAACGGGTCCAAATCAGAACGTGTCGATCTTCGACCCCGCTTCTCCTCCTACCGAGTCGATCCGGGCCCTCTTTATCCTGGTACTCGCGGTCACGGGAGCGATCTTCCTGCTCGTCGAAGTGGTTCTCGTGTATAGCATTTTTCGTTTCCGCGGCCAAACGGCGGATTCGATCGAGCCGCCGCAGGTCTACGGCAGCTTGCCCATTGAAATCGCCTGGACAGCCGCCCCGCTGTTGATTGTCTTTCTGCTGGCCCTGATCCTGACCCGCACCGAGTTCGAAGTGCGTGTCAACCCCGACCAGCCCCCACCGGGCTCGAAGCCGCTCTATGTCACTGTCATTGGACGGCAATGGTGGTGGGAGTACATCTACGACAAGTACGATGGGCAAGATGTGGGCGTGATCACGGCCAACGAGCTGCATGTACCGGCCAGCGAGGAGGGGATACCGCGACCCGTCTACCTGACGTTGAAGTCGGCCGATGTTTGCCATAGCTTTTGGGTGCCGCGCCTGGCCGGGAAAACGGACCTGATTCCTGGCCGTACCAATCAGATGTGGTTCCAGGCCAGCCAGCCGGGTCTCTACGTGGGCCAGTGTGCCGAGTATTGCGGTACGCAACACGCCCACATGCTCTTACGGGTAAACGTCGAATCCTCCGATGATTTCCAGCATTGGCTGGACAATCAGAAGAAACCGACGGTGGAAGATGCCGCCGTGCGCGCAGGTCGAGAAGTCTTCTTTGCGCAGTCGTGCATCAATTGCCACCGCGTAAACGGCACCCCGGCCAAGGGAACCTATGGTCCCGATCTGACGCATCTGATGAGCCGGCAGACACTCGCCTCCGGCATGGTCGCCAATACCCGCGCCGAGCTGCGCCGATGGGTAAGCGATCCCCAGCAAATCAAGGAGGGCTGTCTGATGCCGGCATTCGGGTTAAACGAACAGCAGGTAGATCTGCTCGTGAACTACTTGCTGAGCCTCAAATAGTGCCCAAGTCAAAACCGGCCC